>DASXQO010000133.1:0-11223 GCA_036507115.1 Candidatus Eiseniibacteriota bacterium | reverse complement strand
TCCCCGTGATCGAGCCCTGGCCGCGCGGAATCTTCTCCTGGATGTTGGGGGCGGACTGGATCTTTCCGTCGAGCACGATCGCGAGCCTGCGGCCCACGTTGGCCCCGGTGAGGTCTCCGAAGAGAGCGCCGCCGCGGCTCGTCAGGTTGAAGGAAACCCCGGGCGCGCCCGGCCGCGCCGCGTCCAGATCCATCCGCATCTGGGCGCTCGCCACCTCGGAACCCTTCATCAGCGCCTCTGTCCCCACAACGTAGAGCGCGCGGGCCGTGCGGCCCGAAACCTCGGTGTCGTGCGCGTCCCAGAGAAGATCCGCGTCGGTCATGAAGGTCGAGTCGGCCTTGAGCCCGCGGATCATCGAGTCCACGATCGCGATGTTTTCGCTGAGGACCACCGCCTCCGAGGCGGACGAAGCGAGGAGCTTGGAGGTGAAGGGATGAAGGACCGAGTCGGGTGCCGCGCTGTCGGGCAGGGCGCCCCCGCGCAGCTTGCGCGCGAAGTAGGCGTCGACGCGGTCGTAGAGCGCCTTCGCTTCCTCCTCGGTCTTCACGAGCTTGAATTCGAGAAGCGCCGTCTGGCCGATGAGTGACTTGGCCCGCTCCTGGTCCAGGAGACCGGGAAGCTGGATCAGGATCCGGTTGTCGCCCTGCTTCTGGATCGAGGGTTCGGCCACCCCGAACTGGTCGATCCGGTTGTTGATGATCTGCCTCACCTGATCCACGGCGTTCCTGGCTTCCGCGGGGCCGAGCTTCGAGGTGTCTACCTCCAGGAGGAGATACATGCCTCCCTGGAGATCGAGGCCGAGCTTGATCGCCCTCTCGCGCAGCTTGACGTCCTTCTCCATCCGGATTCGTTCGGCTTCGTTGGTCGCCAAGGAAGGCCTGGCCCGAAGCACCTCTTGCCGCCGCTGCGGGGAGAGCGAGTAGAACTCGAACGTGGGCCAGAGCGTCAAAAGCGAAGCCATCACGAAGGCCACGGTGAGCCAGAACTTCCACTGGTCGCTGCGCGTCATCATGCTCTTGAACGCACTCTCATCGCTCTCGAATGTCTCCGGAAACGTTGAATCAGCCCTGAACTTTCGGCGACGCAGGCCGCGCAGCGTACCCGACGTCCGCCAGGAAGTCAATGCGGGAAAGCAGGATGCTCGGCTTGTAACCTCCCGTTCACGCGGACGTCTTGGGAAGGTAACAACCGCGGAGGATTCTCCGGGCGGGCAGGGCATGCTCGCGGGGGTAACCGTGGAAACGAAGCCGGATGCTATACTGGGCGACGTTGAGAAGGACACCGACTCGGAGAGGAGTCGGCCGTCTCCATCCCGAGAGCGCTACCGCAAGGTGCCCAAAACGCCCCGATCGACGATCCTCATCGTGGACGACGAGGCCGAAATCTGCGACCTCGTGAGCTATAACCTCGCCCGCGAGGGATACCGCGTGCTCCAAGAGCACGACGGCGATGCGGGGCTCAACCGGGTGTTCCAATCGGCGCCCGATCTTCTCATCCTGGACCTCCTCCTGCCCAAGATGAGCGGCCTGGAAGTGCTGGGCGCGATCCGCGGCGAGCCGCGCACGCGCGCGTTGCCGATCCTCGTGTTGACCGCCCGCGGCACCGAGATGGACAAGCTCGTCGGGTTCGAGCGCGGCGCGGACGACTATCTGACCAAGCCGTTCTCACCCAAGGAGCTCGTCGCGCGCGTCCAGGCCATCTTGAGACGGACGCGCGGCGAGGAACCGGCGGCACCAGTCAAGGTCGGCCCCTTCCAGTTCGACAGCGAGCGGCATCGCGTGCTCCTTCACAACCGCGAGCTGGACCTGACTCCCACCGAATATCGCCTGCTCGAGTATCTGCTGCAGAAACCCGGACGGGTCTTCTCGAGGGAGCAGCTCCTGGACAAGGTCTGGGGCCTGGGCTACTTCGGCGAGACCAGGACCGTCGACGTCCATGTGCGCAGGCTCCGCGCGAAGCTCGGCCGCGACGCCGCGCTGATCCGAACGGTCACGGGTGTGGGTTACGCAGCCGAAATCTCCGCGAAGTAACCCGTGACCTCGCTCACCGCGCGGTACTATTCCCTCATCGCGATTTTCCTCGGCGTGGGGCTGCTCGTCGCGGGCCTCGCTCTCGACCGCGACTCGGCCCGCATGGCGACGCGTTCGCTCGAGGAGGAGGGAAGGCGCGAGCTCGCGCTGTTACGTCTGTCCGCCCCTCTCGCCGACATCGCGCGCGGGAATATCCCGGCGGTCGACGCCTGGTGCGACCGCGCGGGCGCGGCGATCGGACGGAGGGTCACGGTGATCGATTCCACGGGCCGCGTCCTGGGCGACTCCGAAGTGCCCCTCGATTCGGTTCCGCTCATGGAGAACCACAGCGGACGCTCCGAGGTCAAGGCTGCCCTCGAGAAGGGACTCGGCGAGGCGAGACGCCAGAGCTGGACGATCCGCAGGCAGCTTTTCTACATCGCCGAGCCGCTCGCGCCGTCCGCCGCCCGACGCACGGGGCCGCAGGCGGTGCTCCGCATCTCGCTTCCACTCCAGCAAGCGACCGAATTCGCCCGCCGCTGGCAGAGGCACCTGTGGATGGCGGTCGGCGCCGTCTTCCTCGCGGTTCTCGCGGCCGGCTATTTGCTCGGCACCCGCATCGACCGCCGCCTGCGCGCCATGCGCCGCTCGGCCGAGTCGCTCGGCCAGGGCGATCTCGCCACCCGGATCCCGGTGGACGCGCATGACGAGCTTGGGGCCCTGGCCCGCGTGCTCAATTCCATGGCGGAGCGCCTGGATTCGAAACTCTCCGAGCTTCGGGCGGAGCGGAATCTGAGCGAGGCCGTGATCGGGAACCTGAGCGAGGGGGTCGCGCTCCTCGCCCCCGATCTGACCATCCTCCACGCAAACGAGCGCTTCTGGCGGCTGGTCGGGGCGGAACGCCCGGCCGTCCCGGCCCCGCGTCTCGCCGCGGCCCGCCAGCCTGTCCTCGAGGAGATCGTGCGCGAGGCGATGCGCCACGGCACCGCGATACGGCGCGAAGCCGCCCTCTACGTCGAGGATCGCCGCGACCACGAGGTTGCGGTCGCGCCGGTCCGGGAGGGCTCCGAGACAGGCGATTGGCTTCTCACGATCCGGGACCTGAAGCCGGAGCGGGTGATGGCGACCCTGCGCCGGGAATTCGTCGCCAACGTGTCGCACGAGCTCAAGACGCCGCTGACCTCGATCCACGGCTACGCGGAGACACTCCTGCAAGGCGGTCTCGAAGACGAGGCGAACCGGAGGCGTTTCGTCGAGACGATCCGGAGCCAGGCCGTCCGCCTGGAGGCGATCGTCGAGGACCTTCTCGAGCTGGCGGACCTGGACCGCCCGGACGCCGCCCTGGACGTCAAGGACTGGGACCTGGCCTCGGTGGTGCGGGACATGGCCTCGGGATTCGAGGAGCTCGCGGCGCGACGCGGTCTTTCCCTGGACCTCGAGATAAGGCCGGGCCTCCGCGCCCGCTTCGACCGCAAACGGATCGAGGTCGCGCTCCGCAACATGCTCGACAACGCCATCAAGTACACCGACTCGGGCCGGGTGAGGATCTTCGCGGAGACCGGGCCGTCCACGATCCGCGTTTCGGTGGCGGATACGGGCCGGGGGATCGAGACCCAGCATCTGTCGCGCGTGTTCGAGCGCTTCTACCGGGCCGACCACGGGCGCTCCCGGGCCATGGGGGGAACCGGTCTCGGGCTGTCGATCGTGAAGCACGCGGTCGAGCTGCACGGCGGGCGGGTCGGCGTGGAGAGCGCGCCGGGGCGCGGGAGCACGTTCTGGTTCGAGGTTCCGGCGAACGGCCCGGGGCCCCCTCAGTACCCTGCTCCGGGAACCTCCTCGTAACACAGTTGTAACATTCCCGTCACCCGAGGCTTCGCTTCGCCTACCTATTGTTGTTGCATGGGTTTTCTCGCCGAATCGCCAGCCCGGGATCCGAACCGGCCCGGGCACGCCTTCGTATCCGGAGCGGAGGTCGGCAAGAGGGAGCCGGCGGATCCGGACGCGAAAGAGAATTCGAAACCGGTGATCGATGCACGGGACCTTTCCCTCTGGTACGGGACGCACCAGGTCCTCAAGTCCATAAGCCTCGGGATCCCGGAGCTCCAGATCGCGGCCATCATCGGGCCCTCCGGCTGTGGCAAGTCCACGTTGCTCCGCTGTTTCAACCGGATGAACGACCTCTTCCCACCGGTGCGCTACGATGGGTCCATCCACTTCGACGGAATGGACATCCTTCGAAGCGGGATCGACCTCGTGGAGCTGAGGCGCCGCGTCGGGATGGTCTTCCAGCGGGCGAATCCCTTCCCCATGTCGATCTTTCAGAACGTGGCCTACGGACCCCGGCTGCTCGGCGTGCGCTCCAAGCGGGAGTTGGAGCATGCGGTCGAGGGGGCGCTCCAGCAGGCCGCGCTCTGGAGCGAGGTGAAGGACCGCTTGAATCGTCCGGCGCTGGGTCTCTCGGGAGGGCAGCAGCAGCGGCTCTGCATCGCCCGGGCGCTCGCGGTCAAGCCGGAGGTGCTCCTGCTCGACGAGCCCGCATCGGCGCTCGACCCCACCGCCACCGCCAAGATCGAAGAGCTGATCCTCGAGATCCGGAGCAAGATCTCGGTCGTGATCGTCACCCACAACATGCAGCAGGCGGCGCGGATCTCGGACCGGACCGCGTTCCTCATGGAAGGGAAGCTGGTCGAGGTGGGACCCACGCGGGATATTTTCACCCATCCGCGCGAGCGCTTAACCGAGGATTACATCACCGGCCGCTTCGGATAAGATCGGGAGTCAGTCTCCACCCCCGGCAGGAGAGGGTCGACATGGAACGTCACTTTCATCACGAGCTCGAAGCGCTTCGCGACCGGCTGAGCGAAATGGCCGGGCGCGCGGAAACCGCGCTCGTGAAGTCGATGGAGGCCCTGAAGACCCGGAACGCGAAGCTCGCCGAAGAGGTGAAAGTCGAGGACATGGCCATCGATCGGATCGAGCTGCAGATCGAGAGCCAGTCGCTGAATTTTCTCGGGCTCCAGCAGCCGGTGGCCCGCGACCTGCGGTTCCTCGTGGCCGCGATCCGCATCTCGAACGATCTGGAACGGATCGGCGACCACGCGGTCAACATCGCCCAGAGCGCCGTCCGGCTGAGCGGGATGCCGCAATCGAAGCCGCTCGAGGACATTCCGATGATGGCCGAGCGCACGATCACGATGCTCCGGGACGCGGTGACGGCATGGCTGAACGGCGACGCGGCGACGGCACGCAGGATTTGCGAGCGGGACGTGGAGATCGACGGTCTCAAGGCGAAGATCTTCGCCAAGCTCTCCGGAGGCATGGTCCAGTCCCCCGAATCGGTGCCGCGCGCGCTGGAGCTGCTCCTGGTGAGCCGGAACCTCGAGCGGGTCGCCGATCTCGCGACGAACATCGCCGAGGAAGCGATCTTCGTCGCCGAGGCCCGCGTGATCAAGCACCACGCGGAGGACGCTGCGGAATCGGCGGGCGCGCCGGCTCCGGGGCCCGGAACCTCTACCTCGGGACGACCCTCCTCACGGTAATCCGCAACAACGCCGAGATCACGGTGACCATCATCACGAGCACGAGCGCTCCCGTCCACGCCTGGCGGTTCCAATCGTCGTAGGGAGCCCGCGCGTAGTCGAAGACGAACACGGGGAGCGAGGCGATCGGCTTGTCGAGTGCTACCGACCAGAACCGGTTTCCGAGCGCGGTGAAGAGCAAGGGGGCGGTCTCGCCGGCCGCGCGCGCGACCGCGAGCATGCACGCCGTGACGATCCCGGCGCGCGCCGCGGGGATCACGACCTGCTGCGTGACTTTCCATCGCGGCGCTCCGAGCGCCAGCGCCGCTTCGCGATAGGATTGCGGAACGAGCCGCACGACCTCCTCCGTCGATCGAATGATCGTCGGCAGCATCAAGATGCCGAGCGCTACTCCGCCCGCGAGCGCCGAGAACCCGCCCATGGGGATCACGACGAGCCCGTACGCCGCGACGCCCACGACGATCGACGGCACGCCGCCGAGCAGGTCCGTGGTGTACCGGACCAGGGCGGAGAAGCGGCCGCGCCCGAATTCCGCCAGGTAGACGCCCGCTCCAATGCCGACCGGCACCGCGAAGAGCGCGCCCAGCCCGACGAGGATCAAGGTGCCGACGATCGCGTTCGCCATCCCCCCGCCCGGCTCCCCCACCGGCTTCGGCATCTCGGTGAAGAACGAGAGCGAGAGCGCGGGCAGTCCCTTCGCGATCAGGTGCCACATGATGAGCGCGAGCGGCAGGATCACGAGCGCGCCGGCCGCGTAGCAGGAGCCGATCGCGATCCGGCTCCAGATGGCTCGCCGGTTGATATGTCCGGCCGTCTTGGCGAGGGTCGATTTGCTCATGCCAGTACGGTGCGCCGTCCTCCCGTTGCCCACAGAACCAGCAGGCGGGCGAGGCCGTTCACCACGATCGTGATCGCGAAGAGCACGAGGGCGATCTCGATCAGCGACGAGATATAGAGGGGCGTCGTGGCTTCCGTGAATTCGTTGGCGATGATGCTCGCCATGGTGGCGCCCGGATCGAGAAGCGATGCCGAGATGCGGTTCGTGTTCCCGATCACCATCGTGACCGCCATCGTCTCACCGAGCGCGCGTCCGAGCGCGAGGATCACCGCGCCCAGGATGCCCGGCTTGGCCGCGCCCAGCGCGACCCCGATCGCCTCGGCCGGGGTGGCCCCGAGCGCGAGCGCCGCCTCCCGAACCGATCGCGGCGTGGACAGGAGCACCTCACGCGAGATCGACACGATCGTCGGGACCACCATGATCGCGAGAACGATCCCCGCGTTCAGCATCCCGATCCCGAATGGATAGCCGCTGAAGAGCGGCAGGAATCCGAGATGGGCGATCAGCCAGGGCTCGACCGCGCTTCGCAGCCACGGCGCCAGAACGAAGAATCCCCAGACGCCGTAGACGATGCTGGGGATCGCGGCCAGAAGCTCGATTACGAAGGAGACGATCGTCCCCAAGCGACGATTTGCGACCTCGGCCAGGTAGACGGCGGTCCCAATTCCAAGAGGTACCGCGAGAAGAAGCGCGAGCGCCGAGGAGACGAGGGTGCCGTAGATGTAGGGGAGCGCGCCGAACTTCTCGGTTACGGGGTCCCAGTCGGTGCTCGTGAGGAAGCCGAGGCCGAAGGTGCGGAGCGCGAGCCCCGCGCCCCGGGTCGTCTCGAAGACGATGAGGGCGACCACCACGAAGACCAGGGCCGCCGCGACGCCCAAGGCGCCGCGGTAGACCCTGTCGGCCGAGATCCGGGCTGCTTTCACCGGTTCGCGAGCAGAGGCTTCCCGGCAAGGGTGAGCTTGCGCAGGGAGCCTTCGTTCACCTTCACCACCGCCTCCGGCAGCCGGGCGTAGTCGAGCGGTGCCGCTGCCGTCTGGCCGTCATGGATCGCCCACTCGATGAACCCGGCGAGCGCGTGCGCCTTCGCCGCGTCTCTCTGATCCTGGTAGAGGAGGAGGAACGTGAGCCCGCAAATCGGGTAGGCGTTCGGCGCCGGGGAATTCACGATGGGAAAGCGCACGTCCCTGGCGAGCATGGGCGCCGCACCCTCTGCCGCAGCGGTGGTCGAAGGGAGCGTGGGCTCGATGAACTTGCCGGTCTTGTTCCGCACGTGGGCTACCGGGAGCCGATTCTGCTTGGCGTAGGCCAGCTCCACGTAACCGATCGCGCCCTGCGTCTGCTTGATGAGGCCCGATACGCCTTCATTGCCCTTCCCACCGATCCCGACCGGCCAGCTCACGGACGTGCCGGCGCCGACCATTTCCTTCCACGGCACGCTTACTGTGGAAAGGTACGTCGTGAAAATGTGGGTCGTGCCGCTCCCGTCCGAACGGTGCACGGGGAGGATCGGCGCGGCCGGGAGTGCCACGCCCGGGTTCGCCGCCGCGATCCGCCTGTCGTTCCAAGTCGTGATCTTACCCATGTAGATGCCCGCGATGATGTCGGGCGTGAGCTTGAGCGGCTGCTTGAGCGAAGGCAGGTTATACGCGAGCGCATCCGCTCCCCCGACTGTCGGGAAGTGAAGGAGCTTGCGCGGCATCTCCTTCAGCCGCGCGTCCGAGAGCGGGGCGTCGCTGGCCCCGAAGTCGACCGTGCCGGCCTTGATCTGCTGGATGCCGCCGCCGCTCCCGATCGACTGGTAGTTGATCTGGATCCCGGTCCTCTGGTGATACATGTCGAACCACTTGGAGTAGAGCGGATACGGGAACGTCGCTCCCGCTCCTGTGAGCGCGTTCTGGCCCTGCGCGGCGAACGCCGCCGGGGCGAGGGCCGCCAGGAGCGCGATACCCAGCACGAGCAGGAACGCGGGGCTACGTACGATCTTGCGTGTCGTTTTCAAGAGACTCCTCCTTTGTATCGTGTCGGACCGTCAGGGCTTGCTGAATCTGTAGTAGAACGTGAGCCGTGCCTGCGTGTCGTGGTGCGCGGGCGCGACGGCGGTTCCGCGTGCCCGGTACTGCATCACTTCCACGTTGGGCATCACGTGGACGTCCTTGTAGGGCTGCCAATCGAGCCCCGCGATGATGAGATCCGAATCGAGCCGGTTCGCCGCGCGCGTGTTGGGCTGCCAGCGGTCGAAGCGCGCAAAGGCTCCCAGCGTCGACGCCGGCGTCATCCGCGCGAAGACCGAGAATCCGAACGGCTCGGTGTTGGGACCTGTCGGGGAGTGGACGATCTGGTCTACGACCTCCGCGCCGATCCCCACCTTCGCCAGCTCGTACCCGGCGAAGAGCTTGTAGAGCGCCCTGTCTGCGCCCCCGGCTCCATCCTCGTAGTCGGCGTACGGCTCGATCTTGAGATCGCGGATCGGGCTCAAGGGGAGAGCCAGGCAGAAGCGCTTGTATCGGTTGTTTTCAGGCCTTTGTCCCGGCCCGTTCGCCACCATGGCCGCGTATCCGACCTTGTGCCCCCCGTCCAGGAATCCCTTCATCTCGACCCCGAGATCGGCGGAGGGGGCGATGCCGCGGAAATCCACGATGGTCTTCTCGATCGAGCGATACTGCCAGAAATCGTCCGTGTTCTCGAAGGCGGGCGTGGTGAGCTCGCCGAAAAAGAAGTTTCCCCGCGGAATGAGATTCTTCACCTGTAAATAGGCCGCCTTGACGTACACGCCCAGCTTGCCTCCCGAAGTGAGCTCTCGCGAATCCACCTCGAGCCGGAACCGCGTGGAGAACTTGATCGAGAGGTCGTTGTCGAGCTGGAAGTAGATGCGGCGTAATTGGACCCCGTTCAGATCCTTCCCGATGAGCGGGCTCCCGTCGATGTTGGTCTTGTTCGAGTCGGCGCCCGCCGCGTTGTAGCGGTGCACCGGATCGCCGGTCGCGTTGTAATAGACGTCGCCGAACATGTACCCGCTGATTCTTCCGCGCGGGAAGTCGGGCTCGGTCGCCTGGACGGGGACCGGAGGCGGCGTGAGGGCGGTTCCCTCGGCCGCTGCCTGGGCGCCTGCCGGCGGAGCGTTTTGCGGAACGTCCTGGGAGTCGGCCATGGCAGAGGCAAATGCCGTCCCCTGCGCGGGGTCTCGCGGCGCGGTCTGCGGGCCCTGTGCCGCCCGCGTGCTCCACGGAACCATGAAGGTCAAAAGGCTCGCCACGATCGCTTCGCGTAATCTCATTCCCTCTCCTCTCCCTGTCTCGGTGGTCGATGCGCCCGATGCGGCATCGCGCGCGAGGAACCCACTCGGCTGCTCGGCGAGAACAGTAGGAGGAGCTTGTAACGGAGGTGTTACGGATGACTGACTTCGGCGTAACACGGTTCCGGCTCCTTACCGCGCGCGGGGGCACGCGGAACCCGGCTCAGTCCTTGAAGATGAGCGCATCGAGCTGAAATCGGCGTTACGCGGTGGGTGGCTGCGGGGGGCTTCGCTTGCGGCGGCGGGGCGACGACGGCGGGAGGGCGGCTCCCTTCGCGAAGGGCGGTGGCTCTAGGCGCGCCTCAGGGCCTCGAGCATCTCGCGGACGGCCTGGTTCATCCCGACGATCACGGCGCGCGAGACGATCGAGTGCCCGATGCTCAGCTCCGGAAACGGGTGGAGCCCGAGGAGCGGGCCGATGTTCTCAACGTTGAGGCCGTGCCCGGCATGCGGAGCGATTCCGAGACGCGTGAGTCGCTCGGCGGCGGTGCGGATCCGCCCGAGCTCACGTTCTGCGGTCTTGGTCCCCCACGCGTTCGCGTAGGCTCCGGTGTGGATCTCGACGATCGCGGCGCCGGTGTCGCGCGCCGCTTCGATCGTCCCGGGATCGGGGTCGAGGAAGAGGCTCACCATGATCCCGGCTTCCCGCAATCGCGCGCATGCATCGCGGAGGCGGGTCCCGTATCGAATGAGATCCAGCCCGCCCTCGGTGGTCAGCTCCTGCCTGCGCTCGGGGACCAAGGTCGCGCGCTCGGGTTTCACCTCGGCCGCGATGCGAAGCATCTCCTCGGTGATCGCCATCTCGAGATTCATGACGCCGCGCCGGAGCGCGCGCAGGCGGGCGACATCGTCGTCCTGGATGTGGCGCCGGTCTTCGCGGAGATGGACCGTGATTCCGGAAGCGCCGGCGTCGAGCGCCTGCACCGCTGCCTCGACCGGATCGGGCTCCCGTCCACCGCGGGCCTGGCGCAGCGTCGCGACATGGTCGACGTTGACGCTCAGCTCGGTTGTCATGGGGCGGGCGGCCTCATCCGGGGACTGCCGGAGGCGCTCATGCGTCGCGCCGGCTCACAGCGCCACGCGCGAGATGGGCACGAGCTCCACACCCTGCGCTTTGATCCTCGGCAACTCCGATTCAAGGACGTCGAGGACGAGCGCGCTCGGCCTCACCATCACGACCATGGAGCCGCGCTGCACGACGGTGGTGACGATTTCCTTGATTCGGGCGCGAACGGCCGCGGCCGTTCCCTTGTCGTCATCGAGCGTGGCCCCGACCGTGAGCGTCCGCGCCCCGGTCTCTTCGCCGATCTCCTCGACCATGCTCGGCCCCGAGGGATGCGAGTCGATGAACGGAAGATCGCGCCGTTTCAATTCATCGAGCACCGCGCGCATCACGTCGGGATCGTTGAGCGCCGCGGTGCCGAGGCGGCTGACGACGGCCTGGACCGGCCCGATCGCCGAGAGGCATCGCGTGATCCGGTCTTCGATTTCGATCCGCGAGAGGTCGAGGAGGATCGCGTCCTTTCCGGGATCGATCCGCGGATA
>DASXQO010000132.1:0-3146 GCA_036507115.1 Candidatus Eiseniibacteriota bacterium | reverse complement strand
GCTCCGTGCGGGTATTCTGCTGCGCATCGCCCCGTGATCCAACGGCATCGCCTCCGGCCCGCGAAATCTACCAGACATGCTCGGATGGCTCGACAGCGTCTTTCCGCGCCGCGCCCTCTTCCAGAGGGACCGCCGGCTCCTGCATTTGTTCCTCGGGCGGGTCCTCGGATCCACCGGATTCTCCATCGTCATTCCCTTCTTGAGCCTCTACCTGCACGGGGAGCGAGGCGTCCCGATGAGCCTCGTGGGCGGCATCTTCTTCTTCGCCGCGCTCGCGGGCGCCGCCGGACAGGTCGTGGGGGGCGAATTGACCGACAGGATGGGGCGGAAGGTGGTGCTCGTGGGGACGCAGATCGTGCGCTCCGCATCCTTCGTCGCGCTGGGCGCGGCCGTCCTGGTTCATGCGCCGATCTTCTGGTTCGGCCTCTTCACGGCGATCAGCGCGTTCGCCGGCCGCGCCTTCGAGCCTCCGTCGGGCGCGATGGTGGCCGACATCGCCACGGGATCGGCGCGCGCCGAGTACTACGCCATACTCCGTATTGGAGGGAACCTCGGGTGGGCGATCGGCCCGGCCATCGGAGGGTTCCTCGCGGCGCTCTCCTATCCGACGCTGTTCCTGATCGCGGCAGGCGTCCTGCTCGCCTCCGGACTCTTCATGGCGATCAAGGTCGAAGAGACTCTGCCCCATCGCGTCGCGCGCTCCCTGGAGGTTCAGGAGGCGACGACCCTTCTTCCCTCGTCCACAGGCACCGCTCCGCTCGCGCGATTCGGGTTCGAGGAGCTCAGACAGGCGCTCCGCAACAGGACCTTCGTCCGCTACTGCGTGATTTCTCTGATCCTGTTCACGGTGATGGCGCAGCTCATCTCGACCTTGTCGGTCTACGCGGTGCAATGGGCCGGGATCTCGAAACTGGAACTGGGCGCGCTCTATGCCCTGAACGGACTCATGGTGGTTTTCCTGCAATTCCCGGTCGTGCGCTTCCTCGCTCCCTACCGGATGACCACAGCGCTCGTCGCGGGGAGTATCCTCTACGCGCTGGGCTATGCGATGATGGGTTTCGGCCATGACCTGACGCTTCTAGCCGCCGCGATGTTCGTCGTGACGCTCGGCGAGATCGTCACCACGCCCGCCTCGATGAACCTCGTCGCCAATTTCTCGACGGTGAAGCTTCGCGGGCGGTACATGGGCGTCTACGGGTTGTTCAACTCGTTCGGGTGGTCGATCGGACCGCTCATCGGCGGCGTCCTGCTCGATCTGGCTTCCAGGCGTTCCATGCTCCTATGGACTCCGATCGGAGGACTGGCGCTCCTCGCGGCGGCGGGGTACTGGGACCTGCGACGCCGTCTCGACCGCAAGGTGGATCTGAACTACGAACGCGCCGCGACCGAAACCGCCACGGCGTGACCTGCCCACGCAGGAAGCGCGGGCGCACGAGTCGCGGCAGCAAGGAGAAACGAAATGAGCGAGGAACACGAGTTCAAGAGCCGGCTCGTATGGACCGGCGCGGCGAAGGGCGCCACATCCACATACGAGGGTTATTCGCGCGAGTACCGCATCGACATCCCCGGGAAGCCCTCGCTCCGGGGATCGGCGGCGCAGCAGTTTCGCGGCGACCCTTCGCTCCATGACCCCGAGGACCTGCTCGTGGCAGCCCTCTCCGCGTGCCACTGCCTGAGCTACCTCGCCGTCTGCGCGCGGGGCGGAGTGCACGTGGTCAGCTACGAGGATGACGCGGATGGAACGATGGCGCGGGTGGAGGGGGTCGTCCGGTTCACAGAGGTCACGCTCCATCCCAAGGTCACCATCGCCCCCGGATCGGACGCCGAGAAGGCGAAGGCCCTTCACGAACGGGCTCACGCAGCCTGCTTCATCGCGAACTCGGTCAACTTCCCTGTGCGGAACTCTCCCACGATCACTGCGGCGGCGCCGGTCTAGGAATGGACGCCCCGAACCCCGCGAGGCCGCGCACGGTCTCGCGTCCGCCCGAGATCTACGTGCTCGCGGCGCTTTGGGCGGTGAAGGGATTCGAGGAGCTGTTCCGGGGCGTCATCGGCGGTGCGTTCTACATCGTCCAGCAGGCCGCGCAGGCGAAGTTGGGGGGATATCTGCTCCACCTCGCGATCCAGAGCGCGCTCTTCGCCGCGGTGATGGCCGCCGGAAGTTTCTACGTCATGACCGCCCTGTGGCTCGGGCGCAGCGCCGCGCGAGGCTGGGGGATCGCGCTGGCGCTCGTGAACGAGCTATCGGTGCTGGCCTACCTCATCACGCGGCCGCCGGAGTTTGGCGGCGACATCGCGATCGTCCGGACGGTGATGATCGCCTCGATCGTGAATCTGGGGATCGTGGGGGTCCTGCTCTTCGACGGGAAGATCGCGCGCTTTCTGGGGAGCGCGCGTCTGGTCGGAGGGTGGTGGTGGCCGAGGCGCCCGAGGCCCTGAATCGGAGGCGCCCGAGGCCCTGAATCGTCGCCGCGCCGGCCGAGGCGCTAGCCCAGCGTGTAGCCCCCGTCCACGATGATCACCTGGCCCGTCACCCACGACGCCCGGCCGGTGCAGAGAAACGCCGACACATTGGCGATTTCCTCCGGAGTTCCCACCCGACCGAGAGGCGTGCGGCGTGTCGATTCCCGGATGATCTCGTCGTAGGACGGGAAGATCTTCAGGGAATCGGTGTCGATGAAGCCCCCCGAGACCGCGTTCACGTTGATCTTCCGCGGCCCGAGCTCGTAGGCGAGGTAACGCACGAGCGTCTCGATCGCGGCCTTCGAGACACCGATCGCCGCATATCCGGGGATGTAGCGGTGCGATCCGAGGGACGTGAGCGCCACGATCTTCCCGCCGTCCGGCATCATCTTCACCGCCTCCTGCGAGCAGAAGAGAAGCGCCTTTGCGTTCGTGCTCATCGCGACGTCCCACATCTTGTCGTTCACCTCGAGCACGTTTCCGAAATGCCCGAGCGCCGCGTTCGAGACAAGGATGTCCAGTTTCCCGAAGGCGCCCTTCACTTCCTCGAACATCTTGGGGATCTGTTCCGAGTTTCCGACGTTCGCGCGGACGGTGAGCGCCTTGACGCCCCGTTTCTGGACCTCGTCGGCGGTGGCTTTGGCGGATTCGCGGCTACGGAAGAAGTTGATCGCGACATCGGC
>DASXQO010000131.1:0-11619 GCA_036507115.1 Candidatus Eiseniibacteriota bacterium | reverse complement strand
TCACGCGCGCGTCTTACGTGGCGCTCCTGGTCGGGGAACGCCGCCGCGGACGACGGGCTCCTCGAATTGGAGGCGACCTCGCGCCGCGGAGCCTTCCCCGTGCGGGCGCGATTGGGAGCGGTAGGACTCGGGAAGGACAGCGACCGCGCCCAGGCGCGGGAGGCCTATGGGCTGCTCGACGCGACGCTCGCGCGCGGCGGGGGACGAGGCCTGGCCTTCCACGCGCTGAGGCGCGCTTCGGCGGGCGCTGGATCGCGCGCGTCGAGCACCACCGTGGGCACCAGGCTGGATGTGAGCGCCGGCGGGCTCGGCGAGCATTCGCTCCTGGTCGAATCGACGCGGCTCACGAGCGGCGCTCCCGCGTGGGGCGTGGACTTCACGCCCTCGGGGGAGACCACGCTCCGCACGCGGGCGAAGCCCGGGATGTGGGTCGCGGCCCGCGGAGGATTTGGGAAGCGCCTCTGGCGTTTCGGCTACGCGCTCCAGCGCGGGGAAGACGCGAGCGGCCCGCGCCCCTGGAGCGGAACGGTGTGGGTCAGGCTGGATCGACACTGACTGGAGACCTCATGCGCTACGCGGACCGGATGAATCAGCTCGGCACCGAGACGGCCTTCGAGGTTCTGGCGAAGGCCCGCGCTCTGGAAGCGCAAGGGCGCTCCATCGTGCACCTCGAGATCGGCGAGCCCGACTTCGACACGCCCGCTCCCATCCGCGCCGCGGCGGTCCGGGCGCTGGACGAGGGATTCACGCATTACGGCCCCTCGGCGGGTCTGCCCGAGGTGCGCGAAGCCATCGCCGCCTTCATCAGCAAGGACCGCGGGCTCCCCGTAGCAATGGACCAGGTCGTCGTGACGCCGGGAGGAAAGCCGGTCCTCACGTTCGCGATTATGGCGTGCGTGAATCCGGGCGATGAAGTGGTGGTCCCCGACCCGGGATTCCCGATCTACGAGTCGGTGGTCCGGTTCCTGGGCGCGAAGCCCGTTCCGATGGTGCTGCGCGAGGAGCGCGGATTCCGCTTCGGTGCTGGGGACCTGGAACCCTTGCTCACCCCGAAGACGCGGATGGTCGTGCTCAACTCGCCACACAATCCCACCGGCTCGGTCCTCACCCCCAACGATCTCGACGAGATCGCGTCGCTGCTCCGGGAGCGCGAGATCTTCGTGCTCTCCGACGAGATCTACTCGAAGATCCTCTACGAAGGCGTCCACGAGTCGATCGCCACGCGCCCCGGCATGGCGGAGAAGACGATCCTCCTCGACGGGTTCTCGAAGACCTACGCGATGACCGGGTGGCGGCTCGGGTACGGGATCATGAATCCCACGCTCGCGAAGCACGTCGCGCGTCTCGCAACCAACGTCTACTCCTGCGCGACGTCGTTCGTCCAGCGGGCGGCGATCACGGCGCTCGGCGGCTCTCAAGATCCGATCCGCGCCATGATCGCGGAGTTCCATCGCCGCCGGGACGAGATCGTGAACGGGTTGAACGCGATTCCGGGGCTCCGTTGCCTGAAGCCCGCGGGCGCGTTCTATGTCTTCCCGAACGTCCAGGCGCTTCACATGAAGAGCGCGGACGTCGAGCGGGTGCTCCTCGAAGAGGCCGGAGTCGCGGTGCTCTCGGGCACCGCATTCGGACCGCGCGGAGAAGGCTACATCCGCCTCTCCTACGCCAACTCGATCGAAAACATCCGTGAGGCGCTGCGCCGCATCGGTACTACGGTCTCGAGCCAGACCCGGGCCGCGCGCTGACGAATGAGCCCGCACGCTGCCGGATGACGCCGGTCGAGACCGAGCCGCGCACGCAGACGCTCCCCCGGTCCGCCGTGATCACGCTCGGCGGAAACGCGATCCTCCCCGCACGGGGGACGGGTACGTTCGAGGAGCAGCTCTCGATCACCCGCGTCACCATGGAGCCGATCGCGCGCCTCGTGAAGGAGGGCATGAAGGTCGTGCTGAGCCACGGGAACGGGCCGATCGTGGGAAATATCCTGATCCGGAACGAGGCGGTGCGCGATCAGATCCCGCCCATGCCGCTCGACGTATGCGGGGCCGATTCGCAAGGCGGGATCGGGTACATGATGCAGCAGACGCTCCAGAACGAGCTTCACCGGATCGGGATCGAGCGCCCGGTGGTGACGGTGGTAACCCAGGTGATCGTGGACGAGCGGGACCCCGCGTTTCGCCGCCCCACGAAACCAATCGGCCCGTTCTACACCCACGAACGCGCGCGGACTCTGGCGAATGAACGGGGCTGGACGGTCGTGGAGGACGCGGGGAGGGGCTACCGGCGCGTCGTCCCGTCCCCGAAACCGCTCGAGATCGTCGAGATCGAGGCGATCCGGAAATTGGTGCGCGAGGACACGATCGTGATCGCGGTCGGCGGTGGCGGGATCCCGGTCTCGCGTCAGTGGGACGGAACGCTCCACGGCGTCGAGGCGGTGATCGACAAGGACCTCGCCTCCTCGCTCCTCGCGAGGCTTCTCGGCTCGGAGGCGCTCGTGATGGTGACCAGCGTGGACCGGGTCGCGGTGAATTTCGGGAAGCCCGATCAGCAGGATCTTCCGGCCGCGACCGCTTCGGAGCTTGAACGTTTGCTCGCGGAAGGGCATTTTCCACCGGGGAGCATGGGACCCAAGGTCCAGGCGGCGATCGAATTCGTCCGCGGCGGGGGAGGTTCGGTATTGATCGCCTCGCCGGGGAAGATCCGGGACGCGTTGGAAGGAAGGGCGGGAACCCGGGTCCTGCCGGATTGAGAGGCGCCCGGGCAAAGGCTGAAACGGACGTGCAGGCCGTGAAGGGGGGTGCGGTGGCGAGCGGGAAGGGGAATGGGTTGCGGGTGAAGGGGCTCACGGTGGCGGATGGCTCGCGATGGCTCGTGCGCGATCTCGACCTCGATGTGGAGCCGGGGACCGTGCACATGGTCCTCGGCGAGCGGGATTCCGGGAAGACGGCGCTCCTCGAAACGCTCGCCGGGCTCCGCCGCGAAGAGCGCGGCATCGTCTCGATCGGCGACCTGAACGGGACCTCCGGGCGTCGGAGGCGGCACGCCGGGCGATTCATCCCCCATGGGCGCGACTTGAGCCACCTCTCGCTCCACGCGCGGCTTCTCCTTGCCCGTCCTCCCCGGCGGCTCGGCATCGCCATCCACGGCCGCAAGGCGACGGAGCACGCCCAGGCACTCGCGAAGCGCGTCGGCCTCGAGGGGCTTCTCGACGTTCCGGTGGAAGCGCTCCGTCCGCTCGAGCGGCGGCTCCTCGAGCTCGCGGCGGCGCTCGACGACTCGCCGGGGGTCCTCCTCCTGGATGAGCCGACGAGCGAGCTGGGTCCCCACGAGGCCCGCCAGTTCCTCGGCATCGTGCAGGGAATCGCGCGCGAGGACATGATCCCGGTCGTGTTCTCGAGCACGTGGGCCCGCGACGGATATCCCGAAGCGCGAGCGGTGACGATCCTCTGGCGCGGCCAGGAAGCCGTCACGGTTCCCACCGCGCAGGTCACGGAATCCGCGTTGATCGAGCGATGGACCGGGGGCTCCCCGAGGCGCTCGCCGACCGGGCAGCACGCGGCGGGGGAAGCGCTTCTCCGCGCCGACGGCATCGTGCTCGAAGGGCGTGGCCGCGAGACCTCGCTCGCGGGCGTCGCCTTCGAAGTGCGGACCGGGGAAGTGCTCGCGATCGTCGGAGCCCCCGCGGACGGTCTGAACCTCCTCCATGAGATGCTGCTCGGGCAGCGGGCTCCCGACCGTGGGTCGATCCAGTTCCTCGGGAAGGAAATCGCAGCGACGAACCGGCGCCAGCGCGTGGAGGCGGGGATGAGCTTCGTGAATCCGCCCCACGCGCGCGACCAGTCGCTCGAGGATTTCACCGTCGAGGAAAACCTGATCCTCGGCCAGACCCGCCGCGGCCCGTTCGCGAAGCGCGGCTGGCTCAAGTTCGAATCCATCCGTGGAAACGCGGTCCGCTCGCTCGCGGATTTCGAGGTGCCCGACGCCAAGCCCCGCGACCGCTTCGGCCGCCTGAGCCTCGGCGCGCGGCAACGGATCGTGATCGCGCGCGAGGTGCTCCGAAACCCTGTGCTCCTCGTGGCCCGCTCTCCCGCCCAGGGGCTCGGCCTCGAGGCGCAGGAATACGTGAGAAAGGCGATCGTGCTCCAGTGCGAGCGCGGCAGCGGTCTCCTCTGGCTGACGGAAGATCCCGAGGAAGCGCTCCGCGTGGCGGACCGGCTCGCGGTGCTCGCGGCGGGAAGACTGGTTTGGCTCCCCGTGACCGAGACGCTCACGCGCGAGGCGATCATCGACGAGATGTCGGGGACGGCGGCGTGACCGGACACGCGCGGGACGGGGGGACGGCGGCGTGACCGGACGCGCGCGGGACGGGGGGACGGCGGCGTGATCCCGGGCCGCTGCCGCGGGGGATGGCGGCCTCTTCTCGCCAACGCGGCCGCCTTCATCCTGCTCGCCGCCGGCACGCAGGTCCTCGCGCGCCAGTCGTCTCCCTGGGATCCGGCGGCCTGGTCCGCGCCGTGGACCGGCGATGTGATCCTCGTCATGGCGGGACTCCTCTTCTTGGGACTTGGATTCATGATGCCGCTCTACGCGGGCGTCCTGAATCTCGGGATCTACGCGCAGTTTCTCGCCGGGTTCGCAGTCGGCGCGGTGATCGTACGCGAGCCGTCGATCGATCCCGCCGCGCGAGCCGTCCTGGCGCTCCTCGCCGGCGCCGGCGCGGGTGCGCTCGCGGGTGCGGTCTTGCTGTGGCTCCGGTGGCGGTTCGCGGTGCACGAGGTCCTGAGCGGACTCCTCCTCGGAGGAGCGTTGGTGCCGGTCGCGCGCTGGCTCGCTCCGTCCGCGTTGCCTGCGCTCGCGCTCGAGCTGGCGACCCCGCCGGGGGCTGTGCTCTGGACTCCCGATCTCGGTCTTGGTCCTCAATCGGTGCTGACCGGGGGAATTCTGCTCCTCTCCCTGGGGGTTCTGATCGCGTTCGCATTCGCGCACGTGCTGCGCGCCTCGGCGCCCGGATTCGATCTCAGGATCGTGGGCAGCAATCCACTCGCGGCGGTGGCCGCCGGGGTGGATGTCGACTTAGTGCAGCTCCGGATGCTCGCGGCGGGCGGCACCTGCGCGGGTCTGACCGGAGCACTTCAGCTTTGGACCCATCCGTCCGTGGCGCTCGAACGCTGGCCGCTCCCGCTCGCGTTCGCCGGGATCACGGTGGCGATCTACGGGCTCGCGAGCGTGCGCGGCGTCCTGGCCGCTTCCGTCCTCTTCGCTCTCTGGCTGAGCGCACCCGGCACGCTCGTTTCCCTCGGGGACCCCGGATGGGGAACCGCCGTCGCGGCGCTGCTCGTGATTCCCGCGCTCTGGACCCTTCCCCGTCTCCTCCCCGATCAAGGAGCCCCCCGCGCGCTCTGGCGCACCCGGCATCGCGAAACGTAAGGAACGAATGGCGGTCGCACCACCTCCTCGATAGCGGCAACCCATCCCCCGCATCGCCTCCTCGCGCATCCGCAACAGTCCCCCGACCAAACCGCGCCAAGGCGCAGGGAGAAAATCGATGATTCGTCGGTGGGGAAGTGTCGTGTGGGCGCTCGTGGGCGCGAGCGCCGTGGCGGTCGCGATTCAGACGGTGTTGATCCGGGACACGGCCGGCGGCGCGCGGGCGGCCGGTGATTCGCGGGCACACGGCGGCGCGCGGGCGATCGGGACGGGGCTCCTTTTGAACGAGATCCTCGCGGGACCGGCGCGCGACTGGGACGGGGACGGAATCTACGATTCCAGAGGGGACGAATGGGTCGAAGTGCAGAACGTGGGGTCCGGCACGCTCGCGCTCGACGAGTTCCGGCTTACCGACGCGGACCGCACGGTGCGATTCGCGCTCGACGGCGTGCTCGCTCCGGCCGCAGTGAGGCTCGTCACCGGTAGCGCAGCGGTCGCGTGGCAGCGTTCCCAGGGTCTGACCACGGCAGGGCTGAGCCTCAACAATTCGGCAGACACGGTGTATCTGCTCCGCGTCGTCGGGACCGACACCACGGCCGTCGACACCCGCACCTATGGAAGCATCGAGGGGGCCAGCGATCGATCCGTGGGACGCTCCGCCACCCAGAGCGAGGACTGGATCCTCTTCGATTCACTGAACCGCTACACGGGGAACGGGACCCCGGCGGGAACGGGGTGCGCACCGACGCCCGGCGGCGTGAACGGGTGCTCGACCGATGTGAGTTTTACGACGTGGGGAGCGATCAAGAAACTCTACCGATGAACGCAGGGCCGGCCCAGGGCTCGGGCGCCCAATGCGGCCCGAGCCTGGGGCGCGGTCCCGCGCCGGCCGCCGAGGCATGCCTGCGAAACCACTTGCCCGCCATGCGCTTGGCACGATTCCATCGCCATCCCGTATCCATCCTCGCACCGATGACGGCCCCAGAGTATCCTAGACACATAGGCGTAGCTCGATCCGCCCATGAGCCGTCGGAGCGTCCCATGTTGTTGCAGCCGAAGATACTGAGTCGAAGCAAGAAATCGAAGCCGATCGCTCCTCCATCCAGCGATGATGGGTACCGCGCGATTTTCGAGCGCCACCCGTATCCAGCCTGGATCCTCGACCGCGCCACGCTCCATATTCTCGCGGTGAGTGACGCCGCCGTCGCTCAATTCGGCTATTCACGGCAAGAGTTCGTAGGGATGTCCTATCTCGAGATTCAAGCCCCCGAGCAGGCGATGGAGGTAAAGGAGAAGCTGGGCCAGCTTACGGCCTCCCGCGGGTCCGCCCGCTGGATGCAGAAAACCAAGGAAGGCGTGCCGGTCAGCGTCCAACCCGTTTGGCGGCCGGTTCCCTTCAACCGGGTACCCGCGATTCTGTTGACGGTGAATATCCCGACCCCTCGGAGAATGCGCCGACTGCTTCAAGAGACGGAGGAGGGGCGGATGCGGCTCGAGGCGCTCTCGAGGCGTCTCGTGGAGATTCAGGAATCCGAGCGTTCCAAGATCGCCCGGCTGATCCACGACGAAATCGGTCAGCTCCTTACAGGTCTCAAATTGATGCTCGTCACCGGCGGGGAGAGCGAGCGGTCGGGCGGCGCGCCTCGATCCGCGCCGACGCGCCGTGAGGAGATGGTGGGAATCGTCAACGAGCTGATCGGCCGACTTCGAGACTTCTCGATGGATCTCCGCCCCCCGATGCTCGACGAGATCGGTCTCGTGGCGGCGCTTCACTGGCACTTCGAGCGCTACACGGCTCGCACCAACGTGCATGTATCCTTCCGGCATGATCGGGCGGAGGTCAGATTTCCCGCCGCGGTGGAGATCGCCGCGTTCCGTATCATTCAAGAAGCGATAACGAACGTGGCGCGCCACGCGCGGGTGGATGCCGTGGAGGTCGAGCTCACGGCCGACCCGAAGTATTTGGAGTTGAGAATCGAGGACTCGGGAATCGGATACGGTCCGACGACGACCGCAGGCCGCTCCGCGGGTCTTACAGGGATGCAGGAGCGGGCGCTCCTTCTGGGAGGACATTTCTCGATCGAATCGGCGCTCGGAGTCGGCACGCGGGTCCTTGCGGAGCTTCCGCTTCGAAGTTCGTCCGAGACGTGGGAGTGAACCATGAACTCATTGAATGAATCGAACACGCCCATCACGATCGTCCTCGGGGACGATCACAAGATCGTTCTGCGAGGGCTCCGCGCGCTTCTGGAGGCGCAGCCCGGGCTTGCCGTAATCGGCGAGGCGACCGACGGACTCAAGGTCGCCGGTCTGGTTGAACGGTTGAAGCCCGACGTTCTGGTCCTGGATCTCGTGATGCCCGGTCTCGGCGGCTTCGACGTCACCCGCCGGCTCGCGAAGCGGCTGCCCAAGACGCACATCGTCATCCTTTCCATGTACTCGAGCGAAGCACACGTGGTCGAGGCCCTGCGGAGCGGCGCTTCGGCATACGTCCTCAAGGACGCCAGCGCAGAGGACCTCGTGACGGCCATCCGCGAGGCGGCGGCCGGGCGGCGATTCCTGAGCGCGCCGTTCTCCAATGATGTGATCGAGTCGTTCCTGAGCAGGCCCGGAGGCATCGACCCTTACGACACGCTCACCCCGCGCGAGCGGGAGGTGCTCCATCTCGTCGCCGAAGGGCTTACGAGCGGCGCGATCGCTTCGCGGCTGTTCATCAGCCCCCGTACCGCGGAGAGCCACCGAGCCAATCTCATGCGCAAGCTGGGCCTGAGGAGCCGGACGGACCTCGTGCGGTTCGCCTTCCAGCGCGGGCTCGTGCCGCTCGAGATGTCGGGGGCGCCTCTTCCCAGCGGGCAATAGGGAGACCGCGATGACGCGATTGGGAGCGTCCGAGCGGAGGCATCGTGGCTGACAAGAGGACCGGGACTCCGGCCGAATCGAGCGATTCCGACATCGAGACGGAAGCCGTCCGGATCGAGGACGAGGAGTCCCTCGTGGCCTCGGGTGATGCGCGAAGCGCGGAGGAGCGGCAACCGGACTCCGGCAAGTTCTACGTCGTCGGGATCGGCGCTTCGGCCGGGGGGCTCGAAGCGCTCGGGGAGCTCGTCAAGCACGTCCCTCTGGACAACATGGCCTTCATCGTGGTCCAGCACTTGGCACCCCACCACGATAGCGTTCTGCCCCAGCTTCTTTCGCGCACGAGCAAGGTCCAGGTCCTGACCGCCTCCGACGGCACCCCCGCGAAACCCAATCATGTGTATGTGATTCCGCCGAACACCGACTTGGCACTCCTTCACGGCGTCATCCGCCTCATTCCCCCTCCAGGTGGCGGCCGTCCCCGGCTTCCGATCGATTATTTCTTCCGCTCACTCGCCCAGGACAGGGGGCCGTCCGCGATCGGGATCATCCTCTCCGGTACCGGGACCGACGGCACGCTGGGGCTCCGCGCCATCAAGGAGGAAGGCGGACTCGCGTTCGTGCAGGAGCCGTCCTCCGCCAAGTATGACGGCATGCCGCGGAGCGCTCTCGCGAGCGGATTGGCCGATTTCTGCCTGACCCCGAAAGCGATCGGGGAGGAACTCGCCCGGATCGCGCACCGACCGGCCGCCCTGGGGCTCCCGAAGGCGCCCTATCGCGAGTCACAGGTTCAGGAGCAGATCACGAGGCTTTTCCTTCTCGTTCGGTCCGCTTTCGGAAACGACCTGACCCGGTACAAGCCGTCAACCGTAGAGCGAAGGATCGAGCGGCGCATGACGCTCCTCCGAATGGTCAAGCTGGAGGACTACCTCAAGTACGTGCAGGCCAATTCCGACGAGCTTCACGCGCTCTACAAGGACATGCTCATCACGGTCACGAATTTCTTCCGTGACAACGAGGCCTTCGAGGCGCTCCAGACGAAGATCTTTCCGAAAATCCTCGAGCACAAGGATGCACGATCCGCGGTCCGCATCTGGGTGCCTGCCTGCGCGACGGGTGAGGAGGCCTACTCGATCGCGATCAGCTTGCTCGAGGTCCTCGGGGACCGGGCACCGGACAGAAGAATCCAGATCTTCGGGACCGACGTCGACGACGATTCCATCCAGCACGCGCGCCGCGGAATCTATCCCCTGAACATCGAGCTCGACGTTTCTCCGGAGCGGCTCAACCGATGTTTCGTCAAGAGTGACTCCGAGTACCAGGTAGCCCGGTGGGTCCGCGAGCTGATCGTATTCTCCAAGCAAAACCTCCTCCGGGACGCGCCCTTCTCGCGGATGGATCTCGTCAGCTGCCGGAACCTTCTCATCTATCTGCAGCCTTCTTCGCAGAAGAAGGTCCTCGGCGTCCTCCACTATTCGCTGGGTTCGCCGGGGTACCTGATGCTCGGCGGCTCCGAGACCGTCGGGGACGCGCCGGAGCTGTTCTCCCAGGTGGACCGGAAGAACAAGATCTATGCGAAGAAGTCCTCGGCGAGGGTAGCCACGCTCGAAGAGATCATGTCGGTCCCGGGCGACGCCGAGGGAATCCAGCAGGGGCCGGCGTCGCGCCCCGTCGCGAGCCTGCAATCGCTTGCGGACCGGAAGATCCTCGAGGTCTACGGCCCCCCCGGGGTGCTCATCAACGAGAACCTCGACATCCTTCACTTCCGGGGACACACGGGCCCGTATCTCGACCCCGCGCCCGGCTCGGCCAGCTTCAGCATCCTGAGATTGGCGCGCCCGGAGCTGCATATCGAGCTCAGGCGGGCCATCCGGGAGGCATTCGGCGAGGAGAAGCGCGTCGCCGTGGACGTCAAGTTCTACGACGGCGGAAAGCCGAGCGTGGTCAGGCTCGACATCGTTCCCATCCAGGAGCCGGAAACGAAGACGCGTTGCCTCCTGGTCTCCTTCTTGAAAATGGAGGCGCCGGAGGAGCCTGCCCCGGTCGTCTTGGGGGACTCCGAGACGGACGACCGGCTTCCGGCGCTCGCCAAGCGGGTGCAAGAGCTGGAGCGGGAGCTGGAAGCCACCAAGGACTACCTCCAGATCACGATCGAGGAAAAGGAGAGCGCCAACGAAGAGCTAAAATCGGCGAACGAAGAGCTTCAATCTTCCAACGAGGAACTCCAGAGCACGAACGAGGAGCTCGAAACATCGAGAGAGGAGATGCAGTCAACGAACGAGGAGCTGACCACCGTCAACGAAGAGCTCCAGAACCGGATGGTGGAGCTGGGCCAGGCGAACGACGACCTGCACAACGTCCTCGTCGGAATCGACAACGCCACTCTCATCATCGGGATGGATTTTCGGATTCGCCGCTACACGGCCGCCGCCGAGCGGCTCTTGAACCTGGTCCCGGCCGACGTGGGGCGCTCGATCAGCCTCCTCGATGGATTCGTGGGGAAGGACGTGCGCGGCAAGGCCGCGCAGGTGATCGAGACGCTCGTCGGCGTGGACGAGGAGCTGCTCTGCAGCAACCAGCGCTGGTATGGGTTGCGCGTCGCGCCGTACAAGACCCTCGATCACGCGATCCGGGGTGCTGTCGTCTCGCTCACCGACATCGACATTCGAAAGAAGGCCGCCGCGCTCTCCCGCGATGTCGGAGACTACGCGGAGAGGTTCCTCAGGGCCATTCAGCATCCTCTTCTCATTCTGGATGCCAGACTTCGGGTCATCTGGGCGAATGAGTCGTACTACCTCCTTTTCCAAGTCGTTCCGGAAGAGACCATCGGGAATGTTTTTCCAAGGCCCGGCGATCCTACATGGCCCGCGACCGGGCTCCGCGAGCGCCTGGAAGAGACGCTGAGGACCGGTGAGACTCTTCGCAATTACACAATCCAGCTCGAGAGGCCGAACGATGGTGAAAGGGCCGTTAAGCTGGGCGCAAGCCGGGTTCCCCTTGCAACCGAATCGCCGCTCCTTCTCGTTTCTATCGAGCATTGAATACGCCTCGGAGGCTTCGTTCGCCGGCCAGCCATGAGCGCGCAATAAATATAAATAATATAAATAATGAAGGCGCCTTCTGGACGCATACTGCCCTTCCAGAGGCGCCTTCTTCTCGCCCCACCGTTCGGCGGGGCTCCTCGTGCCCCCTAGAGTCCGAGCGGTTGCATTTGCACTCCCTCTCTCGCCCAGGGGGCTATGGGTGCGCCCTCGATCTCGTCGAGGAGGCATCTATGTCAACCGGTTCGATCTACATGGCAGCCGTCCCGTGAGTCCGTTCACATGGCGGCTGTCC
>DASXQO010000130.1:0-10000 GCA_036507115.1 Candidatus Eiseniibacteriota bacterium | reverse complement strand
TTCGATCCGGTTCACGATCACGAGCCCGCGAAAGCCGGTATCCCCGACGAGGAGGTTGCTCCCTCCGCCGATGAGGAGCCAGCGCATGCGGCCTCCGATCGCCTCGCGCACGAGCTGCTGGAGCGCGCCCTCGGTGTAGGCCTCGGCCAGCACGTCGGCGGGCCCGCCGATCCCGAAGGTGGTGTACGGGGCGATCGGCGCCCCGCGGTGGATGGCGAGCTCCTGGGTATCCCGTGTCAGCGTTTCAAAACCCACGAATGGTCTCCCTGAGCCATTTTGACTTCATGAGTCGCCGCCCGATCCGAGGGAGGATAGGCGCGCGACGACTGTTACGCCACGTCGATGTGGCAATTACGCGACCGGCATCGTCAGCGGCTCGGAATTTGGAGCATTTCTCGCGCCCGGTGAGCCGGTTTCTTTGGAGTGCGGGAGAGATTTCGGCGCTCGGACTCGCTACTCTATCACCAGCATCATTATCGGCCTGAATTGCCTGCTTCCCTACCAGGTATTCGGGGGGAAATTCTAGCCCCCGGCGACCACCGAAATCTCCGAGATCCAGACGAGCGTCAAGAGCGCCCATGCGGAAAGCACGACGCCCCAACCTCTCGCCGGGAGGTGCCGCACACGATCCCACCCGCCCGCGACCAGCTCCGCCGCGAAAAGGGCGATGCAGGGCATGAGTTGGAAATGAAACCGGCCCGCCCCGAAAAACATGAAATGGATGAGCGCCCAGGACAAAAGCCACGCGAGGAACGCGCTCCCGAGCGCGTCCCGGGGGCGCGCGCAGAGCCCGAGCACGGCGAGCAGCGTGAGGAGCGCGTACGGCAGGCTCACGGCGAGGTGTAGGGCGACCGGAACCGAGCGGTACTTCTCGCGAAATCGTGTGCCCGGATCGGTCGGGTTTTCATGAAACGCGTAGACCACGACTTCGCCCTCCGCCGAGGCGAGATAGCCCAGCTTACGAAGGCCGCGCCACAGAAAGGCGCCGGGGTCTTGGGCAATGTAGTGGATCGCGGCGTCCCGCGAAGCAGCATGCTCCTCCCGTTCGAGGCCGCGCCGTGGGAGCATTTCCGGAGGAACTTCGGGTGCGTAGCCTCCGGTCGCCCCGGGGTGGTTGCCGATCAGCAGATTCGGGCCGAGGTTGGTCGTGAGCGCCGGCACACCCACGGACCGCGTGTTCCGGACGATCCAGGGCGCCAGGACGAGGACCAGCCCGCAGGCGAGGAGTCCCAGGTGTCGCCAGCTCAGCCGCAAGTACACCCACAGCATGGGCAGGAGGACCAGGAACGCGGCCGCCGCGGGCCGGATCAGAATGAGGACGCCGAGGAGCGCGCCGTGGAACGCGGCCCCCCATCCCCGGCGGTCCGCGCCCAGGTCGAAGAGGGCCAGAAAAGCAAAGAGGAGGAATGTGAAGAGCGTCTCGGGAACGAGGAAACCGGTGTAGAGGATCGCGGGCGGGTAGAGTGCCCACACCGAGGCGGCGAGCCACGCCGCCGCGCGGCGCCTTCGCGCCGCGACCCCGAATAGGAGGAGTGCGGTCCCCGTATCGAGCAAGGCTTGAACGACTCGCACGGCGAAGGGGTGATGGCCGGCAAGACGATAGATCGCGGCCAGGAAGGCCGGATACCCGACGGGCCGGTACGCGGTCGGGATCCCTGCCTCGGCGTACGACCCGGTCCGGGCGAGATTCCACGCAAGCCGGTCGAAGTCGACCTCGTCCGAGCGGAGCGGTCGCTCGTGGACGAGGACGAATCCGATCCGTACCGCGAACGCCACGACGAGAAGCACCGCGAGCCCGGTCGGAATTCGCACCCGGATCCCCCCGAGTGAAAACGGCCCCCGGGAACCCCGGAGGCCGCGTCCTATGATTCGGTGCTTCTCTCGGTTAGTCCATGCCTCCCATGCCGCCGCCCGGCATGCTCGGCTTTTCCTCTTCGGGCGCGTCGGTGATCACCGCCTCGGTCGTGAGAACGAGGGAAGCAATCGAGACCGCATTCTGGAGCGCCGACCGTGTCACCTTGGTCGGATCCACGATGCCCGACTCGAAGAGATCCTCGTACTGTCCGGTGGCCGCGTTGAAGCCCATCGCGCCCTTCTGGGTCCGGAGCCGCTCCGCGACGATGGAGCCTTCGGCGCCCGCGTTGGAGGCGATCGTCTTCAAGGGAGCTTCGAGCGCGTGGGAAACGATGTCGATCCCGGATTTCTCGTCCCCCTTGGCCTCCAGCGCCGCGAGCGCGGGCTGGGCGCGCAGGAGCGCCACGCCGCCTCCCGGCACGATGCCCTCCTCGACCGCGGACTTGGTAGCCGCGAGCGCGTCCTCGACGCGCGCCTTCTTCTCCTTGAGCTCCACCTCGGTCGCGGCGCCCACGTGCACGACGGCGACGCCGCCGGCGAGCTTCGCGAGGCGTTCTTGTAATTTCTCCTTGTCGTAGTCCGACGTGGAGTCCTCGATTTCCTTGCGGATCTGGTCCACGCGGCCTTTGATGTCGGACTTCTTGCCGGCACCTTCGATGATCGTGGTGTTGTCCTTGTCCACGACGACGCGCTTCGCGCGGCCGAGGTCGGAGAGGATCGCGTTTTCGAGCTTCAGGCCGGCCTCCTCGGTGATGAGCCGGCCGCCCGTCAGAATCGCGATGTCCTCGAGCATCGACCGGCGGCGGTCGCCGAACCCGGGCGCCTTCGCCGCCGCGACGTTCAGGACCCCCCGCAGCTTGTTCACGACGAGGGTGGCCAGGGCCTCCCCCTCGATGTCCTCGGAGATGACGAGGAGCGGCTTCCCGACCTGCGACACCTTCTCGAGGATGGGGATGATGTCCTTGATCGAGGCGATTTTCTTGTCGTGGATCAGGATGTAGGCATCCTCGAGCACCGCCTCCATTCTCTCGGGATCGGTCACGAAGTAGGGGGAGAGGTATCCGCGGTCGAACTGGAGTCCCTCGACCACCTCGAGCGAGGTGTCGAGGCTCTTCGCCTCCTCGACCGTGATGACCCCGTCCTTGCCGACCTTGTCCATGGCCTCGGAGATCAGCTTGCCGATCTCCGGATCGTTGTTCGCGGAAATGGTCGCGACGTTCGCGATCTCGGCGGGGGTCTTGATGGGCTTGGACTGCTTCTTCAGCTCTCCGACGACAGCCTGGACCGCCCGGTCCATGCCGCGCTTCAGGAACATGGGGTTCGCGCCGGCGGTCACGAGCCTCAGCCCCGCGTGGACCATGGATTGCGCGAGCACGGTGGCGGTCGTCGTTCCGTCGCCCGCCACGTCCTGCGTCTTGGTGGCGACTTCTTTCAAGAGCTGGGCGCCCATATTCTCATAAGGGTCTTCCAGCTCGATCTCTTTCGCGATGGTCACGCCGTCGTTCGTGATCGTCGGCGCGCCGAATTTCTTGTCGAGGACGACGTTCCTTCCCCTGGGTCCCAGCGTCACCCGGACGGTGTTCGCCAGTTTGTCCACGCCGCGCTGGAGCGCGTCGCGCGCCGCGGAATCGAACTGCAGCTGCTTTGCCATGGATCTCTGCTCCTCCTTGCCTCGCCGGCGCCGCTTCGGGCGCCGGACTCCCCGAATCGTGGGTTGGCACTATACCCAACCGAGTGCTAATCGCGCTGACTCTACCCGATGCCGGACTCGATGCGCAACCCCCTTCGTGTGGCCTTGGAGCCCGCGCTACTCGTGTCGCATCTTGCGCTTGGCCGCGGTGCGCGGTGCCTGACGCCGCGCCGCGCGCGGCGGGGATCCGCCGTCCTCCGGGGCCCCCGCGCGGTTCATCTCGTGGATGATGCGAAGCCCGTGGAGCGTCAGGTCGGGGTCGACCTTCTCGATCGTCTCGGAACGGGCCGCGATCATCGAGGCGAGCCCGCCGGTCGCGATGACCTTGGGCCGGATGCGCTCTTCGGCGGCGATGCGGCGGACGATCGCGTCCACCTGGCCGACCGCGCCGTAGTAGACCCCCGATTGGAGACTCTCCTCGGTGCTCCGCCCTACCACGTGCTCCGGCGGCTTGAACTCGAACGCCGAAAGGCGGGCGGCGCGCCGGATCAGGTGCTCCGCTCCGGTCACGACACCGGGCGCGATCACGCCGCCGATGTAGCGGCGCTCCTTCACGATCACGTCGAAGGTGGTCGCCGTGCCGAAATCGACGATGATGACCGGCGCGCCGTAGAGCGCGAGCGCCGCGGCCGCGTTCGCGATCCGGTCCGCGCCCGTAGACTGCGGATCACGGTACTGGATGTCGACTCCGGTCGGAATCTGGTAGGAGACTTCGAGCGGGTCGCCTTCACAGAGCCTCCGCGCCGCCTCGAGGTAGGAGGCCGTCGCGGTCGGAACGACCGAGGCGATCACCGCGGCGTGCTCTCCCCGCGAACCGAGCTCCGGGAAGATCTGCGCCAGAGTGAGCGCGACCTCGTCCGCGGTGCGGCGGGTCTCGCTGCTCAGGCGGAAGGAGCGGGTGAGCCGCCTGCCGTCGAAGAGACCCAACGTCACCTCGGTGTTCCCCACGTCGATCGCGAGAAGCACGTTTCCCTCCTAGCCCAAGGTACCCGGCTCGCGCCGCGATTTCCAGCGGCCGCGCCAGATCGCCCAGGCGAACACGAGGCTCACGAAATAGAGAAGAACCAGCGGAACCGAGAGCACGAGCATGGACGGGCCGTCCCCGGGCGTGACCACGGCTGCGGCGAGGGCGATGAAGAAGACGGCGTGCCGCCATTGCCGCGCCAGCGCGTTCGGCGAGACCACGCCGAACCACGAGAGCAGGCAGAGCACGAGCGGGAGCTGGAACAGGAGCCCGCATCCCGCCGCCATCTTCACCGAGAAGTGCAGGAGCGAAAGGAGGGACATCCGCGATTCGATCTGCCCGGTCGCGAAGGATTGGAGCATCTTCACGATCATGGGCAGCAAGAGCTCGATCGCGAACGCGATGCCGAGGTAGAGGAGCGCGGCGGAGGCCGCCATCCAGGGAATCGCGAACCGGCGCTCGCTCTTCTTGAGACCCGGCGCGACGAACCGCCACAGCTCGTACATCACGTAGGGGAGCGCCACGACCCCGCCGGTCCAGAGCGCAACCTCGATCCGCGCCGAAAAGGCCTCCGTGGGAGACAGGGCGAGCGCCTTCTCGCCGCGGAGCAGATACAGGATGAGCGCGTCCAGGATCCGCCCGGAGAAAAACCACGCCGCCGCGATCAGGATCAGCGCAACCGTGGCGCTCCGCCACACCGCACCCCGGAGCTCCTCGAGATGGTCGAGGAACGTCATCGGGCGCTCCGACTCGGTCATCGGGCGCTCCGACTCCTGCGCGACGGCGAGCAGCGCGGGGATCACTTGAGGAGCGACCGCAGCTCTTCCAGAAACTGATTCAGATCCTTGAAGTGCCGGTACACGGAGGCGAAACGGACGTAGGCCACCTCGTCCAGCTGATGGAGCGCGGCCATGACCCGTTCGCCGATCTCGCTCGACTGAACCTCATCCTGGCCTTTCTGCATCAGCTCCGCCTCGAGCGTGTCCACGATCGCGTGGATCCTCTCGGCCGGGATGGGCCGCTTCTCGCACGCGCGGAGCAGTCCGTTCAGGATCTTGTCGCGGCTGAAGGGCTCCCGCCTGCCGTCCTTCTTGATGACGAGGAGCGGCGTGGTCTCCACCGTCTCGTACGTCGTGAACCGGCGCTGGCAGGCGAGACACTCCCGCCGCCGCCGGATGGCCTGCCCCTCCTTGGCGGACCGGGAATCGATCACCTTGTCCTCGAGATGGCCGCACGAAGGGCACTTCATTCCATGACTCCCGCGGCCAGGGTCTCGACCTTGCCGCTCGCCGGGTCGCGCACGCGCAGGGCGCCCGTCTCGGTCACCTCCAGAAGCTCCCCCTCGACCGCCCGATCCCCCAATACGACCCGCACGCGTGCGCCGTCCTCGGGCAGCCCTCGCCGGACCCGCGCGAGGAGGACGCCCGGATCTCCACCGCGCGCAAACTCCAGCTCGCGCACGAACCACAAGAGGATCGCCCCGAACAGCGCCCCCATCGGGACCCTGCCCCCTCCCTCCACGATCTGGAGGGAGGTCGCGCAGTCGCGGAGCTCCCCGGGGAAATCCTTCTCCTCGTAATTCACGTTCACGCCCGCGCCGAGCACGAGCACCGGAGGCTCCCCCGGACGGAGGGCGCGCGACTCCGCGAGGATGCCGCAGACCTTTCGTCCGCGGTGAAGGACATCGTTCGGCCACTTGACCGTGAGCGCCTTGCCCACGATCTCGGCGCCCGCTTCGGCGATCGAGGAGGCGAGGGCGAGCGCCAAGAGCGGGTAGGACTGCAAGGGAATCGAGGGCCTGAGGAGGATCGAGAACATGAGCGAACGGCCGGTGTCGTCGAACCAGCTCCGGCCGAGGCGGCCGCGTCCCGAGGTCTGATGATCCGCGAGAACGACGAGCCCTTCGGGAGCCCCCTCACGAGCGCGGCGGAATGCCTCGTCGTTGGTCGATCCCAAGGTCTCGTGTACTTCGGCGGGGACGCCGAGGAAGCACATCATCCGCGCGGTACGGATCAGATCAGCTTCCACCGCGGGCGCCTCTCAGCTGACATCGGCCACCAGAAGCGAGAGATCGAGCGCCGGGGCGGAATGCGTGAGCGCCCCGACCGAGATGTACTTGACGCCGGGGAGCGCGAACTCGCGCACGTTCTCGAGGCGGATGCCTCCAGAGACCTCGATCTCCGGCATTGTCGATTCCGCCGTCGCCACCGCGGTTCCGTCCCCGCCCTTCGCGGCGCCGCCGCGGCGCGCGGTCGTGGCAGCGCCCCTTGCCTGTTCGAGCTTCCCGGCCCTGGCCAGGGCGCGGAGCCGCTTCATCGCCGCGGCGACCTGGCCCGGGGTGAAATTGTCGAGGAGAATCCGGTCCACACCCAGCGTGGCCAAGATCTCCGCGTCCTCGACGGTCCGCGCTTCGGCCATCACGGGCAGGCCGAGGGAGCGCGCTCGGGCCTTCTCCACGGCCCGGGTCAAGCCGCCGGAGACTTTGGCGTGGTTTTCCTTGATGAGCATCCCGTCGAAGAGGCCGAAGCGGTGATTCAGCGCCCCGCCGACCTGGGCCGCGTGCTTCTCCAGCATGCGCAGGCTCGGCGTCGTCTTCCGCGTGTCGAGGATTTGGACGCCGGTTCCTTCGACGGCGCGCACGAACGCTCGGGTCAGGGTCGCGACGCCGGAGAGTCGCTGCAAGAAATTCAGCGCGACGCGCTCGGCGCTCAGGACGGCGCGCGCCCGCCCGCGGATCTCGGCGATCCGGACGCCCGGCTTGACCTCAGAGCCTTCCGCTACGAGCCAGTCGATCTCCACCTCGGGGTCCAGCTCCGAGAACGCGAGCGCCGCGACGGCGTTCCCGGCGAGGATTCCCTTTCCGCGCGCCTCGATGTGCGCGCGGACGCGCGACTTCGCGTCAACGACGACTTCTGTGGTGGCGTCCCCGCCGCCGATGTCCTCCGTCAGCGCGATCCGGACCAGAGGGGCGGCGATCGATTCGAGGCGCATCCGAACGCTCCTTTCCGGCTTCCAGCCGGAGTTCGTCGAGGCGATCCCGCAGCGACGCGGCGGCCTCGAATTCTTCGCGAGCCGCCGCGGCGAGCATCTCCCGCTCGAGCAGCTCCATCAAAGACTCCCGATCCAGGCGCAGGGCATCGCTCGGGAGAAGATCCTCGGGGGTCATCGGCGCGGCGGCGTCGGCCACCGCGGTGCTCCGGAGCACCTCCTCCAGCGATTTGACGATCGTCTGCGGCGTGATGCCGTGAACCTCGTTGTAGCGGAACTGTGCCGCACGCCGGCGATTCATTTCCTCGAGCGCGCGCCTCATCGAATTCGTCATCTGGTCGGCGTACAGGATCACCTCGCCGTTGAGGTGGCGCGCCGCGCGCCCGGAGGTCTGGATGAGGGACGTCTCGGATCGAAGGAATCCCTCCTTGTCCGCGTCCAGGATCGCGACCAGCGACACTTCGGGGAGGTCGAGACCCTCCCGGAGCAGGTTGATCCCCACGAGCACATCCACCCTCTGGAGCCTCAGCGATCGGAGGATCTCGACGCGCTGGATCGCGTCGATGTCGGAGTGGATGTAGCGAACGTTCACCCCCGCCTGGAAAAGATACTCGGTCAGATCCTCCGCCATCCGCTTGGTGAGCGTGGTCACGAGCACGCGCTCCCCGAGCTCCACGCGCCGCTTGATCTCCTCGAGGAGATCGTCGATCTGCCCCTTCGTCGGCCGGATCGAGATCCTGGGATCGATGAGACCGGTCGGACGGATGATCTGTTCTACCACGACCCCCCCCGACTTCTTGAGCTCGTAATCGCTGGGCGTGGCCGAGACATAGACCGTCTGGCCCGTGAGACGCTCGAACTCGTCGAACCGGAGCGGACGGTTGTCGAGGGCGGAAGGGAGCCGGAATCCGTAATCCACGAGCGTCTGCTTCCGGGAGCGGTCCCCTTCGTACATTCCTCCGACTTGAGGGATCGTCACGTGGGATTCGTCGATGATCAGCAGAAAATCATCCGGGAAGTAATCGATGAGACATTGGGGCCGCTCCCCCGGCTTCCGCCCGGAGAGCGGTCGCGAGTAATTCTCGATGCCCGCGCAGTAGCCGATCTCGTTCAGCATCTCGAGGTCGTATTCGGTGCGCATCTTGAGCCTCTGCGCCTCGAGGAGCTTCCCTTCGGCCCGGAAGAACTCCAGGCGCTCGTGCAGCTCCTCGCGGATGAGCCGCGTCCCCTCCTTGAGCCGGACCGGCGTGGTGACGAAGTGCTTCGCGGGATAAATCGCCGCGGTGGGGATCGCCTTGAGCGTCTTGCCGGTCAGCGGGTCGAATACCGCGATCCGCTCGACCTCGTCCCCGGAGAGCTCGATCCGGATCGCCGTCTCCTCGTACGCGGGATGGACCTCGACCACGCCGCCGCGCGCGCGGAAGGTGCCGCGCTTGAGATCCAGATCATTCCGCGTGTAGAGGTTGTGCACGAGCTGGCCCAGGATCGCCTCGCGCGTGATCCGGTCTCCGACCTGGACCATGAGCATCTCGCGGCGGAAATCCTCCGGGGAACCCAGGCCGTAGATACAGGAGACGCTCGCCACGACGATCACGTCGCGCCGCTCGAAGAGCGCGCTCGTCGCGGCGAGGCGCATCCGGTCGATGTCGTCGTTGATCGAGGCGTCCTTCTCGATGTAGGTGTTCGTCTGCGGGACGTAGGCTTCGGGCTGGTAGTAGTCGTAGTAGGAGACGAAGTAGCCGACCGCGTTCTCCGGGAAGAAGCTCTTGAACTCCCCGTAGAGCTGCGCCGCCAGGGTCTTGTTGTGCGAGATGACGAGCGTGGGGCGCGCCGCCGCCTGGATCACGTTCGCCATCGTGAAGGTCTTTCCCGAACCGGTGACGCCGAGGAGCGTCTGGTAGCGGTCCCCCCGCTTGATCCCCTCGTTCAGCTCCTGGATCGCCCGCGGCTGGTCCCCGAGCGGCTCGTAGGGCGCCACGAGCTTGAACTCGGCCGGCGTCAGATCCCTCTCGAGCATGCCTTGGGTCCCCTCGGCGTGCGATCGTTCCGCGCTCACGCGCGCGTCCGCACAGTGTACGCGACCGTCACCGGTTTCTCGGGCTCGCAGCGGACCGTGAACTCGAACGTCCGGGAATCCTTCTTCTTGTGAGGAAGGCTCGACTTGAGGATCTCCCAGTCGCCGTCCTGGTGCTCGATCACGGTGACCTCCACCGTGGCTTTCCTATGGTTCGTCAGGGTGATCTCGTAGCTCGCCTCCGAGACCTTGTCGCTCACCCGCCGGAAATCGGTCTGCTTGCGCTCTGCCGCGATGTCGAAGGCAGAGCCGATCGCGGCCCGGACGGTCTGGTTCTTCGCCGTATGTTGGATGCGGTCCTCCCCCACGAGCTCCAGGGAGCCGTCGGTGTCCCGCTGGAAGGCGCGGACAATGCCCTCGGGAAGCGGCATGCCGAGTCCGGATGCCGCGTCGTTCTGAAACTCCATCCGGACCTGCACCCGCTCTCCGT
>DASXQO010000129.1:0-11525 GCA_036507115.1 Candidatus Eiseniibacteriota bacterium | reverse complement strand
TGGAGGTCGCGGCCCTTGGGGTCGGAGAGGCGCACGAATCCGCCGAAGAGCCGCGCTTTCATGTTTCCATCGTCGTAGAAGAATTGTGTGAACACGTGGACGTGATCGTGAACCGGAGCATCGGCGTGGAGACGGATCCGGGCGTTGTTGAATGGCTTCTCGGCGAAGTTCTGGGTGTTGATTGCTTCTTGCCCGACCCGTGCCACGAACACGAGGTCCAGGTTGCCCTCGAAATTCACCGGGCCGGCCTTGGCGCATTCGCCGCGCCCGGCCATGCCCAGCGTCAAGACCATCGCGGGGATGAGTCGGACCCAGAGGCCGGCCGCGGGCGAGGCTCCTCGCGCCGACTTCCGACAGGCCGCTCGCGCCTTGGCGCGTCTCCGAGTCCAGTGCTGCTCCGGTAGCATGGACGATCCCTCCATTCGGCACGGCAAACCGCCGTATCTCATTAACTTTCGGTAGCCGAGCCTATGATCCTGAGCGGAAACGATGGTGTAGACTGCGGGGATGGAATCGCCCGAATCGAGCCCGACGGGGGTATCTAGGGAGGACTTGCCAGCCTCGTCGGCGGCCTTGCCGGCCTCCGATTTCCGCCCCGAACTCCGCAAGGGGCAATCCCTAGAGCTCGAGATCTCCGATCTCGCCTACGGCGGGAGGGCCCTGGCCAAGGTCCAGGGGCTCGTCGTGTTCGTGGAGAACGCCCTGCCCGGTGATCGCGTGCTCGCTACGGTAACCCGCCGCCGGCGGCAGTACGCCGAGGCCCGGGCCGAGCGGGTGCTCGTGCCATCACCTTCCCGGGTTCCCGCGCTCTGCAGCCACGTCCCGATCTGCGGCGGATGCCGGTTTCAGGACTTCGACTACGCGGACCAGCTCAGACACAAGCAGCGCCAGGTGGAGGAATGCCTCGCCCACCTGGGCCGGCTCCGCGTTCCGGTCCGGGCGGTCCTGGCCGCGCCGAAGCTCTTCCATTACCGGAACAAGATGGAGTACTCCTTCGGCCGGGACGACCAGGGAAGGCTCACCTTGGGCCTCCACCGCCGCGGCTTCTACGACCGGCCGTTCGATCTCGAGCGCTGCTTCATCGCGACCCCCGTCTCGAGCGAGATCGTCGCGTTCGCGCGGGATTTCGCCCGCCGCGAACGGCTCCCACCCTACGACCTGCGGCGGCACCACGGGCTCCTCCGCTTCCTCGTCGTGCGCGAGGGCGTCCGGACCGGCGAGGTCATGGTCAACATCGTGGCGAGCGAACCGCACGCGGCGCTCGAACGCCTCGCGGCGGGATTGCGGGAGACGTTCCCTTCGGTCGCAAGCGTGGTCCTGAACCTGACGCGGCGGAAGGCGCAGGTCGCGGTCGGAGACGAGGAACGCCTCCTGGCCGGGAAGCCCACGATTCTCGAGCGCCTGGGCGGCCTCACCTTCGAGATCTCGTCGAATTCCTTTTTCCAGACCAACACGGAACAGGCGGAAGAGCTGCTCGGGACGGTACTCGATGCCTTGGCGCTCACCGGATCGGAGCGCGTCCTGGACGTCTACGCGGGCACGGGCACCTTCACCCTCCCGGTGGCCAAGCGCGCCTTCGAGGCGATCGGCATCGAATCCTCCGAGATCGCCGTGCGCGACGCGGAGCGAAACGCCGCGCGAAACGGGATCACGAACGCGCGTTTCTGGGAGGGGGAAGCGCTCGAGGTTCTGCGCGACCGTCTCGGCGTCGGGTCGCGCGATTCCGGGGTCCCGGCGGAGCGAGCGGAGATCCATGCGGTCCTCGTCGATCCTCCCCGGGCGGGGCTGCATCCGGGAGTGGCCAGCCGTCTCATCCATCTCGGCGCGCCGCGGCTCGTCTACATTTCGTGCAACCCGAGCACCCTGGGGCGCGATCTCGGGATCCTCTGCGAGTCGCGCTACGCGGTCGACTGGATCCAGCCCGTGGACATGTTCCCGCACACACCCCACATCGAGTGCGTGGCATCGCTCCGGCGGGCGGCATGACCCCAAGCGCGCGGGCGGACGTGATGGGGAGCGCTCCGGCGGACGCGGCGGGGAGCGCCGTCTTCGAGACCGTCCTCGAGAACGGGCTCAAGGTTCTGATCCAGGAAGTGCGGAGCGCCCCCGTCGTCTCGTTCATGGTGTGGTACAAGGTCGGCTCCCGCAACGAAAGCACCGGGGTGACCGGGATCTCCCACCTGCTCGAGCACATGATGTTCAAGGGCACGCCGAAATACGGCAAAGGCGAGATCGCGCGCCTGCTGCAGCGGAACGGCGCCTCCTTCAACGCGGGCACGTCGCTCGATTACACGAACTACTACGAAGTGCTCGCGTCGGACCGGCTGGAGCTCGCGATGGAAATCGAGGCGGACCGCATGGTGAACGCGTCGATCCCCGAGGAGGAGCACCGGCTGGAGATGACGGTCGTGCGCTCGGAGCTGGAGCGAAACGAGGACAACCCGCATCGGGCGCTCTACTCGGAGATCTTCGCGCAGGCGTTCAAGGCGCATCCCTATCACTGGCCGACCATCGGCTGGCGAAGCGACGTGGAGTCGATCCGGACCGAGCAGATCCGCGAGCATTACAGGCGGCACTACCTGCCCAACAACGCGACCGCGGTCGTCGTGGGGGACGTGGAGCAGGAAGCCGCCCTGGCGCTCGTGACGAAGCACTTCGGCGGGATCCGGCGGGGACCCGAGCCCCCCGCGGTCGTGACCGTCGAACCGCCGCAGCTCGGAGAACGCCGTTTCAAGATCCGCAAGCCCGGCGACACCCGCTATCTGATGATCGCCTATCCGATCCCCGCCCTCGCCCATCCCGACAATTACGCCCTCGACGTGCTGGGGATCGTCCTGGGGCACGGCAAGACGTCGAGACTTTATCAGGCCCTCGTGGAGGGTACGCTTGCGACCGACGTGGAAGCCGCGAACGAGACCGCGCGTGATCCCTTCCTCTTCATCGCCCAGGCCACCGCCGCCCCCGGCGTCCCGCTCGATGTCCTCGAGAAGTCGTTGCTCGAACAGGTGGACCGCCTGAAGACAGAGCCCCCGTCGCGGGTGGAGCTGGGCCGCGCCCAGAAGCAGATCCAGGCGTCGTTCATCTATTCGAAGGATTCCATCCGGAGCCTGGCGCAGCAATTGGGGTACTACGAGACCGTGGGGTCTTACCGGTATCTCGACACATACCTGGACCGGATCGCGAGCGTGACGCAGGACGATGTCTGCCGGGTGGCCCGGACCTATCTCGGCGAGGACTCTCGGACGGTCGGCCATTATGAACCGCTCCCCGAATAACAACATGGTCGAAGCGGTCACGGCGCGGCGTGCCGCGCGTGGGGTCCGTCCCACGAGGGTCGAGCTTCCGAACGGTCTCGTCCTTGTCCTCCACGAGAACCACTCGAACCCGACCCTCGCGATCCAGGGGCTCGTGAAGGCGGGGGCGATCTACGACCCATCCGTGAGGAGCGGGCTCTCGAGTTTCGCGGCGGCGATGCTGGACCGGGGCACCACGGAGCGCACGGCGTTCCAGCAGGCGGAGGCGCTGGAGGGCCTCGGCGCGAGCCTCCACTTCGACGCCGGTCCGGAGACGGTCATGTTCACTGGAAATGCCCTCTCCGAAGACGCGGGCACCGTCCTCGGCGTCCTCGCCGACGCGCTACGGAACCCGGCGTTCACCTCCGACCAGATCGAGAAAGCGCGCGACGAGCTGATCGTCCGCGTGAAAATCTCCGGCGAGAACACGACGTTCGTCGCGTCCAGGGCTGCGAATGAGATTCTCTACCCTCCGGAGCATCCCTATCACCGCTCTCCCATCGGGACCGAAGCCTCGCTGGGAACGGTCACCCGCGAGGATCTGGCTTCCTTCCACGCGAGGCACTACGGCCCCAACACCACGGTGCTGGTCCTGGCCGGGGACGTCACTCCGGAATCGGCGATCGAGCAGGTGAATCGCTTCTTCCGCGACTGGAGGAGACTCGAGGACCCGCCTCCCCTCTCGGTCCCACGCGCCTCGGCACCCGATCGCCCGGAGCGCCGCGTCGTGCGCATGAAGGGAAAATCCCAGGTCGACGTCGTCTGCGCGTTCCCGGGAATTGCGCGAACCGATCCCGACTACTACGCCGCCATGATCATGAATTACGTCCTGGGCGGTGGTTCGCTCTCGAGCCGCCTCATGGACAATCTGCGGGACAAGCAGGGCCTCGTGTACGGGGTCTACTCCAACTTGAACGCGGGAATCGGGGCGGGTCCGATCCAGATCCGCGCGGGAACGAACCCGGCGAACACCGATCGAGCCACGGACGCGATCCTGAACCACGTGAATCGGATGCACGAAGAGGGACCGGCACGGACCGAGCTCGATGAGGCGGTGAGCTACCTGACCGGCGTCTTTCCGGTGAGGCTCGAGACGAACGCGGGTGTGGCGGCGCAGCTTCTCGGGGCCGAGCTCTACGGGCTCGGGATGGACTACATCGACCGATACGCCTCGATCATCCGCAGCGTATCGCTCGAAGACGTGGGTGCGGCGGCCCGAACGTATCTCCGCCCGGCGGGGTACGCGCTCGCGATCGCGGGAAGCTACCCCGAAGATCCGCACGCCGCCGGAGGCCGATGAGACTCGCGCTGGCCTTGATCCTTCTCGCGGGCGCGCTGGCGCCCGAATCCGCGCACGCCAAGCGCATCTTCGTTCCCCGCGAGCACCGGCGCCTCCAGGCCGCCATCGACGCGGCCGCCGCAGGAGACACGATCTGGGTCGCGGCCGGCACCTACTACGGACCCTTCGTGCTCAAGAAGCGCCTCGTCCTCTTCGGCGAAGGAGGCCCGGAGAACACGATCCTCGACGGGCACGACAGCGTCCGGGTGCTGCACGTGGAAGGGGTGACGCGCGGCGCGGTTTTCGGATTCCGCATCCAGCACGGGAAGGCGCCGGGCGGAGGCGGGATCTACTGCTTGCGCGACACGGCGTTCGTGATCGGGAGCTGCGACATCCGTTCGAACTGGGAAGCCGGCGTCGCGGCATGGGAGAGCGGCCCGATCCAGATCCTGGACTCGGAGATCTCCGGGAACAAGGGAAGCGGGCTGACCGCGAGCGACTCGAGGCTGCGACTCCTGCGTGTGAGATTCCGCGACAACCACGGCCCCACCGGAGGGGGAATGTCGCTCACCTCCTCCGATCTGAACGTGGCGCAGCAGTGCCTCTTCGAAGGCAACCGCGCGGAGGGGGGCACGGGAGGAGGCCTCTATGCCGAGGCATCCACGGTGGGCCTCACGGCCTGCCAGTTCCGGGACAACACCGCCGCGGCCGGCGGCGGCGCCGTGGCCGTGATGGACAGCACGGATCTCAGGATCCGCTCTTCGTTTTTCGAGGCGAACCGATCCTCGACGGGCGGCGCGGTGCTGACGGATCGCTCATACCTCGATGTCCAGCTCTCCATCTTCACCAAGAACCGAGCGACCGCGGCCGGGGCCGCGGTCCACATCCTGGGCCGTAGAACCGCAGGCGTGAATCCCCAGATCATCAGCAACACGTTCTATCGAAACGGCGTGGATTCCGAAGGGGGCGCCGTGTTCTCGCAGGAGGTCTCTCCCGAGATCGTGCGCAACGTCTTCGTCATCGACAGCACGGCAAAAAACGAGTCCGTGGTCGCGTTGAAGGGCACGCCCCGGTACGAGTGCAATCTCATCCACGCCACGGACGGCCGCGGTCCGCGCCCGTCCGGGAACACCATCGTCGGGAACCCGTCGTTCTGCGACGCCGAGAAGGGCGACTTCCATGTCCGCGACCTGAGCCCGGCGCTCCTCGCGCCGTGCGGAACATTGGGCGCTCTCGGCAAGGGCTGCACGTCCTTCCGGCTGGTTCCCAGCCAGTAGACTTTCCTCAGGCAATAGCTTCCCGTCCGCGGCTGGTTTAAACTTTTTCCAGGCGGCGACGCCGGCCGTGGGCCGTCCATTTCCCAGCCGGCCGGCCTCCCTGCCGGGAACTTTAGGTGGCTTCGGGCGGTAGTGCTTCGATGAGGCTATGGTGGCCGTGTAAGTTTCAGTCCCGCAAGGAGGTCATGGAATGAAGGCGTTCAATTTAGTGCCGATGGGTGCGGCCCTGTTCGCTCTGGGGTTGGGCCTCTCCTCGGTCGCCCGCTCCCCCGCGCTCGCGGCGGATGACGAGGATTCAGGGACGAGGACCGAGAAGAAGATCATCCGCATCGAGCAGGAGGATCGGGGCAGCGAATCCGATGCCGGATATCTGGGAGTGCAGGTGCAGCGGCTGACGGCCTCGCTGCGCCGCGCGAAGGGAATCCCTGAATCGACCGAAGGCACGCTCGTGAGCACCGTCGAGGACGGAAGCCCCGCGGACGACGGCGGGGTCAGGCGCGGCGACGTCATCGTCGAGGTGAACCGCGAATCCACTCCGGATCCCAACAGTCTGGTTCAGATCGTGCGGAGTCTGGAACCCGGGAGGCGGGTTCCCGTGCGGATCTGGCGGGACGGCGTGACCCGGACCGTGACCCTCAAGGTCGGCTCGCGCCCGGAGGGGAGCGAACCCTCGCCGCCGCGGATGCCGGGCTGGGAAGGCCGGGACAACCCGCGCGGCATGCCGAACGACGAATCCAGAATCATCCTTCGCGGCAATCGGAATGACCTCGAACGCCAGGTCCGCGAGCTCCAAGAGCAGCTCGCCCGCCTGCGCAACGAAGACTTGGCGCGGCTCGAGCGCGAGGTACGCGAGCTTCGGTCCGACCTCAAGCGTCAAATGGATCGCAGGTACCGCGATCGCGACGAGGATCGCAGCCGCAGCGACGACCGCGACCGGGACCTGAACGAAGAAGACTGACCCTAGCCGTTGATGCGGCGGGTGGGTGTTTCCATTGAACGGTTCGAGCCCATCGAGAACCGCTCAAGCCCACCCGCCCTCTCCGTTTTCCGTGGATCCCGATCCGAAAGATGTGGACCCCGGCGATCCTCGTGGTAGCATGCGCGCGCAGCGTTTCCAAGGTGCGCCGCGTACGATTTTTGCTACACATCGGAGTGCCCAGTCCGATATGCCTGGAGGAGACACCCCCATGTCTCCTTCGTACAACTCGCTGCGACCCACACGGATGAGGGCTGGGAAAACTATGATCTATCGCCGATCGATCGTTCCCCTGGCTTGTGGCCTCCTTGTAACACTGGGGCTGACGGTGCACGTTCCGGATGCATCGGGACGGCAATCCGCACGCCCGGCCGAGCCCGGTTCTACAAAGCTCGCATCGGCTTCCGGCTCGCGGGCGGCGGTGAAGCGCGCGCCCAAGCGCCCACGGTCCCGCCGGCACCGGCGGGGCAGGCGTCTCCGCCGGCAGGCGACGTTTTCGCTCCCCCAAGTTACGCGGTACGGCATTCCCCGGCTTCACGCCAAGGCGGCCTACGTGGTCGACGCGACGAGCAACCGGGTGCTCTTTCAGAAGAATCCCGCGCAGCTCTATCCGGTCGCGAGCCTGACCAAGCTCATGACGGCGCTCGTGTACTTCCAGACCAATCCGCAATTCGATCAGGTCGTCGAGATCACCCCGGAGGACGTGAGGCGCTCCAGCAAATCGCACATCCGGGCGCGTGAGGAAATCACGGTGCGGGATCTGCTCCACGCGTCCCTCATGTCCTCCGACAACGTCGCCACCAAGGCACTGGTCCGGTCGTGCGGGTTGCCGCATTATGAGTTCATCCGGAGAATGAACGAGATGGCGGACTCGATGGGGCTCGCGGGCACGCGCTTCGTCGACCCAACCGGCCTCGACGAGCAGAACGTCGCGACCGCGCAGGCCATCGCCGCGCTCCTGCGCACGGCGGCGTCGAATCCCATCGTCAGCTCGATCATGCAGAAGCAGACCTATACCTTCGCTTCGAACAGGAAGCTCCACCGGTTGGTGAACACCAACAGGCTGCTCCGCAGCAAGTGGCGCGTCACCGGAGGGAAGACGGGATTCATCAGCGAAGCGGGGTATTGCTTCGCCACGATGGTGGAGACCCCGTCGGGCACGGAAGTGACCGCCGTTCTGCTCGGAGCGCCGAGCAACCGGATGCGCTTCGCGGAAGCGCGACGGCTGCTCGACTGGACCTTCCGTTTCGGACTGCCGCGGGCCAGCGCGGCTTCAGGGAACGAATAGCGCGTGCGGGCGAGCGGCACGATCGCTCGGACGTGTCGCTTCTCATGGGCCGGCGCCTTCGCATGCGCCGCGGCCCTTCCAGCGCTCTCCCTCATCCCCTCCACGCTACGGGCCGAATATCCGCGGCCGCCGATCGCGGCCGCGTTCGTCTTCCCCATCGGTGAGGAGCTCGATTTCACGAAGCCCGCGCCCGGCGAGCGGGTCGGATTCCACGTGTCGGATCCCTATCTCGCCGTTCGCCGCGCGCGCAAGCAGCGGCCGCGGCGGGTCCACTACGGCGTCGACCTATCGAACGGCCAGGGGGGCCACGTGGTCCGCGCGGTCGCGGCCGGCGTCGTCGATGTGAGCGAGGGCAAGGCCCTGGTCAAGTACCGGAAAGCCCAGAGGATCAAGCTCCCCAAAGTCGTGAACGGGAAGCGGACCTACACATGGGGAACGCGATACCGGACGGGCTACCGGTGGCGCACCGGATGGGGGAACCGGATCGTGATCCGGCACCTGCTCCCGGACGGGCAGGCGGTCTACTCCCTCTATGCGCATCTGATGCAGCGCTCGGTGCTGGTCCGCAAGGGGGACGTGGTCTCGGCCGGACAGCCCATCGCAAAGGTGGGCCGGACCGGTCGCGCGTCGGCTCCGCACCTGCATCTCGAGATCCGGACCACGCGGATCGAGGAGAACGCCGAGATCTCCGATCCCGGCGACGATCTCGAGGCGGATGAGGAGGGCGGGGACGGGGAGCGGGCCGAGGCCGAGCTGCCCCACACGGTCGATCCGCTCGCCTTCCTCGTGGACCACGTCTTGCGTTTCGAGGACCTGGAGCCCGGAAGCTGGCAGGCGCGTTACGCGCTGCCCGCGGCCAAGGACGGCGTGATGAACGGCACCAGGGGGCGCTTCGAACCCGACGAGTCCGTTTCGCGGGACGACTTCTACGCGGCCCTCGTAACGGCGTTCCAGCTGGGCACCCCCTTCACCAAGGCCGAATTCTCCTCCAGTATCGACGCTCTCGTCGATTCGGGGATCCTGGACCACACCTCGCGTTCGCGCCAGGACGCGGCCGATCGTGTGGGCCGGTCGGAAGCCCTCGAGCTCGTGCTGCGGTGCCTCGGCCGCGGCGCGGCGCGCGGCCAGAGCATGGCCCGGATCGCCTCCGAGCAGCTCGCGCGCGATTTCAACGTGGAATTCGCGGGCAAGGAGGAGGCGGCCGAGGCGGAGGAGAAAGCGAGCAAGCTCGCCGCCGCCGAGACGGAAGCGCAGAGGAAGGCTGCCGCGGCCAGGGCGGAGCACCTCGCCAAGGAGGCACGCGGCCGGGGCGCGCATCCGCCCAAGCGGGTCAAAGTTCAAGCCGTCAAGCCGACTCCGATCCTCGACCCCGGCTTCGAATCGCTCGCCCAATCGAAGAAGAATCTCTCGCGCGCGGAGGCGTGTCTCCTCATCGCTTCGGCGTCGCGCCTCAGCTCGTCCAACCTCTCCGCCCTGCAGCGGGCGGCTACGCGCGCCGCGAACTCAGGCTAGCCTTCCCCCGGCGGCGCTGGCATTGTCGCCGCCGTGAACCATCCCGGCACCCCTTCGTTGCGACCCACCCTGGCCCGTGGTGAAGGCGTTCACGTCTGGGACCTGGACGGCCGCCGCTATCTGGACGCGATCTCGGGCTCCTTCTGCGTCCAGCTCGGATACGGCCGCTCCGACCTCGCGCGCGCCCTGACGGACGCCGCCTCCCGGCTCCCCTATGCGCGCCCTTCCACCTTCGAAAGCGAAGAGTCGGAGGCCTACGCGCGGGAGCTGCTCCTGGCCGCCGGCCCTCCCTATACCCGGGCGCTCTTCACCACTTCGGGAAGCGAGGCGGTCGAGGTCGCGCTCAAGGCGGCAACCCGCTACCAGCGCGCGATGAGCCGCCCGGAACGCACACGGGTCGCGCGCCTGCGCGGTCACTTCCACGGCGTAACCCTCGGAGCGCTCCGGGTGACCGACTATCTTCCGCGCCGGGCCCCCTATGAGTCGCTGCTCGCCGGAGGAACGCCCCCGATCGACGCGCGCGGGGACGCACTCGAGCAGGAGATGGGAGATGCCGCGGCGATGATCGCCGAGACCATCCCGGGGGCGGGACTGGGCGCATCCGTGCCCCCGCCCGGATTCCTCGCCCGGATACGGCGCGCGTGCGACGCGCGCGGCGCCCTCTGGATCGCGGACGAAGTCTTGACCGGGTTCGGCCGGACGGGCTCCCTCTTCGCGTGGATGCGGCTCGCGGAACGCCCCGAGGATGCGGGGTTGGCACCCGACGTCGTCGCGTTCGGAAAGGGAGCGGGCGGCGGGTATGCCGCGATCGGCGGAGTCCTTCTCGCCGGCCGGGTCGCGGCGGCCCTGGACGCGTCGACGGAGGGCCCCTTCCTCCACGCACAGACGTACGGAGGGCACGCGCTCGCCTGCGCTGTGGGCCGGCGCCTCCTCGCGGCCCTGCGCGAGGAGAAGATCGAGGAGCGCGTGCGCGCGAAGGAATCGCTCCTGCGCGAGGCCCTCGATCCGCTCTCGGCCCACCCCCATGTTCGCGACGTGCGCGGGCTGGGGTTTCTCTGGGGCGTGGAGCTTCGGGAAGATCGCGAGACCGGAGCGCCCTTCCCCCGCGAGCTCAGGGTCGCGGAGCGCGTCGAGGCCTCATGCCGCGAGAAAGGGCTCCTGATCTTCGCGGGCTCCGGCTCCGCCGACGGCGAACGCGGGGATCATCTGCTGGTGGGGCCGCCGCTCGTCTCCGACCCTCATCACTTCGCACAGATCGCGATCGAAATACGGAAGTCGCTGGATGAGGTGACGCGCGAGCGGCGATGACGCCGCCGTCGGCCCGGTGAGGGCGGGCGGCCGCAGCCGCGCCCGCCCGGGCCGCATGACGTACAATCGTGCCATGCGTTCGATCCACCCCTCACACCGCCTGCCGCTCTTCGCAGCGCTCGCGCTCTGGGCATTCGTCTCGGGCTGCGCAACGGAAGCAGGCCTCAAGCGTCTCGACCCCGCGCTCACCGAAGTCGATCTTCGCCAGGGAAAGATCGCGGTCTTGGGTGTCGTGAAATTCCAGGAGCCCGATCAGGTTCGTCCGCCCCTCGTCGCCATGCTCGAGAAGGCCTTCCGCGAGGAGCGCCGCGACATCCCGCTCGTTCCGGCCGACAGCGTCCGATGGAAGTTGGGAGAGGAGCGCGCACGCCGGATTCTTCTCGATTACGAGTACCAAGGGACGCTGGGCGCGCGGGACCTTCGAGAGATCGCGGACTCGCTGCGCGGGACAGCGCGATTTCTCCTCCTCGCGCGGGTCGAGAAGGATCGGACGCGCAACGCGGCCCGCGGCATCGCCGGGGCCAATACGGGCGTGTCCGGGGCAGGCTACGCGATGGGGGTCACCGGGCGCGATGCCCGGGTGTCGGTTCAT
>DASXQO010000128.1:0-3648 GCA_036507115.1 Candidatus Eiseniibacteriota bacterium | reverse complement strand
AGGAGGACCCGCCTTCGGTGGCGATCAGCGCGGCTCGAATGCACGCCGGCATCGATAGAGTTGTGCTCACTTGCTGGGACAACACCGCCATCGCCGCGCGATCCACCGACATCGGAACCGGCTTCCAGGGCGCGGCGTCTCCGATATTCACGATCCCTCTCCATTTCATGGCTTTGTCAAAGCCTCCTTACCCGACAGTGCCCGTGGTTGGGCCACCGGGGTAGATTTCCGCAAGTCGCCTCCATGAATCATCAGGGCGACGGTCGCGGCCATGATTTTGAGATCCAACGCCAAACTGCCGTGTCGACGTATGTAGCAGCGGTCGTAGCGGAGCTTCTGCCTTACGGTCTTGTTCGATTTGTCGTAACCGTGCCGGACCTGGGCCAGCCCGGTGATCCCCGGAGGCACAGCCCAGCGTTCGTTGTAGCCGGGGACGATTTTCGCCAGGCGGTCGACCATGGCCGGCCGCTCCGGACGAGGCCCCACCATGCTCATCTCGCCGCATAGCACGTTGATGAGCTGCGGAAGCTCGTCCAGATGCGTCCGGCGCAGGATCGATCCCACGCGCGTTACGCGCGGGTCGGTTTCCGACGCCCACACCGGTCCGCATTCGCGTTCCGCGTCGACGATCATGCTGCGGAACTTGTACATCCTGAATGTGCGGCCGTTGAGACCGACACGTTCCTGCGAATAGAGCACGGATCCCCGGCTCTCGAGCGCGATCGCGATCCCGATGAGACACAGGATCGGAAAGCCGATCGTGAGACCGATGAGAGCGGTGGCGATGTCTAGGAAACGTTTCGGCGCAGGGGTCTCACACCAGTTCCCACTGCGGAGCCTCGGTTGGGACGGAGCGATTTGCACAAGTCACCGCCGGGAGGGGGGAGAACTCCCTGCGCCTTTCGAGTCGGACCCTCCGTGATGCCCAGGGTGCCTACATAACGGGCCCTCATGTGAACAACCACGTCATCGAGCCCTCGTGATTTTCTTGGGGCGGGCGTCTCGAATTGACCCCCTCGAACCGACCCCGCCCCACCATGACCCTTCACCGGCATCGCCGGTGTTGCAGGGGTGAGTAGCGGCGCCTCTTCCATTCCCCAACCCTGCACACACAACGTTAGAACTCCCGCAACTCCGCACCAATGAGGAGGTTCCTGAATTCGAGCGTGGGTTGGCCGGAACCGTGGTGTCAGGAAAACCCTTAGGGCGCGACGGGTAATCGAGGGGCCGGACCCGGCGGTAACGCTGTCAGGCAAAGGGTTTAGGCCTGTAGGTGATTACGAGATTCCGGGACGGTCGAAAGGGGGCTTCCATACGGGCGAGAGACGGCGCGCGTGCGGCAATGGCGCAGCGCGCGCGCGCGTGTGGTGCAGCGCGCGCGCGCGTCAGGGGGAAATCAAGCCCATCCGTATCGCGTAGCGCACGAGGCCCGCGGTGTCGCGAATCTCGAGCTTGTCCATTACGCGGCTGCGGTGCGTCTCCGCGGTCTTCACGCTGATGCCGAGCACCCCGCCGATTTCCTTCGTCGTTTTTCCCTCGGCGATGAGCTGCAGCACTTCGCGCTCACGGGCCGAGAGCGTGCGCGCCGCGAGTTCCTTGCCGGATCGGAACGCCTCCATCACGGCGCGTGAAATGCCGGGGCTCAGATAGATGTTCCCCAGCGAGACTTCCTGGATCGCCTTGATCAGATCCGCGGTGGCCTGCTTCTTCAAGACGTAACCCGACACGCCCGCGCGGAGCGCTTCGTCCACGTACTCGTTCTCTATATGGACCGTGAGGAGGACGATCTTGATTCCCGGGCTTTCCTTGATCGCGATCCGCGCCGCATCGACCCCGTTCAGGCCGGGCATGCTTACGTCAAACACGGCAACGTCGGGCTTGAGCTCGCGCACCATCCGGACGGCTTCGCGGCCATCGGAGGCTTCCCCGACGATATTGAAGCCGTTGACTTCGAGGGTTACCTTGATTCCGTCGCGAACGAGAATGTGATCGTCCGCCAGCAGTATTCGAAGGGACACCGGCGCTCTCCATAGCGGGGATAGGTGCGTTCGAACGGCCACCGTCCTGGGCCCCTGCCCAGCCACGTGCCGCACCGCCAATGAGTGTAACGGAGTCAGACGGGGGCTACATCGATAAATGGAGTGCGGACTCGGGCGGTCCGGTCTACGGCACAGGTTCGGGGTTTTCCAACTCCGCCGTCCATATCCAGATGTCGCCCGTACGGATGCGCCGTTCTTCGAGCGCTCGGATCGCGTCGGCGATCGTCCTACGCGACGTTTCGCTCGCATCCTGAGCTTCCACCGAAATCCCGCCCAGTCCGCGAAGCGTCCGAACCGCCTTCGGGCTCACTTTGTTGGGCGTCACGAGGCGCCCGCGAACGGCGCGCGGAAAGCCCCGGAGCAGGGTCTCCCACTGCTCGAGGGGTTTTCGGGAGGCCACCGCGGTGATCGACTCTCTTCCCCCGGCGCTGGTCACATTCCAGTAGACGAGGCTGTCCCCGAGCCGCCCCGGGAGGTGGTGCCGTACCGATGGAGGGAGCGGATTCGTGGGTGCGACGCCGGGAATCGGGAACAACACGTACACGTTTCCCCTGCGGTCCTCGTTGAGCACATAGACGTACATGGAATCGGATCCCTCGAGGAGCATGGAAAGGCGGTCTCCCGGTGCGACGCGGGAGCCCGGCGTCACCGATTCTTCGCCCCGAGGTGCAAGCCGGCGCAGCCATGCCGTGGCAGTCAGCGCGCGGCGGGAGGGACTCAAGCGGCGGCCCGCGGTCGAATCAGCGGCGGGGGGCGGCGCATCCGTTCCGTTCTTCGGAGGAACGCGGGCGAACAACACGAGGGCGATGAAGACGACCGCGCCGGCGGTCACCGGACCTCCCCAGCGCGAGCGCAGCCAGGTCGGGCCGAGTCTCGCCAGCCGCCCCTGCTCCCGATGCGAGAGGGTTACCGCCAGCGCCTGTTCCATTGCCCCGGCGCTCGCGTAGCGGTTTCGCGGATCGGGTGCGATCGCCCGCTCCACGACTTGCACGAAGTCGTGCGGCAGGTCGGGCCGTCGATCCCGCAGCCGCACATATTCGTTCCGCGCGTGCTTCTGCACCACCTCGACGAACGTCGAGGCTTCGATGGGATACCGGCCGCTCACGAGCCAGTACAGGAGCGCCCCGAGCCCATACACGTCCGTCGCCGGCCCGGCGATCTCACCGCGAAGCTGCTCCGGCGCCATCGCCATGGGCGTACCGTGGATGTGCCGGCTCGCTTTGAGGTCTCCCCCGGGGGGAATCTCGGCGCCCGAGCCGAAGTCCATGAGCACGATGCGGCCGCCGTCCTCGCGCATCACGTTGCTCGCTTTGACATCGCGATGCACGAGATCCGCCGCGTGCACGGCTGAAAGCGCCCGGCAGAGATCGAGTCCGATCAGCGCCGCCTCGCGGGGCCCCAGTTTGCCGTGTGTCTGCGTGTACTTCTCGAGCGTTTGGCCGCGGATGAATTCCGTCCAGATTCCGTATCGGCCCTCATGGCGGTCGGCGCCATGCACGATGACCACGTTCGGGTGGTGTACGCGAGCGAGGCGGCGGGCCTCCGAGAGAAATCGCTCGGCCGCGGCGCCGATCCACGGCTCTTCCGATTTGAGGAGCTTGAGCGCGAC
>DASXQO010000127.1:0-6529 GCA_036507115.1 Candidatus Eiseniibacteriota bacterium | reverse complement strand
GGACACGTCGGCATCGCCACACCAGAATCCGTGATCAAGAACATCGCGCGCGGGGAGGCCCCGCGATGAAGTGCCGGCTCTGCGGTGGGGAGACGGTCCCTCTCTTCGAGAAGATGGTCCTCCGGAAGCACAAGGTCGGATATCACCAGTGCACCGTGTGCGGGCTCACGCAAACGGACGAGCCCACCTGGCTCAAGGATGCCTACGTGGACGCGATCCATCCAACGGACACAGGCGTCCTGGCCCGGAACCTCGGGGCGAGGCGGGTGGTCGCGACCTTTCTCCATCTCTCGGGGGTCCGCGGCGAGCCCTGCCTCGACTACGCCGGCGGCTACGGCATCTTCACGCGTCTCATGCGTGACGTGGGGTTCGAATATTTCTGGATGGATCCGTACGCGACGAACACCCTCGCGCGCGGATTCGAGTGGAGTCCCGGGCCGGCGGCGCCGCGGGCGGTGACGGCCTTCGAGGTGCTCGAGCATCTCGTGCGCCCGCTCGAGGAATTCAAGAAGATCGCGGCACTCGGGGCCGAGTGGATCCTCACGAGCACGGAGCTTCACCCTGGATCGAAACCCGCGCCCGACTGGCACTACCTCTCTGTCGAGAGTGGCCAGCACGTTGCCTTCTATCGCTGGGATACGCTGGAGCGCCTCGGCCGGGAGGCGGGGTACCCGCACGTGACGGCGGGACCCTTCTTTCAGATCTTCGCGCGAAAGCCCTTCCCCGCCTGGAAGTGGCAGACGGCCGTCCGTCTCGGCGCCTTGGCGTTTCCGATCGTGAAGAAGCTCCGGCCTTCCCTCACGGTCTCGGATTGCGAGAGCATCCGCTCGCGGCTTCGAGGGGAATGACCCGTCCCGTCCTCTACACGGGGGACATTTTCCGCCTCCAGGCCCGTGGGGGAATCACGCGGTATTTCACCGAGCTGATCCCGCGCCTTTCCCGCCCGGCGCGCCTCGTGGCGGGGCTCCACCAATCCCCCGCGATCCGCGGCGGGCGCCTTCCCGCCGAGGCCGCGCGTTACATGCCCGGGTTCCGCCTGAGCCCCCGACCCCGCGCGGTCTTCAACGCGTGGATCGATTCGGTACGCATCGTTCGAACCTCGGGTGTGATCCTCCATCCGACCTACTACCGCGATCCAGCGCGGCTCCCCTCCGCACCGCTGGTCCTCACGGTCTATGACATGGCGCACGAACGGTTCCCTTCCCTGTTCCGCCGGGGATGGTGGAACTCGGAGGACCCCGCCCGGTGGAAGCGGGCGATCGTGAGCCGCGCCGACCGCGTCGTGTGCATCTCGGAGTCGACCCAACGCGACCTCGTCGAGTTCCTGAACGTGGACGAACGGAAGACCCATGTGATCCACTGCGGATCGACCGATTGGGACGCGATGCCGGCCGAGGAGGTCCCGGGGATGAAGCCCCCCTTCTTCCTCTGGGTCGGCGAGCGGCACACCTACAAGAATTTTGCCGAGACGCTTCGAGCGTGGGCCTCCTCGAGTGCCAAGGCCTCGACCTCGATCCTCTGCGTCGGCGGCGGTCCGCTCCGCCGGGAGGAACGCGAGTCCGCGGAAGCGCTCGGGGTCGCGGGAAGCGTCCGCCAGAGGACCTTGCGCGACGCCCAGCTCAAGTGGGCCTACGAGCGGGCTGCGGGGCTTCTCTACACGTCGCGCTGCGAGGGGTTTGGCCTGCCGCTGGTGGAGGCGATGTCGCTGGGATGCCCGGTGGTCGCATCGAACACCTCGTCGATGCCGGAGGTAGCCGGAGACGTGGCGATCTACGTCGAGCCCACCGATCGGGAGAGTCTCCGCGTCGGAATCGAGCGCTGTCTCGCAGTGGGACGGGACGGCGTGCTGGGTGAGCGGCTCAAGGCACGCGCGGCGCGATTCTCCTGGGACGCCTGCGCCGCGGCCCACGAGGCGCTCTACCGGGAGTTCGATTGAGCGGCGCGGGCGAAAGGCGCGATGCGAGGGAGCGCCCCAATGCAGGGAGCGGCGCAGGCGAAAGGCACGATGCGGGCGCGCGTCCCGCGATCACCGTCGTGACCGTATGCCGCAACGCGCTCCACCTGCTCCGCCCCACGGTGGAGAGCGTCTTCGCGCAGAAATGCCCTCTGCTCGAATACTGGATCGTGGACGGCGGCTCTACCGATGGGACGCGGGAGTTTCTCGAAACAATCGCCCTCGCCCAGGGGATCCGGACGATCTCCGAACCCGACCGAGGCATCGCCGACGCGATGAACAAGGGCGTGCGTCTGAGCACGGGCGCCTGGGTCGCGCACCTCCACGCCGGCGATGTCTACCTCCCCGGGGCTCTCGACGCGGTGCTCGACCGGGCTTTCGACGAAACCGACGTCCTTTGTGGATCGCTCCTCAAAGAGGAGGAGCGGGGGGAGACGCTGTACCATCCGGAGCCCTCGAGACTCCGGATGGACATGACGATCCACCACCCCGCCGTGTTCACGCGGCGGGAAGTCTTCGAGGAGATCGGCGGATTCGACGAACGGTACCCGAACGCGATGGACTACGATTTCTTCCTGCGCGCGTTCGCCCGTGGGAAACGCTTCGGAGTGATCCCCCAGACCATCGCCCTGATGGCATCGGGGGGTCAGTCGGAGCGGTCGCTCTGGGCGACCTACCGGGAGACCCACGCGATCCGCGCCAGGGTCCTCGCGCGCGGGTGGGAGCGCTCGTACGCCTTCTTTCTTTTCCTGGTCGCGCGCGGCACCGCGCGACGGCTGCTTCAGCGCGCCGGGCTCGCGGGGCTCGTGGGCTGGTTGAGACAGCGCTTCGCGATGGCCCCCAAGGACTGATCGACGTGGGTCTCGACGAGCGCGAGGTCGCCCGCGACCCCGGCGCTGCGACTGGCTCCTCGCCACGCGGAAGCCGCGAACGCGATGCCGACGAGCACGCAGAGAAGATCGAGCAGCTCCTCGTCCCCCAGATTCCATTCCATGAGGCCCGAGACCAGGAAACCAACGAGCGCGGCCGAGACGCCGAGCGAGACCGCGGGGCCGAATGGTTCTACCAGAAAGCCGGATCGCCGCGCGTTCCGAAATGCGCGCGAGGCGGCGCGCAGGAGCCCCGCGATCAGGAACAGAAGCGCTAAGATCCCGATCACCCCCATCGTGGCGGCGACCTGGACGTACACGCTGTGGAGGTGCCCGGCGGGCTCGAGCGCTCCAGGCGGCTTGTAGGTCTCGTAGACGGAATGGAGATCTTGTAACCCGACGCCGGTCCACAGATGGTCGCGCACCATACGGGCCCCCGCCTCCCACATGTGCAGCCGCTCCCGGTTCCAGGGGCTCTGCGGATCGAAGATGCTGAACGCGCGCTCCCGATAGGCGCCGGGCAAGACCAGGGCGAGCGCGGCGAGACCCCCCGCCAGGCCGGCGAGCCACCGCGCGCGGGTGAAGGCCACGATCACGGCGAGCGCCGCGATGTAGCCGATCCAGGCGCTCCGCGTGTAGCTCCCGGCGAGCGCCGGCAGGGTCACCCCGAGCAAGAGGAGTGCCCCCACGCGCCAGGCTCCCCGGCTGCGAATCGCGATCGCGGTCGCCAGGGAGGCGATGAGGAGCGCCTGTCCTCCGTAGGTCAATGGATGGCCCACGGCCCCCTTGACGCGATTGGGAAATTCAGGTCCCTGCGCCACGAATCGCCCGAGGGCGAAAATCGCCGCGAGGCCGGCCGAGACGAAGAGCACCGCGATCGCGAGGCGCGCCGTCTTCTCGTCGCGCGCGTGATAGGCGGCGACGGGGACGAGGAGCAGCAGAAATCCTTTCACGACTCGGGGCCAGCTCGATCCCAGGTCCAGCGCGAAGAGGGACGCGATCGAAAGTGCCAGGATCCAGCCGAGCGCGGGGAGGTCGACCGGCGTGCGCTCCCAGCGGACGGCGGCGCCTCCCGGAAACTGCCAGAGGAGCAGCGTCAACGCCGCGCAGAGGACGAGGGCGATCGAAATCGGCGCCACGCTCCACGGGAGCGCCGCTGCGAGGAGGAGAAACGAGAACGCCGACGCCCTGGCCAGCGCGTCAAGCACCGTTCAGGGCCTCGCCGTAGGCTTCCATCGTCAGCTCCGCCGTGCGGTCCCACGTGAACGCGCGCGACCGGGCAAGTCCACGGCGGATGAGCGCCTCGCGCCGCACGCTGTTCTGCAAGAGCTCCGTCATGGCCTCGGCCCAGACCTCGGGCTCGCTCGGCGGGAGGAGGACGGCGGCGTCGCCGAGCGTCTCCCGGAGCGCGCCCGCGGAGGATGAAAGCACGGGCGTGCCGCACGCCATGGCCTCGAGCGGGGGAAGCCCGAAACCTTCATCCAGCGAAGGCTGCACGTAGAGCGCCGCCCCGGAGTAGAGCAGCGCCAGCTCGTCGTCGTCGCGCAAGGGACCCGAGAAGTGGATGCAGGTGGAAACCCCCGCGCGCTGCGCCCGCTGCGCGAGCGGATGGGCGAGCTTCCACGGAGGACCGGAGATCACGAGCGGGAGCCTGTCGGAGCGCGGCAACCGTTCCAGCGCGTCGATCAGGAGGGCCAGATTCTTGTGCTTCTTCCGGGCTCCGACGTAGAGAAAATACGCCGAGGGTAGCGACCGCTCCCGCAAAAACCGCTCGGCCTCATCGGCCGATCTCCGGGTGAACTCCCTCGAAATCCCGAGCGGCACGACCCGGACCCGGTCGGAAGGGACGCCCAGCATCTCCATCACGTCGTTTTTGACGTGGCTCGAGTCCACGAGGACGATTCGGGCCTTGCGCACCGCTGCGCGCGCGATGGTGCGCGCGTAGATTCCCGCGCCGGCGGGAAAGAACCGCGCGAAACGGACGTGGATCAGGTCGTGAACCGTGACGACCGCCGGGCATTGGATCGGGAGGGGGAGCGTGTAGTGGGGCGAATGGTAGAGATCGACCTGCGCGCGGCGCGCGGCGCGCGCCAGGAGCCAGTGCTCGGAGACCGAGTACTTGCCCGCGCGCACGCGGATCTCCTCCGCGGGCGAGCCGGCATGGGCCACCGCGCCGACGTCTTGCTCGAGCAGGAACACGACGAACCAGTGACCGCCCGGCCGTCCGAAGTAGACGGTGAGCAGATTGCGGATGTAGGTCCCGATTCCGCCGTCGCGCAGCTTCCGCGCGTCCACGCCGATTCTCAAAGCTACCCTCCCGGTCCGAGCGATCCTAGCACGCCCCCGGGGGCCCCGCTTCCTTGACTTTCCGCGCCCGCTCCCTAAGATTCTCCGGGTGAATTCCCCCTCCGGCGCACCCCGGCTCAACCCCGAATCCCGCATCGTCGTGACCGGTGGAGCCGGATTCCTCGGAAACCACCTCATGGCCGCGTTTTTCTCCCACGGCTACAAGAACGTCGCGACGTTCCGTTCCGACGACTACGACCTGACGCACGAGAAGGACGTCGAGCGGATGATCGGGGACTTGAAACCCGAGGCGATCGTCCATCTCGCCGCGGTCGTCGGAGGCATCGGCGCGAACCGGGAGCATCCGGGCAGCTTCTTCTACAAGAACCTCATGATGGGGACCCTGCTCCTCGAGCACGCGCGCCGCGCGGGGGTCGCGCGGTTCGTGAGTGTCGGAACGATCTGCTCCTATCCCAAGTTCACGCCGGTCCCGTTCCGGGAGGAAGAGCTGTGGAACGGCTACCCGGAGGAAACGAACGCGCCGTACGGCCTCGCGAAGAAGATGCTGCTCGTGCAGTCCCAGGCCTACCGGCAGGAGTACGGGTACGACGCGGTGAACGTGCTCCTCGTGAACCTCTACGGGCCCGGGGACAATTTCGATCCCCAGACCTCGCACGTCATCCCCGCCTTGATCCGCAAGTGCGTCGAGGCGGCGGACACGAAGGCGGCCCAGCTCCCTGTGTGGGGCACCGGCAAGGCGACGCGGGAGTTCCTCTACGTCGAGGACGCGGCGGAGGCGATCGTGCGGGCGTCGGAGCGGCTTACGGACAGCGACCCGGTGAATCTGGGCGCGGGGATGGAGATCTCGATCCGCGAGCTGGCCGAGAAGATCGCGGCGTTGTGCGGATTCAAGGGCACCCTCGCCTGGGACCCTTCGAAGCCCGACGGGCAGCCCCGGCGGTCCCTGGACGTGAGCCGCGCGAAGAAACTCCTGGGATGGAGCGCCACGACGGGGCTCGACGAAGGCCTGAAGCGCACGATCGCCTGGTACCGCGCGCGCCGCTAGCCCTCCGGCGCCCTGCGGCCGGCGGCCCCGCGCGGGCCGCTAGCTCTTCGCTCCCTCCGGCGCGAGGAGCCGCCCGTAGAAGTCCACGATCCGCGACGCGATCGCCTCCCACGTGTACCGCTCGCGGACGCGCGCTCTCCCACGGACGCGGAGCGCCGCGGCGAGCTCGGGCTCCCGGGTCGCGCGCCGGATCGCTTCTCCCAAGGCGTCTGTGTCCTCTTCGGGGAACACGATTCCCGCGTCCCCCAGAACCTCGGGGATCGCGCCGCTCGAGGAGCCGACCACGACGCACCCCGCGGCCATGCCCTCGATCAGCACGCGCCCGAACTGCTCCTTGAGGCGTGGCGTGGTCCG
>DASXQO010000126.1:0-10534 GCA_036507115.1 Candidatus Eiseniibacteriota bacterium | reverse complement strand
CAACATCCGCATGGCCTCCCTTCTCGCCATGCGCCGGGCGGTCGAAGCCCTGGGGATGACGCCCCAGGGCTTTCTCGTCGACGGGGTGGACGCGATCGTCTGCGACGCGCCCTGCGAAGCCGTCGTGGAGGGGGACGGCAGAAGCCTCGCGGTCGCCGCGGCGTCCATCCTCGCGAAAGTGACCCGGGACGCGATGATGGACGAGGAAGCGATCTCCTATCCGCTTTACGGGTTCGACCACAACAAGGGGTACTCGACGCCGGAGCATTTCGAGGCGCTCCGGATTCACGGACCGTGTGACATTCATCGGAAGAGTTTTCGCCCCGTCCGGGAGCTCTTGTTCGTCCAGGAAGTCTTCGAGGGCTTCTGATCGCGGGAGCCTCTCGCGGGGGGCGTGATGTGGCGGGAGCGGGCGGCTCGGTGCGGCGAGCGGATCGCCGCGGAATTTCTGATGCTTCGCGGAATGGAAGTGGTGGACCGGAACGTGCGCGTCGGGCGGGGCGAGATCGATCTCGTGGCACGGGATCGGGGCCAGGTGGTGTTCATCGAGGTGAAGTTCCGTACCGCCGGAGGGCTGGGGACGCCGTTCGACGCGGTAGGCATGAAGAAACGCGAGGACGTGGCCAGGGCCGCGGCCGGCTATCTTTCGCGACGCGGTCTGCTCGATCGGCCCGTGCGCTTCGATGTGGTCGGAATCACGTGGAGGGCACATGGGGAGGAGCTCCTCGTCCAGCACGTACCTAACGCCTACCCGGGAGGCCGAAACCAGTTCTTCTGAGAAGCGCGAGACGGGGACGGGGAAGCGGATCCTGATCCTGCACGTGGCCGCCGGGGTGGGGCACGAGCGCGCGGCCCGCGCGGTCGAAGCGGCCCTCCGCTCCCTCGCTCCCTCCTGCGAGCCCATCGTCCGCGACGCCCTCGAGTTCGCGTCCCCCTTCCTGCGCACGTTTTACGCCTCGTCGTACAACCGCCTCGTGGACCGCGCGCCGCGTGTGTGGGGTTTTTTCTACCGCGAGGCTGAGCGCATCCGGGCTCAGAGTTTCCGCCAGCGGGTGCGTTCCGTCTTGCTCGCGGCCGGATGTCGCGATTTCGTGACCGCGACGCGGCGCTTCAGCGCCGACGCGGTGCTCTGCACCCAGTTCCTACCCGCCGAGGTCTTCTCGCTCTTGCGCGAGCGCGGGGCGATCCGGATTCCGGTCTATTGCGCCGTCACCGATTACTCGATTCACCCGATCTGGGTCTACCCGGGGATCGACCGGTATTTCGTCGCGACCGAGGCGGCGAAGGAGGAATTACTCGAGACCGGAGCCGTGCCCGAGGAGCGGATCGAGGTGACCGGTGTTCCGATCGATCCCCGGTTCGCGACCGGCATCGGCAGGGAGGCCGCGCTGCGGGAGCTCGGGCTCGATCCGGATCCCGGGCGTCTGACGCTGCTACTGATGGGCGGCGGATTCGGCTGGGGCCCCATGGACGGGATGGTGGACGTCGTGCTCCGCCTACCGGAATCGGTGCAGGCGCTCGTCATCGCGGGAAAGAACGAGCCGCTCAGGCTTCGGCTCGCGAGGCGCGTGGAGGGACACGAGCCGAGAATCCAGGTCCACGGATTCACCGATCGGATCCCCACGTTCCTCGAAGCGGCGGATCTCCTGGTCGGCAAGGCCGGCGGGCTCACCTCGAGCGAGGCGATGGCGCGGGGCGTGCCGATCGTGGCGCTGCGGCCGATCCCCGGCCAGGAGGAGAGGAACGTCGACTACCTGCAAGAGTCGGGCGCCGCGGTGCGGGCGCACGATCTCTTCGACTTGAAGGTCAAGCTGACCCATTTTCTCGCGAACCCCGCAGATCTCGAGCGGATGAAGGTGAACGCGCGCGCCATCGGGCGCCCGATGTCGGCGTTCCAGGTGGCGGATTCTATCCTGAGAACCTTCGCGTGACGGAACGATCCGGGATGTCCTGGGCGTTCCCTTGCTCCCGCAACTTGCCCCGGGGCAAGTTGGAAGTGAGGCCGCGATGGGATGGGGCGCGTTCGAGAAGGTGCGCTGGCGCACCTTGGAGCTGAGGCTTCTGCACCGGTCGGCGTGCTCGATGAACATGCGCCAGCGCATGTTGAGCCTTTGACTCCTATCCCGCCCGGTGGTAGCATGCCTTGATGCCGAAGACCGCCGCAAACGACGTTGCCGCAGCGGGATCGGTCACACCGAACGAGAGTCGCGAGACGCGCCAAGGCGTTCTCCTCGTGATCACCGGACCGGGGAAAGGGAAGACCACCTCGGCGTTCGGCTGTGCCCTCCGCGCGCACGGTCACGGGTTCAAGATCGCGATCGTCCAGTTCATGAAGGGGCGGATCTACGGCGAGCTGGACACCCTTCGCTCGCTCCCCCGCGTCGAGGTCTGGCAGTTCGGCCGGGTCGCGTTCGTGGATCCCAAGAATCCCGATCCGCGCGATCGCGAGCTGGCGCGCCAGGGGATGGACAAGGCCTGGGAGATCGTCCGCGGGGCGAAGCACGATCTTCTGATCCTCGACGAGATCAACGTCGTCGCCGATTTCGGCCTGATTCCGGTCGAAGAGGTGCTGGAGCTGGCGAAGGCGCGTCCGAAGTGGATGGACATGATCTGGACGGGGCGGAACGCGCCCGCGGCGATGGTGGAGCTGGCGGATACGGTGAGCGAGGTACGCGAGATCAAACATCATTACAAGAAAGGGATCGAATCGCGCGCCGGGATGGAATATTGACCCTCGCGAAAGACCTGATTCGAGGCGACGCGCGTTCGCTGGCCCGCGCCATGAGTCTGGTGGAGGACGGCGCGCCGGAAGCGGAGGCGCTCCTGGACCGGATTTACGGGGCGCGCCCTCCGGCTCCGCGCGTGGGGATCACGGGACCGCCGGGCGCGGGAAAGAGCACGCTGGTCGCAGAGTACGCACTGCTCTTGAGGCGCAAGGGGCGGCGCGTGGGCGTGGTCGCGGTGGATCCGACGAGTCCCTTCACGGGAGGCGCGATCCTCGGCGACCGCGTCCGGATGAGCGAGCTTTCCACGGACCCGGGCGTCTTCATCCGGAGCATGGCCACCCGGGGGAGCCTCGGCGGGCTCGCCGGGCGCACCGAAGAGCTGTGCGAGCTGCTCTCCGCGTGGGGGAGCGACGTGACCTTGATCGAGACGGTGGGGGTGGGCCAGTCGGAGCTGGACGTGGCCCAGGCCGCCGACACCACGGTGGTGGTGCTGACGCCCGAATCGGGTGACGCGATCCAGTCCTTGAAGGCGGGGCTGATGGAGATCGCGGACGTCTTCGCGGTCAACAAGTCGGATCACGCGGGCGCGGACCAGCTTTCCGCCTCGATCCGCTCGGCGCTCGCGCTGCGTCCGGCGGCGCCGTGGCAGCCGCCGATCGTGAAGACGGTCGCGACGGAACGGCGCGGAATCGACGAGCTCGACGAGGCGATCGAGAAGCACCGGGCCCACCTGGCCGATCCGAACCTGTCCGGGGGAATCCGGCGCGAGAAGATCCGGGCGCGCCTGAAGAACGCGGTGCGCGAGAGGCTCCTCGAAACGGCGTGGGAGCGGAAGGGCATCGGCGCGCTGCTCGACCGGGCCGCGGACCAGGTGCTCGAAGGAACCGTATCGCCGTACCGAGCGGCTCGGGACTTGATCGAAAGGATGACGGACCATGGCGAACGCAGCCCGAACTGATACGGCGACCGAGCGCGCCCGGCGTGATGCCGCGCGAACGAGCACCGAGCGTGAAGAGGGACGTTCGGAGCCCGCCGCCCCGCCACCGCTCTTCGAGACGCTTTCCGGCATCCCGGTGAAGGCGCTCTACACGCCGGAGGACGTGAAGCCGGGCCTCGAGGAACGCCTGGGGGCGCCCGGGTCCTTTCCGTTCACGCGCGGGCTTCACCCCGAGATGTATCGCACGAGGATCTGGACGATGCGCCAGTTCGCGGGCTTCGGAACGGCGGAGCATACGAACCAGCGCTTCCACTACCTCCTCGCCCAGGGCATGACGGGCCTTTCGACCGCCTTCGACATGCCGACCCTCATGGGATACGACCCCGACCATCCGATGGCGCTCGGCGAGGTGGGTCGCGAGGGCGTCGCGATCTCTTCGCTCGAGGACATGGAGATCCTGTTTCGTGGGATTCCGCTCGATCAGGTGACCACCTCGATGACGATCAACGCTCCGGCGGTGGTCCTCCTCGCCATGTACGTGGCGGTCGCGGAGAAGCAGGGTATCCCCCCGGAGAAGCTCGGCGGCACCGTCCAGGCCGACATGCTGAAGGAGTTCATCGCCCAAAAAGAATGGATCTGCCCGCCGCGTCCCTCGGTCAAGATCTGCGTCGACATGATCGAGTGGTGCGCGGAGCACATGCCGAAGTGGAACTCGATCTCGATCAGCGGCTACCACATCCGCGAGGCGGGCGCGACCGCCGTGCAGGAGCTGGCCTTCACAATCGCCGACGGCATCGGATACGTGGAGGAATGCGTGAAACGGGGAATGGACGTGGATCAATTCGCGCCCCGGCTCTCCTTCTTCTGGGACGTCCACAACGATTTCTTCGAGGAGATCGCCAAGTTCCGCGCGGGCCGGCGCATCTGGGCGTCGCTCATGCGCGACCGCTTCGGGGCGAAGAACCCGCGAAGCTGGATGCTGCGGACGCACGCACAGACCGCGGGCGTCTCGCTCACGGCCCAGCAGCCGCTCAACAATGTCGCGCGGGTCGCGATCCAGGCTCTTGCGGCGGTGCTCGGCGGGACGCAGTCGCTTCACACGAACTCGATGGACGAAACCCTGTCGCTCCCGACCGAGGAGGCCGCGACGGTAGCGCTTCGCACCCAGCAGGTCATCGCCCACGAGACCGGCGTCACCAACGTCGTGGATCCCTTCGCGGGATCCTATTTCCTCGAATCGCTCACCGACCGGATGGAGGAGGAAGCCATGGCCTATATCCGGCGCATCGACGAGATGGGAGGGATCATCCAAGCGGTGGAGAATGGATTCCCCCAGAAGGAGATCGCGGATTCGGCCTATCGGTTCCAGATGCAGGTGGAGAGGGGGCAGCGGACGATCGTCGGCGTGAACCGCTTCGGCGGCGACGAGGAGGTCTCGATTCCGGTGCTCAAGATCGATCCCGAAATCGAACGGCGCCAGATCGAGCGTGTGCGCGCGGTTCGGGCGCGGCGCGACGCGGCCCGCTGGGAGCGCGCGATCTTAGCACTCCGGGACGCGTGCATGAGCGACCGGAACCTCGTGCCTCCGGTGCTCGAGGCGGTGCGGGCGTACGCCACCCTCGGCGAGATCGCCGACGTGTTTCGCGAAGCCTACGGCGTGTACCGCGAACCGGCTGTCTTCTAGGAGATCCCATGGCGCGGAAGATCCGGGTGCTGGTCGCGAAGGCGGGTCTGGACGGGCACGACCGGGGAGCCAAGGTGGTGGCGAGCGCGATGCGCGACGCCGGCTTCGAGGTGATCTACACGGGCCTCCACCAGACGCCCGAGATGATCGTGCAGGCTGCGGTCCAGGAGGACGTGGACGCCGTGGCGCTCTCGATCCTCTCGGGCGCCCACATGACGCTCTTCCCGCGCGTGCTCGCGCTCATGCGCGAGAAGGGGATCGGGGACGTGCTCCTGACCGGCGGCGGCATCATCCCGAGGGAGGACATGGCCGCCCTCAAACAGAGCGGCGTGGGCGAGCTGTTCGGGCCGGGCACGCCGACCACGGCGATCATCGACTACATCCGGAACACCGCGCGCGAGCACCGCTCCGCCCGGGCCGGGTCGGCCGGAGTTGGATCGGGGCGCACCGGGTCCGCCGGAGCAGGGCCCGCGCAATGAACAAGGTGGTGAAGGGGGCGCGCGAGGCGCTGGAGCGGGCGGACGTCCGGGACGGCGCCACGATTCTCTTCGGGGGCTTCGGCCTCTGCGGCATCCCGGAAAACTTGATCCTCGCGCTCCGCGATTCCGGGTTGAAAAACCTGGTCTGCGTCTCCAACAACGCGGGGGTCGACGATTGGGGCCTGGGGCTCCTGCTCCAGACCCGCCAGATCCGGAAAATGATCTCGACCTACGTCGGCGAGAACCAGATCTTCGAGCGCCAATTCCTGAGCGGGGAGCTGGAGGTCGAACTGGTGCCGCAGGGCACGCTCGCCGAGCGCGTGCGCGCCGGCGGCGCGGGGATCGGCGGGTTCTACACGCCCACCGGCGTGGGCACGGTCGTAGCCGAGGGGAAGGAGCTCCGCGTCATGAACGGGCGCGAGTACGTGCTCGAGATGCCGATCCGGGGAGATTTCGCCTTCGTGAAGGCGTTCCAGGGGGACCGCCAGGGAAATCTGATCTATCGGAGGTCCGCGAGGAATTTCAATCCGGTGTTCGCGACCGCTTCGGAGCACACGATCGCCGAGGTGGAGAAGCTGGTCGAGCCGGGCGCGATCGACCCGGACCAGGTCATAACACCCGGCGTGTTCATCGACACCATCTTCCAGGGGACGTATGGACCCAAGCGAATCGAAAAGAGAACGAATCGTCCGAAGAGCCGCGCGCGAGCTTAAGGACGGCTTCTACGTCAATCTCGGGATCGGGATGCCGACGCTCGTGGCGAACCATATCCCGAAGGGGGTCCACGTCACGTTGCAGTCGGAAAACGGGATCCTCGGGGTCGGACCCTATCCCTTCGAAGGGGAGGAGGACGCCGACCTGATCAACGCGGGGAAGGAGACCGTGACCGTGCTTCCCGGAGCCTCCTTCTTCTCGAGCGCCGATTCCTTCGCCATGGTGCGCGGGGGTCACATCGACCTCACTATCCTCGGAGCGATGGAGGTGGATCAGGACGGGAACCTCGCCAACTGGATGGTCCCGGGCAAGATGGTCAAAGGCATGGGCGGGGCGATGGATCTCGTCGCCGGGGCCCGGCGCGTCGTCGTGACGATGCTCCACACCGCCAAGGACGGAAGCTCCAAGATCTTGAAGAAGTGCACACTGCCGCTCACGGGTAAGAAAGTGGTCGATCTCATCATCACCGATCTCGCCGTGATGGAGGTCACACCGCAAGGGCTGAAGCTTCGCGAGAGCGCGCCCGGCGTCACCGTGGACGAAATACTGAAATCGACCGAAGCGGAGCTCCTGGTCGAGGAAGTCTGCGAGATGCCGGTCTGACCGGCTCGGGGACCTGGATGGAAACGATGACGGAGACACGGTCGAACGACCTCTACGAGCTGACCGAAGAGCAAGGGCGCCTGCGCGATATGCTTCGCGAATTCGCGGACCAGGAGATAGCGCCCAAGGCGGCCCGGTACGACGAACAGAACGAGTTCCCCTGGGAGAACGTCAAGAAGATGCGCGAGCTCGGCCTCTTCGGAATGATCTTCCCGGAAGAATACGGCGGCCAGGGGCTGGACACGCTCTCCTACGTGATCGCGGTGGAGGAGATCTCCCGCGCCTGCGCGTCCACGGGGATCACCCTCGCGGCGCACGTCTCCCTCGGGACGTCCCCGATCATGAACTTCGGGACGGCGGAGCAGAAACGGAAATACCTCCCCGGCCTCTGCAGCGGAGAGAAGCTCGCCGCCTTCGGACTCACCGAGCCCGAGGCGGGCTCCGACGCGGGGGGTACCAAGACCCGCGCGGTGCTCGAGGGGGACCACTACCTCGTCAACGGACGCAAGATCTACATCACGAACGGGTCGGTGTGCGGCACCGCCGTCTTCACCGCGGTCACCACGCCCGGCCAGGGGGTGAAGGGGATCTCGGCCTTCATCATCGAAAAGGGGACCCCGGGCTTCAGCGCGGGGACCCGCGAGAAGAAGCTCGGCCACCGCGCGAGCGACACCGTGGAGCTTCTCTTCGAGAACGTGAAGCTCCCCAAGGAGAATCTGCTCGAGCGCGACGGAAAGGAAGGGCAGGGCTTCAAGCAGTTCATGAAGACCCTGGACGGCGGGCGGATCTCGATCGGGGCGATGTCGATCGGGATCGCGCAGGCCTCGCTCGACGCGGCGTTCCGCTATTCGAGGGAGCGGAAGCAGTTCGGAAAGCCGATCGCCGAGTTCCAGGCGATCCAGCTCCTGCTCGCCGACATGGTCACCGAGATCGAGGCGGCCCGGCTCCTCGTCTACCAGACGGCGCGGCTCAAGGACCGCGGCATTCCGTTCACGCGCTACTCGGCGATGGCGAAGCTCATGGCCTCCACCATCGCGATGAGGGCCGCGGACACGGCGATCCAGATCCACGGCGGGGCGGGCTACATGACCGACCATCCCGTGGAGCGGTATTTCCGGGACGCCAAACTGATGGAAATCGGCGAGGGAACCTCCCAGATCCAGCGCCTCGTCATCGCCCGGGAAATGTTGCGGGAAGCGGACGGCATCGCGCGCTAGGCAAGAGCCGCGCGCCACGCCGTACATTCCCCCGTCGAGATCGGAAGGAGAATCCAATGGCAGATCGTGAAGCTTACATCGTGAGCGCGTGCCGGACCGCGATTGGGGAGTTTCTGGGCGGGCTCTCCACGGTGCCCGCGCCGGAGCTCGGCGCGGTCGTGATCCGCGAGGCGGTGAGCCGCGCGGGGATCGAGCCGGGCCAGGTCGATGAAGTTCTCATGGGGAACGTGGTGCAGGCGGGAGTCGGCCAGGCGCCCGCCCGCCAGGCCGCGATCAAGGGGGGAATCCCCAACACCGTGGGCGCCACGACGGTGAACAAGGTGTGCGGCTCGGGACTCAAGGCCGTCATGCTCGCCGCGCAGGCGATGCGCGCCGGCGACGCCGACATCATCGTCGCGGGCGGGATGGAATCGATGTCGAACGCACCCTACTACCTTCCCAAGGCGCGCGTGGGATACCGGCTCGGGAACGGAGAGCTGGTCGACGGCGTGATCCTGGACGGGCTCTGGGACTCGTTCAACAACTTCCACATGGGGAGCGCCGCCGAGCTGATCGCGCGAAAGTTCAAGGTGACGCGCGAGGACCAGGATCGCTTCTCGGTCGAGAGCCACCAGAAGGCGGTCCGGGCGCAGAAGGAAGGGAAGTTCAAGGAAGAGATCGTGCCGGTCCTCGTGCCGCAGAGGAAAGGGGAGCCCAAGTGCTTCTGCGTGGACGAGCGCCCGCGGGCGGACTCCACCATGGAATCCCTGGCCAAGCTCCGGCCCGCGTTCGAGAAGGACGGAACGGTCACCGCGGCGAACGCGCCGGGCCTGAACGACGGCGCCTCGGCGGTGATCGTGATGTCGGGAGAGGCGGTCAAGCGCACCGGGGCCAAGCCCATGGCGCGCGTCACGGGCTACGCCGTGGGCGGGGTCGCGCCGGAGATGGTGTTCTACGCCCCGGTGGTCGCGGTGAAGCGCCTCGCGGAGAAGCTGGGCAAGAAGCCGAACGAGTGGGACCTCATCGAGGCGAACGAGGCGTTCGCGGCCCAGGCCCTCGTGGACGCGCGTGAGCTGGGCTGGGATTTCTCGAGGCTCAACGTGCATGGCGGCGCGGTCGCGCTCGGACACCCGATCGGGGCGAGCGGCGCGCGCGTGCTCACGACCCTCCTCTACGCGATGCACGACCGGAAGGCGAAGACGGGGCTCGCGACCCTTTGCCTGGGCGGCGGCAACGCGGTCGCCCTGAGCGTGGAGGCCGTGTAGTGCCGGTCGCGACGGCGACGCGCCCCGTCGCGGTGATCGGTGCCGGCACCATGGGGAGCGGAATTGCCCAGGTGTTCGCGGCCGCGGGCCGCCAGGTGAATCTCCTGGATCAGGACGAGGCGAGCATCACACGGGGGCTCGCGTCGATCGCGAAGAGCCTGGATCGGCTCATCAAGAAGGGCACGCTCGACGCGGCGGCGCGCGACCTAGTGCTGGGCCGGATCCGCGCCACGACCCCGGGAACGCTCACGGACTGCGCGATCGCGATCGAGGCCGTGCCCGAGCGGTTGGAGCTCAAGAAGGCGGTCTTGCGGGAGCTGGACCGGGTTCTCCCCGGGGACGCGATCCTGGCCACGAACACGTCGTCGATCTCGATCACGGAACTGGCCGCCGCGACCTCGCGGCCCCCGCGCGTCATCGGGATGCATTTCATGAACCCCGTACCAGTGATGCCGCTCGTCGAGGTGGTGCGCGGGCTCGAGACGTCGGCCGAGACCGTGAACGCGACGATGGAAACCGCCACGTCGCTCGGAAAGACGCCCGTGCTGGTCGAGGACCGGCCCGGGTTCGTCTCGAACCGGATCTTGATGCCGATGATCAACGAGGCGGTCTACGCATTACAAGAAAGCGTGGCGACTCGGGAAGCGATCGATACGGTCATGAAGCTCGGCATGAACCATCCCCTCGGGCCCCTGGCGCTCGCGGACCTCATCGGTCTCGACGTCTGCCTCGACATCATGGAGGTCCTGCATCGAGGATTCGGGGAGGACAAGTACAGGCCGTGTCCCCTCTTGCGCACGATGGTCGCGGCCGGCAGGCTGGGTAGGAAGGCAGGTCGGGGGTTCTACGACTACTCCGATTCCTAGGCCTCGATGAATTTCCAGCTGACGGAGCAACAGGAAATGCTCCGCGCCTTCACCCGCGCGTTCG
>DASXQO010000125.1:0-12842 GCA_036507115.1 Candidatus Eiseniibacteriota bacterium | reverse complement strand
AGGACAAGCTCCGGTGCGACGTATTCGTCGTCTCGGATTCGCACTTTCCGGATATCGACCATCCCGCCATCACCGTCTCCCTCCGCGGCATCCAGACCGCCGAGATCACGATCAAGGGCCCGGCCGTGGACAAGCATTCGGGCGAATGGGGCGGGATGCTCCACGAGCCGGTCGACGTGCTGCGCTGGGTGCTCCAGAACCTGAAAGACTTCGGGACGGGGCGCGTGCTCGTGCCCGGCTTCTACGACGACGTGCTGGAAGCGAGTGCCGAGGAGCGGCGCGCGATCGCAACGATCCCATGGGACGACGCCTCGCGCGCGAAATCGATCGGCGTGAAACGGCTGTTCCACGAGGAAGGCTACACCCCGCTCGAATCGGGGATCATCCGGCCGACACTACAGGTGAACGGCGTGATCGGCGGATATACGGGCGAAGGGTTCAAGACCGTGACCGGCTCGTGGGCGCGGGCCAAGATCAGCATGCGCCTGGTGCACAACCAGGATCCCGAGCGAATTTACCAGCTCTTCGAACGGTACGTCCGCGAGCTGGTAGGCGACAGGGGCACCGTGGAGTTCCGGAAGTTCGGGGCCGGTCTCCCGTTCCGCGCCGAGCTCTCGAACCCCTTCATCCAGGCCGGGCTGCGCGCCCTCGAGGCCGGCTTCGAGAAGCCGCCGATCACGATCGGGATGGGCGGATCGATCCCGATCGTCGCTCCGATGGTCAACATCATCGGAGCCCCATGCGTGCTGATGGGTTTCGGGCTCCCCGGAGACAATCTCCACGCCCCGAACGAGCACTTCCCGATCCCCTGCTTCCTTGGAGGGGCGCGCTCGGCGGCGGCCTATCTGAACGAGGTGGCGGTTGCGGTGGGGGCGGGTTCGCGCCGGTAAGACCTCACGGCCGAATCATTTTCTTCGGATCCGCATCGGTATAATAGAGGGGATGCCGGCCACGGATGGCCGGTCGGCTCTGCCCACGTCATGGAAGGCGGGGCGCGTACGGCGGTTCGGGTGTGATTTCGCGGTACTCACCGGCACCCGATTCATGCACGGCCGTGACGGCGCGCCCCCTCACCGGGCCCCCAGCCGCCGATACACTCAACGAGCCGTGGCGGTCAGATCCGCGAAGTCCACCAGGGCGTCGTCCTCGGTCCAGACGCCGACCGTTCCCTTCGAGAAACGGTCGTCGCGCACCGACATCAGCTCCTTCCCGTCATAGAACGCCCGCAGCGACGACTTGCGCCGCACGACCGCGATCGTGTGCCAGGTCCCAGGCGCCGGCGGATCGATCTTCGCGAACTTCACGTCGCGCCGTTTCCCGTAGAGCAGATAGTGGAACGCCAGCTCGCCGCTCTTGCCGCTCACCCGGACCAGGTATCCGCTGGTGCCCTTGCGGTCCATCTGGAACATGAGCCCGGCGGAGGGATCCATCTCCCCCGATCGGATCCGGAAGCGGACCGAGGCGTCCACATCCTCGAGGAGCGGGCGGGTGAAGGCGAGGTAGTGGTAGGCGATCCCGTCGTCGCTCTCGGACTGCGTCAGCAAACGACGCGGGGGCACGGTTGCGGGCGGGACCGAGTCGATTGCGGCTGCGAGCGCGGTGTCACCCGGCGCGGCTGCGAGCGCGCTCGAATCCAGGCTGACGCTCCAGCTCCCTCCGAACGCGATCGAGTGCGCGGGCTTCTGCCCCAGCGTGTCCGCCTGGAACGTCCAGGAAAAGGTCTTCCCCGGCATCGCCGTCCGCTCCTTCGCGGCGCGGCCTTCGGTGGCCGCCCCGATCGCCGCGGCGAGCGCCAACCCGATCGAAAGTGCTAAGCGCGCGCGGTTCCTTCCCCCGGCGTGGTTTCTCATCCATCCTCCCTGAGTTTTTTGAAGAGTCGCACCATGGCTTCGGTGTCGCGGTGGCAATAAGCGAGGAGCCCCTTCTCAAGCTCGAGCTTCCGGTGCGCGGGCGTGCCCGCATCGATCATCTCCACGAAGGCGGTCGCCGCCTGTCCCCCTTCGCGGATTTCGAGGTCGTCGTAGTCGAGGTCTTCGATCAGGGCGGGAAGCACGTCCTTGATGGAAAAGGAGCCCCGGAATTCCGGGTGGTAGAAGTGCGACCGGATTAGCTCGAGGAGGTCCACCATCCGCGATTCCACGATCGCGAGCAGATCGTGCCTCCACTCGCGGAGATCGTCCGCCAGCGAGCGGATGATGCGCTCCTCGAAGCCGGAATAAACCACGATGGGGCCTTCGTCTCCTCCGAGCGATTGGACCAGCGACTCGACCAGGGGTTCGCGCGGGTCGGTTTCCTCGACGTGAAGGTACCCGCGATGCTCGAGCGAGCCATCCGGCTGGAGCACGTGGTCGGACCACTGGAAGGGCACCTGTTGAAACGGCCTCGTTCCCGGGAAGCGGGGGAGCGCCGGATTGCACGTCTCGAAATCCAGAAAATGAACAGGGGGGCGAAGCGCCGCGAGCGCGCGCTTCAGCTCGGGATCGGCGTGCACGCGTCCGGTGATCACCGACGCCCGGATTCTCCTGTGTAGATCGGACAGCCCGTCGAAGTCTTCCGGGATGTCGCGGATGTCTTCGATTTCGGCGTCGCGGAGCGCCCGGTGGAGCTTGGGGCCTACGCGTGGCAGCTGTTCGAGCGGGTGCTGGGGGCCGTCCGAATGGCAATGCGAGTAGAAGGGACACAGGTACGGCCGCTTGCACTGCGGGCCGACCGGGATCTCCGGAGGCTCCGAAGCCCAGAGCGGAACCCGCATGGCCTCGAGCCGCGTCAAAAGTCCCGGCGTTGCGTCCCGCGCCTGGGTCGAGAGGTCGCGGAGCGTGAACAACTGCTCGAGGTCGTAGGGTAGCCCCTCGAAGACGTACTGGCTGTTCACGTAGAGAAGGCAGGCGCGCCGGACCGGCACGCCGGCGCCCTCCACGACGTAGAGCTGGATCGCGATCTCCGGGAGATAGTCCTCCCGATATCCGGAGCTGGATTTGACCTCGATGAGATCCCACGCCCCGTCTCCCGTCGCGGCGAGGATGTCGACGCGGAGCCTCAGGCCGTCATACGTGAACGCCGCTTCGTAGATCGCCCTCGTGCCGGGCTGCCTGAGCGCGTCGGCGGTCTGCCGGACGGCTTCCTCGTGCTGGCGCCCGTCATCGGTCACGGCCACGCCCCCAGCGAATCGGCCCCGCGCCACGCGGCCGACTTTCTTGCCCGCCTCGAAGAGCGCGAGGGTCATCGGGTCCCACGGCTCCGCCAGATGCTTGGCGTACAGCTCTAGGTAGAGACGTTTGTGACATTGGAGGCCGTAGCCGAAGCGGGACTTGGAGAGGAGCGGGATCGATCTACGAGCGGAGTCGGTCGGTGTTGAGTCCCAGAGGGGAAGCTGTTCCATCGAGCGGACGATACCTCACATCCCGAGCCCGAGACGCGGTAAAGAGTTAGGGCCGGACACGGTCGGGCCCGGGCGAACTAGGCAAGGTGCCGAGTGGACCCGATGCGCCGGCCCTGCGTGAAGTATAGCGCGGGGCGGTGCGATTGCGACTGTTGTAATATGGCCGGGCGGGGTACGAACCGCGTCATCGCTCCAAGCCCTCGCGATTTGCGTCCCGAATCGATCCGGAGGAACTCACGAATGCATCGCCGCACCGTCGGCCTGGCGCTCGCGCTCCTTCTCGCCTCGCACTCCTGGGCGGCGACGCACTCCAAGCTTCCCGCCAAGCCCAAGGCCACGAAGCACACGACGTTCGATACGTATTGGGGCGAAACAGTACGGGACGACTACCAGTACATGGAAATGGTAGCCGACCCTGCCGTGGCGAAATGGGCAAAGGGGCAGGACCGCTACACCCGCGAATGGCTCGACCGCCATCCCGAGCGGAAGGCGATCCTGGACCGTGTGGTGGCCCTGACCCATTCCGAATCCCCCGACTATTACGGAGGGAGTTACCGCGCCGGCACCTACTTCTTCATGAAGGACCAGCCTCCGAAGCAGCAGCCGTTCCTGATTTCCCGGACCATGGTGATGGACGCGAAGGCGGAGCGCGTGGTTGTGGATCCGAACGCCATCGACTCCGCCGGCGGCACATCGATCGACTTCTACGCGCCTTCGCTCGATGGAAGGTACGTGGCGGTCTCGCTCTCCAAGAACGGGACCGAGGACGGAACGCTCCATCTCTACCAGGCGGCGAGCGGCAGGCCGCTGCCCGACGTGATTCCCAGGGTGAACGGCGGGACCGCGGGAGGCAGCGCGGCCTGGAACCAGGACGCGAGCGCGATCTACTACACGCGTTACCCGCACGAAGGAGAACGCCCGGCCGAAGACCTGCCCTTCTACCAGCAGATCTACTACCACAAGCTTGGGACGCCGATCTCGGAGGACACCTACGTGCTCGGGAAGGAGTTTCCCAAGATCGCTGAAATCCAGCTGAGCACGAGTCCGGACGGGCAGTACGTGCTCGCCGACGTGAGCAACGGCGACGGCGGAGAGCACGCCTACTGGGTTCTCACGGCCACCACCGGAACCTGGATCCAGTTCGCGCGCTTCGAGGACGGCATCCTCGAGGCGAAGTTCGGAATGGACGGCGCGCTCTACCTGCTCTCGCGGGCGGATGCCCCGCGGAAGAAGATCCTCCGCCTCCCGCTCTCGGTTCCCGACCTGCGCCACGCGCGTGTGATCGTCCCGGAGACCGAGAACGCGATCGAGGCTTACACGCCGACCGCAACGAGACTTTACGTGACCGAGATGGTCGGCGGGCCGACCCAGATACGGATCTACGACTCGAGGGGAAAGGAACTGGGCCTGGTCCCCATGCCGGAAATCTCGCTGATGGGAACCGTGGTGCGCATCTCGGAGGACGAGGTGCTCGTGCGCAGCCAGAGCTACACCCATCCGCCCGCAACCTACCGCCTCGGCCCCGGGAGCGCCACGCTCCAGAAGACCGCGCTGGCGCAAACCTCTCCCGCCGATTTCAGCGATTGCGAGGTGCGCCGCGAGTTCGCGACGGCGACCGACGGCACCAAGCTCCCGTTGAACATCATCATGCGAAAGGGGACGAAGCTCGACGGCCAAGCTCCGACGATCCTCTACGGATACGGGAGCTACGGCCTGAGCGAGCAGCCCTATTTCCAGCCCGATATCAAGATCTGGGTCGAGCAGGGCGGAATCTACGTCGACGCCAGCGTCCGCGGCGGGGGGGAATTCGGGGACGCGTGGCATCGAGCCGCGCGGCTCGGAACGAAGAAGGTTTCCATGGATGATTTCGCGGCCTGTGCGCGCTATCTCGTGGACCGAGGCTACACCAGCAAGGAGCGACTCGCGATCGAGGGAGGAAGCGCGGGAGGTCTTCTGGTCTACGGAACGCTGGTGCATTATCCCGACTTCATCCAGGCAGCGGTGGCGCACGTGGGCTACGGCGACGTGCTCCGCACCGAGCTCGCCCCAAACGGCGAGTTCAACACGACCGAATTCGGCACCGTGAAGGACTCGACCCAATTCCGGGGGATGTACGGCTACTCGCCGTACCATCACGTCAAGGACGGCCGGACCTATCCCTCGGTCCTGGCGCTCACAGGGGTGAACGATCCTCGCGTGCCCTCGTGGGAAACGTTCAAGATGGTCGCGAGGCTGGAAGCTACGGGCTCCAAGAATCCGGTCCTCATGCGGGTGAGCTACGACACGGGACATGGAGGCGGTACCGCGCTCTCGGAGCGCGACCAGCAGAAGGCGGACGTGCTGATGTTCCTCTTCGATCGGCTGGGCGTGAAATACCGTCCGGTTCAGGACGAAGAAAGATCCGGGAAGCCGGTTCCCAGCCTGTGACCGAGGCGCCCGATCCCATCGGGTTGTTTCGGGAATGGGCGGCGCGCGCCGCGCGCTCCGACATTCTGGAACCGGACGCGGCAGCGCTCGCGACCGTCGATTCCAGGGGGAATCCCTCCGTCCGCATGGTGCTCGTCCGGTCCGCGGATGAGCGCGGTTTCGTCTTCTATACGAACCTCGAGAGCAGGAAGGGAAAGGAGATCCTCGGCCGCAAGGGAAAGGATGCCCCGGTGCGCCAGGGCACCGAAGGCGCACACGTCGCCGAAGGCGCACCCGTCGCGCTTTGCTTCTGGTGGCCTCCACTCCTACGCCAGGTCCGCGTCGAGGGCCGGGCGACACCGGTCACGGACGCCGAGGCGGATGCCTACTGGGCGACCCGCGCCCGCGATTCGCAAGTGGGCGCCTGGGCCTCGCGGCAGAGCGCCGAGCTGACCCGCGGCCGCGAGGAGCTCACCGCCAAATTCGACGAGCTCGCGCGGAGCCTCCCGGAGCAGGTGCCACGGCCAGCCTTCTGGAGCGGATTCCGGATCGAGCCGCAACGAATCGAGTTCTGGGAAGGACGCCCTCATAGACTTCACCATCGCGTGCTCTACGAACGCGAGGGACGCGGATGGGTGACAAAGATCCTGAGCCCCTGAGCCGGCGCGCCGCGCCCCCGCCCCTTTCGGCGAGGCTCGGATGGCTCGGAATCGCGTTCGCGGGGCTCTACCTCGGTTCGGTTTACATCAAGACCCCCTTCCTGCGCGCCGGGATCACCGTGGGCGACGCGATCGATGCCGCGACACCCCTCGTCCTCGTCTACCTCTACGCGCTGGTCCTACGTGGGATAACCGTCTCGGCGGCGGAAACCAGCGCGGGCCCGGCGCGCGATTTCCGGATGGGAAGGCACCTCCTTCTCACGCTCGGAGGATTCGCGCTCGTCCTGGGGCACGGGATACACGTCGCCGCGAATTCGATCCACGACGCGGTCGCGCGCTCGGGAATCGCGGACCCCTATGGCCTCATCGAGTGGTGGGACGAGCGGGTCTCGCATGTCGCGATCGACGGTTCGAAGGTGGCGATCTGCGCCGGTCTCACCGCGCTCGAGAGCCGCTGGTATGCGGCGCGCGGATCGCCGCCGGGCGGAGCAGAGAAGGCCCCGGGACCGGGTCCCCGCGCCGGCGCGCGGCTCCTGGCCTTCGGCGCCGCGTCGTATGGATTCATCTACTTCGCGGCGGGAGTCGAGGGGCGGACGACTCCGCTCCTCCTCCCGTTCTGCGCGGCCTATCTCGTCTGGTCGCTGAGGCAGCGCCGTCCCTTCCAACCGGTGCGGCGTTTCTATACTCTGGGCGCGCTCGTCTCGGTCCTGCTCTTCGCGGTCTGGGGCGTCTGGCACCGGGGCTTCCCCGAATTCAGCGCGGTCGGGCTGATTCCATAGGCGAAACCCAAAACCAAGGGGAGTGTCGCGATGGACTCACACGCCTACCTGGGCTACAAGCTTCTCCACGTTCTCGCGGTGGTCCTCTTCCTGGGAAACATCACGACCGGAATATTCTGGAAAGCCAACGCGGACCGCACCCGGAACCCGGTCGTCATCGCCAACATGCTCGAAGGGATCATCCGCGCCGACCGGCTCTTCACCCTGCCGCCGATCTTCTTCATCCTCATCGGGGGCATAGGCGCCGCGATCGTCGGCAACTTCCCGATTCTCGGTACCGGCTGGATTTTCTGGTCGATCGTCCTCTTCACCATTTCCGGGTTCGCCTTCATGATGCAGGTCGCCCCGCTTCAGAGGAAGATGCTCCAACTCGTCAGGAAGAGCGGCGAATCCCTGGATTGGGCAGCCTACCGGTCGCTCTCCGTGCGTTGGGAGATCTGGGGCGCGGTGGCGCTTGCGACGCCCGCGATCGCGGCGGTCCTCATGGTGATGAAGCCGGCGCTGCCGGGTCTGAGAGATCTGCTGTCAAGGTAGGCACGCGGCGTGGCGGCCGGGCGCGACGATCGTGGGCAACAACCGAAATGGGCCCCGAGGCAGGTGCCCCGGGGCCACAAACACACCGTTACCGATTCGCGAACCGCTGCGGGCGGCGCTCCTCGACCGGCCCCATGCCCACCTGACGCCAGAAGGCGGCCGCGTCGCTCTGACGCATGCGTGTCGTCTCGGCGATCGAGTGGAAGGCGAACACCATGCCGCATCCGGTGACGATGCCGGCGTAAAGCTCGCCGCGCAGCGCGGCGCCGGAGAAGAGCCACGCGAAGGCCACGCAGGCGACGACCACCGCGTTCGCCATCATCGTCGAGAGCCAGTCGTTCGAGGACGCGCTGAACCCGGGCACGATCTCGAGATGGCCGAGCCGGGTGAACCACATCGGGCCGGCGTCGTTCGTCTCGTAGAACTCCTTCACATAGCCCCCGATCAACCGCATCTGCTGACGCCCGTGCGCCATGGTGTGGAAACCGTAGGCGACGCAGAAGATGACCGGCAGCATGAGTCCCGGACTCTTGGCGGCCATCGCCCAGGACAGGAGCACGGCGGCGGCGACTCCTGATGCCATCCAGCAGAAGAGGCCGGTGCGCTCGGCGTCCCGGCCGCGGCTCATCAGGGCCGCGTACTCCATTCGGTCGTTCTCGTTCATCGAGGCCATGGTTCCACCTTTCGTTCGTTGTGGTCGTGCGGGAGGCGCCGGCCCCTTCCGGCGCTCGTCCAACTATCGGCAGGATGCCTCGATCTATTGAGCGGCGCGGAGTGTGACTCTTCCGCGACCGTGGGGTCCGATGGTCACGGACGCCGCCCGGGCGGAGACGGCGGATTCAGCTCGTAAGACCCAATAAAATAGCGAGTTGGGCGTGCGGCAGCGGCCGGGCACGACCGTTGCTCTCATCTCCCGTCCAGAACGCAATGGGAGGTCCCCATCGCCGGAAAGGAGTGGTTTGCATGATGGCAACCTGGCTACGAAGAACGCGCACCGCATTCGTGAGCGCCCTGGGCGTCACGATTCTTCTGGGAACTCCCCTTCTCGCCCAAGCCGAACAAGGCAAGTGGTGGAAACCCAAGGAAAGGGAGAGGAGAGTCGAGCGACAGGACCGCGGAGGGCACGGCGACCGCGACCGGGGGGATCGCGGAGCCTGGCGCGGACGTGGGAACAGCGATCGCGGCTCGAGCGGGCGCGTGTACGGCGACCGGAGCGGCACCACGCGCGATCGTCGGCCCAGCGATCGGAGCGGCATCTGGCGGGATCGCGGCTCGAGGGATCGCGTGATCGTGCGCGACCGCCGGGTCGGCGACAGCAGAGTACGCGGCGGAATCACGTACCGCGATCGGCGCTACAGCGGCCGCGTCGCGTGGGGCGGCGGTTCCTCCTGGCGTGGCGTGCCGATTCGCAGGGATGTCCTCACGATCCGAGACCATCGCTACGGAGGGGCCTACTTCCGCGCCCGGCGCATGTACTACGCGCCGAGGTACTGGGGCCGGTTCGTGTACGTGCGTCCTGTCCGCTACTTCATCGCGGCGGATGCGTGCATCGGCGGACTCAACATCCGCGCGCGGATCGTGCGCCCGCACTACCTATACGGCTGCAACTTCTGCGACGCGCGGTTCGACACGTACGGCGCCTACTATTCGCACGTGGGGCACTGCGGTCATAGACCGAGCGGGTTCGAGCTCTCGATCAGCAACTGGGATGACGGCTACGACTCGCAGTGGGACGGACCGTATCGCGCCGGCGACGATTACGATTACGACGACGGCTACCAGGACGATTACGACGACGACACCTACTACGACAATTAGGCCGTAGACCTTCCTCCAACCGGCCACTCTCCAGGGGGGCGGGCGAGCATCCATCGCCCGCCCCTCGCTTTTATTCCCGAGGCGCCCGTGCTAGAGTCGGCGCGCTGATTCTCCCCGCTTCGAATTCCATCTTCGACGGAGGCCTGGATGGCGGAAACCGCACACGCGGCCGCGCCGGAACGGTTTGGAGCGACGTGCCGGCGTGATGCGTGGTGGCTCGCGCCGGGGCTGACGGCCGCGGGCCTGCTCCTCCTGGGCGGCTACGCCACCTGGGCGGCATTGCAAGGCACGCACTTCGAATGGGGCCCTTATCTTTCGCCGCTCTACTCGCCGAGGATCGAGGCTCCCTGGTGGCCGTTCTCTCCCGCGCTCCTGATTCTCATCCCCCCGATCCTCTTCCGCTCGACGTGCTACTACTACCGGAAGGCCTACTACCGCTCCTTCTTTCTCGATCCGGTGGCGTGCGGAGTCGGTGAAGCGCACCGGGGGAAATACACCGGAGAGACCCGGTTTCCATTCGTGCTGCAGAACCTCCACCGCTTCGCGTTCTACCTCGCGTTCCTCTGGCTCTTCTTCCTCTGGTACGACGTGTGGAAAGCGCTCTGGTTCGACGGCCGGTTCGGGATCGGGGTCGGAACCCTCGTGATCCTCGCCAGCACGGGAACGCTGACCCTCTACACCTTCTCCTGTCATTCCTTCCGGCACCTGGTCGGCGGAGGTCTGGATTGTTTCTCGTGCAGCGCCGGCGCCCGCACGCGCCACGGCATGTGGATGAAGGTGACCTCCCTGAACGGGCACCACATGGGATTCGCGTGGATCTCGCTCGTCGCCGTCTGCTTCGCGGACGTGTACGTGCGCCTGCTCTCGATGGGGATCCTCCACGACGTGAGGCTCCTGTGACCGACCGCTTCGAATCGCACGACGTGGACGTGCTCGTGATCGGAGCGGGCGGCGCGGGGCTTCGCGCCGCGATCGAGGCTTCCGCGCAGGGCGCGCGGGTGGGGGTGGTCTGCAAGTCACTCCTCGGCAAGGCGCACACCGTGATGGCCGAGGGAGGCGTGGCTGCGGCGCTCGCGCACGTGGATCCTGCCGATTCCTGGAAAGTCCACTTCAAGGACACGATGCTCGGCGGGAAGATGCTGAACAACTGGCGCATGGCCCAGCTCCACGCCCAGGAGGCTCCCGAACGGGTCCGCGAGCTCGAGCGCTGGGGGGCGGTGTTCGACCGCACCCCGGACGGGCGAATCTTGCAAAGGAATTTCGGCGGGCACTCCTCACCGCGTCTCGCGCACGTCGGCGACCGCACCGGCCTGGAAATGATCCGCACACTCCAAGACCACGGCGTGCACCAGGGCCTCGAGGTCTTCATGGAGTGCACCGTCACGAAGCTCCTTCGTCACGACGGCCGGGTCGTCGGCGCGTTCGCGTACTGGCGTGAGACGGGGCGCTTCGTCACGTTCCGCGCGAAGGCGGTCGTGCTCGCGACGGGCGGGATCGGCAAGGCGTACAAGATCACATCGAACTCGTGGGAATACACGGGCGACGGCCACGCGCTCGCGATGGACGCCGGCGCCGAGCTGATCGACATGGAGTTCTTCCAATTCCATCCGACCGGGATGGTCTGGCCTCCCGGGGTCATGGGGCTCCTGGTCACCGAAGCGGTGCGCGGCGAAGGGGGGCTCCTCACGAACGCCGCGGGCGAGCGGTTCATGGAGCGGTACGATCCGAAGCGGATGGAACTTTCCACCCGCGACATGGTCGCGCGGGCGATCTATACCGAGGTGAAGGAGGGTCGCGGAACCCCGCACGGCGGCGCCTTCCTCGATATCTCGCACAAGCCGGCCGAGGTGGTGAAGAAGAAGCTCCCGTCGATGTACCACCAGTTCATGGAATTCGCGAACATCGACATCACGAAGGGGCCGATGGAAGTGGGCCCGACGGGGCACTACGTCATGGGCGGCGTCCGCGTGGACGCAGACACCGGAGCCGCGACGGTGCCCGGGCTCTTCGCCGCAGGGGAGTCGTCGGGGGGCATGCACGGCGCGAACCGGCTCGGCGGCAATTCCCTCTCGGACCTTCTCGTGTTCGGGCGGAGGGCGGGAGCGGGAGCGGCGGCGTACGCAGCGAAAGCGCCCGCGCACGGCCCGCTGGATCCCGCGCAGGTCGCCGCCGCCGAGCGCGAGATGCTCGCTCCCTTCGAGCGTTCGACCGGGCCGGACCCCTATTCGATCCACCGCAAGTTGCAAGATTCGATGCAGGCGCTCGTCGGGATCTACCGGAACGAAGATGATCTGTACAAGGGCCTCGACGCGGTTCGGCAGCTCAAGGCCGAGGCCAGGACGGTCCGGGTCGAAGGATCGCGCGTGTTCAATCCGGGCTGGCACCTCGCCCATGATCTCCGGAACATGCTCCTGATCAGCGAGGCGGTCGCCCGATGCGCGCTCCAACGGAAGGAAAGCCGCGGCGCGCACGCGAGGCTCGACTATCCGAACCTGGATCCCGAGCTGGGCACGGTGAACAGCGTCGCCACCCAGGACGGCGAAGACGTGCGCGTCTCCAAGACTCCCCTACCCCGGATGCCCGACGAACTCCGCTCGCTCTTCGAGGCGGAGCCGGCGGGCGCCCGATCCTGATCGGAGGCAGCGTGGCCGAAGCGGTGCTGCACGTCTATCGAGGGGACGCCTCGGGCGGCGGCCTCAAAGAGTACCGGGTCCCTCTCGAGGAAGGGATGGTGGTGCTCGACGCGATCCACCATATCCAGGGGCATCAGGCTCCGGACCTCGCGGTGCGCTGGAACTGCAAGGCAGCGAAGTGCGGCTCGTGCAGCGCCGAAGTGAACGGAAAGCCGAAACTCCTGTGCAAAACGCGGATGGACGCCCTACCGCTGGATCAGCCGGTCGTGGTCCATCCGATGAGAACGTTCCCGATCGTCAAGGACCTCGTGACCGACGTAAAATGGAACTACGAGGTGAACAAGAAGATTCCGCCCTTCACCCCAAAGCAGAACGCGGAGTGGCGTTGGAAGCAGGAAGACATCGACCGCGTCCAGGAGTTCCGCAAGTGCATCGAGTGTTTTCTTTGCCAGGATGTCTGCCACGTCCTCCGTTCGCACGGCCGGACGGACGCGTTCGCGGGCCCACGCTTCCTGGTGCGCCTGGCGGGACTCGAGATGCATCCGATGGACGCCCTGAATCGCTCGAAATTCGTGAAGCAGGAGGCGGGGATCGGGTTCTGCAACATCACGAAGTGCTGCACGGAGGTCTGCCC
>DASXQO010000124.1:0-6677 GCA_036507115.1 Candidatus Eiseniibacteriota bacterium | reverse complement strand
GTGCGACTTCGTCTACGCGCTGGTCCCCGGGGACGCGCAGTCGGTCTGGTTCACGACGGGAAATCCGGCCGCGCTCTTCCGCGTGGGCCTGGATCGCAAGTTCGCTCTCCTGGGCGCCACCGAATCGAAGCAGCTCTTGGGCCTGCTTCGAAGCGGCAAGGATACCTACGTCTCGGCCGGAAATGCCGCCGTGCTCTACTGGCTCGGCACCGGCCTGGGCGACCGGGGCACGTACATTTCCGAAGCCCACGATCTGCGCTCGGTCGCGTCCTGGGGGGAGGCGAAGATTTCGCTCTCCGGGGGCGGCGAAGTGCTCTGGTCGAGCCGGAGCGGCTTCAGCAAGACGCCCGACGACGGGTGGAGCGCCTGGACGCGCGAGGTTCCGGTCAGAGGGTACGTCAAGATCGAAAGCCCGCCCGCCCGATTCCTGCAATACCGGCTACGCTTTCGCCGCGGAGCGGGCGATCCACCGACCGTCTCGACGGTGGAAGTCGCCTACCTCCAGCGGAACCTCCCGCCATCGATCGCGAACGTCACGCTCTATGGCCCGGAAAATCCTTACTACGAGGGTGGCCCCGAGTACCGGCCCCCGCAGATCTCGCAGTCCTTCCCGAACGGCTTGAAGGTCGAGTTCTCGCTCCCGCGCTCCGGCCCCCGTCCGGTTTCCGACGCGAGCGCTGCCTGGGCGCGCGGCATCCGGAGCGCGTCCTGGGACGCGCTGGATCCGAACGGCGACAATCTCCGCTACAAGCTCTACATCAAGGCCGATGACGAGACCGCCTGGAAGAAGCTCACCGGCGATCTCGACGACCGCGCGTACAGCTGGGACGCGGAGTCCTTCGCGAACGGCACCTACCGGCTGAAGCTCGAAGCAACCGACGCGCCGGACAATCCGGACGGGACGGCGATCACGACCGAGCGCGTCAGCGCGCCCTTCCTGATCGACAACATCCCCCCTCGCGTCGAGAACCTCCGCACCGCGACCCGCGCGGGAAGCATCCGCGAACGGACCACCGTGACCGTCTCGGGGACCACGATCGACACGGACAGCCGAGTCGCCAAGATCGAGTACTCGGTGGACGGGTCGGACTGGAAGCAGATCTTCCCGGACGATACGATCTACGATTCGTTACAAGAGAGATTCCATTTCGACGCCGTGGACCTGCCTCCCGGCGAGCACGCGATCACGGTCCGTGCATCCGATTCCCAGCGCAATGTATCGGTGGGGAAGATCCTCGCGGTCACGCGTTGATCGTGCAGTTTGCATGACCGGCGCCTGGACGGAACCCGCCGCCTCGCCGGCGCATCCGGGCCGGCGCGGAAAACTTCGGTAACTTCAGCAAACATGGCCTCAACGCTCCCCGCACACGCCCGTCCATCCGATGGTACGATCCTTGCGCTTACCGCGCCGGACCATTGGCTCTCTTCGGCTGGCCGGCCACGCAGGAGTGTCATGAAGCTCGCGTTTCTCGATCTGCCCGACGACCGGGTGGACCTCATCTCGAAAGCGCGGCACGATCCGAACATCGAGATCGTGCTGGTCGCGCACCCCGATCCGGAAGCGCTCGCGCTGAAGATCGCTGAGGTGCTCCAGATTCCCCGCTCGACCGAACCTCTCGACCTCCTCTCCCTCAAACCCGATCGCGTCGCGCTTCCATCGCTCGCCTCGCCGAGCGCAGCGTCGCTGGTGCGCTCGGGCATTTCGGAGCGGATCTTCGTCACGCTCGAGGATCTTTCGGATCATTGGCCTTCCGCCCCGGTCCGGGCGCCGGCCGAGGAACCGAATCCGATCGAGCTCTGGGAAAGCCGGTACGACGAGGTGACCGGCGGCGCGCGGCTGGGCCGCATCCGCGCCGCGCTCGCGCTCTCCGAGGATCGCCAGTTCCTCTTCAGCGAAGTGCTCTCCCTCGCGGTGGAACAATCGAATGCCGACTCGGGATCGATCATGGTGGTGGATGAAGAGGCCCAGGAGCTGCGGATCGCGTTCGCGGACGGTCTCTCGCCCGACATCGTGCGCACCACGAGGCAGCGCCTCGGCGAAGGGGTCGCCGGAAAGGTCGCGCGGGACGGAAAGCCGCTCATCATCAACGAGCGGGTCTCCCACGCGCGCTACCGCGAAGAGCGCGAATCGCGCCCCGTCGCGGCGATGTCCGCTCCGCTCAAAGTCGAGGGGCGGACGATCGGCGTGCTGAACGTCTCGAGCAACAAGGCGGGCACGGCCTTCACACAGGAAGACCTCGCGAAACTGGCGGCCATCGCGGAACAGATCTCGGGGATCCTGGACCGCGCGATCCGCGTGGCGCGCCGGGACCGGGACGCCGTCGAGCTGCGGGCGCGGCGCGAGATCGAGATCGCCTTCAGCCGGAAAGGGCTCGAGCTCACCGAGCGGCTGCGCATGGTGGCGGGGCGCCTCGCGGAGCTTCTGGGCGCGGAGGCGGTCCAGGTCCATCTCGCGGACGAATCGCTCGACCGCTTCCGCACCGTATCCTCGGCGGGACGCTTCGGCCAGGAAGGGGAGCTCCCGCTGCACCACGGACTCCTCGCGCGCGCCCTTGCGGAACCGAGGCCCGTGTTGCTCTGCGCCCGTCCCGGGCGTGCATCGGAAGGCGGAGGGGAGGAAGCGCTTCCCAATCTGATGCTCGCGCCGCTCCTGGGCTCGCGGCCGCTCGGAGTGCTCGCGCTGGAGTGCGTGGGGTCGGGCGCCGCGGCCGACCTCGAGGAGTTCGAGCGCCTGAGCGCGCGCGTGGCCGAGTTCCTCGCGCGTTCGATCGAGGGGCAGGCGGACGAGTCGGAGTTGAGCCGCCGGAGCGCGCTCCTCGGAAATCTCGCGGATATCGCCGGGCGCATCATGATCTCGCACGACGCGGAATCGCTCCTGAGCGAGGTGCTGGGAGCCCTGCGGTCTTTGTTTCCCGGGGCGCTCAACACCGTCCGAATCCGCGGAGAGGGTGGAGGGTTTCTGTTCCGGAGCTCGATCGAGGGTTCGGAGCCCGAACACCAGCGCGCGCTCGAATTCGAATCGACGCTGGCCCGGCGCGCCGTCGAGTCGAGGAGGGAGCTCGTTTCAGTGGGCCTTCCGCCCGACGAGCTTCGCCGCGTGATCGAGGAGCGGGGCGTCACCGCCTACGCATTCATACCCATCCGCATCGACGAAGACGTGGCGGGCGTTCTGGGACTGATCCGGCCCGTCCCGCGCCGCGGGGAGGAATCCGCTCCCGGCGTCAGCCGCCTGGATGTCCAGACGCTGCGAAAGCTCGCGCTCTATGTCTCGCTCGCGCTCGAAAACGCGCGGCGCACCGGCGCGCGGACCGAGCGGGCGATGGAGGACTCGCTCACGGGTCTGCTCGGGATCGGCGGATTCGACGCGCGCGTGGAGGAAGAGGTGAAGCGGGCCGAACGCTACCGCGAACGCTTCCTCTTGACCGTGTGCACGATCGCCGAGTTCGAGCGGCTCGCCGACCAGAACGGAACCACGTGGGCGGAGACGATCCAGAAGGAATTCGCGCAGGCGCTTCGCAAGAACGTCCGGGAAGTGGATGCCGTCGCCCGCATCGCCGAGGGTCGCTTCGCGGTGCTCTCGCCGGCGAGCGACAAGGACAGCGGAGCGCTTGTGAAACGCCTCGAGGCGCTCCTCACCCATCTCCCCAGCGTGCGCGCGATGTTCAGTCCGGGCGAGGCGCGGCTCATCGGCCGCCAGTACTATTTCCCGGATGAGATCGCGACCGGAGGCGAGCTCCTCTCGCTCGTCCGCACCGCCGCCTAGTTTTCGTTGCCGTTCCGCGCGGTCCGGGATATGTTCCCGTCATGCCCGCCGTGGAGACGGACACCCGTTCGCTCGGATCCCAGAAACTTGCCCAGGCGCAGGAGTTCCTGCGCGAATGCTTCCTCGACGCGTGGCTCCTCGTAGTCCGTGAATCGCAGGAACGGCCCGACCCCAATCTCAGATTCTTCGTCGATCAGGAATTCACCTGGAACAGTTATTTCATCATCACCCCCGAGCACGCCTTCGCGCTCGTGGCGACGTTCGACGCGCCGGACCTCCAATCCTCGGGGATCTTCGAGGACGTCTGGACCTACAAGGAAGGATCCCGCGGCCCGCTCCTCCGGCTCCTCGAGCAGATCGACCCCCGCTCGATCGGCATCAACGTCTCTCAGGACGACGCGCTGGCGGACGGGTTGACGGCGGGACTGCGCGACCACCTCGCGGATTCGCTCGAGGGGACGCCCTACGCCGCGAGGCTCGTCTCGGCGGAGCGGATCTTGGCGCTCCTCCGCGGCGTGAAGCTTCCCGCCGAGCGAACACTCCTCCTGCGCGCGATCGAAGAGACCGAGGGCATGTTCGACCGGGCCCCGCGCGAGTTCCGGATCGGCATGACCGCTCGAGAGATCGCAGCACTCTTCCACCGCGAAGCGGAGCGAGCGGGGGTGCCGACCGCGTGGTCCAAGCGCCACTGCCCGACCGTCACCGTGGGAGCGAAATCGGCCATCGGACACGTGAGCCCCGGGGATGAACCGATCCAGCGCGGGTGCATCATCCACGTGGATTTCGGGATCGTGCGGGAAGGGTACTGCTCCGACCTCCAGCGCCTCTGGTATTCCGCCGCGGAGGGCGGGGGATCGATACCGGAACCGGTCCGCGACGCCTACGCCGCCGTGGTCGCCGGGATCGAGCTTGCCGCGAAGGCGCTTCGCCCGGGCATCGCCGGATGGGAGGTCGATCAACGCGTTCGCGAGCATCTGACCGCGCGAGGCTTCCCCGAATACGCGCACGCGCTGGGACATCACCTGGGCCGGGCCGTCCACGACGGAGGCGGCGTTCTGGGTCCCCGCTGGGAACGATACGGCAACGCTCCCTACGAGACCGTGCGGGAAGGAAGTGTCTATACGCTGGAGCCGAGCATCCATCTGCCCGGCCACGGCCTCGTGTCGCTCGAGGAGGACGTAGTCGTGGGATCCAGCGGCGCGGAGTTTCTTTCCCGCTTCCCACGCGAATTGCCCCTCCTCACGCTCCGCTAGCGATGCCCCTGATCCGGGTACTCGATCCCTCGGTCGTCGGCAAGATTCGCGCGGGAGAGGTCGTCGATCGCCCCGCAGCCGTTGCCAAGGAGCTGGTCGAGAACGCGCTCGACGCGGGCAGCACCCTCGTCGCGGTCCACGCGGCATCCCATCCCGAACGCCTGATCCGGGTCCAGGACGACGGCGCCGGCATGACCCGCGAGGACGCCCTTCTGGCGATCCGCCGCCACGCGACCAGCAAGATCGAATCCGCCGACGATCTCGCGCGGATCCGGACGCTCGGATTCCGCGGCGAGGCGCTCGCGAGCATCGCCGAGGTCTCGCGTCTCGCGCTCTCGACGCGGTCGGTCGACGAGCTGACCGGAACCCAGATCGAAGCCTTGGGAGGTGCTGTGATCCAGGTTTCCGGCGTGGGGCGCGCGGTCGGGACCACCGTGATCGTGGAGGACCTCTTCTTCAATACGCCCGCGCGGCTTCGGTTCCTCAAGTCGCGCGAGGCGGAGATCCGGGTGCTGAGCCGCGTCGTCTGGAACTACGTGCTCACCTATCCGAGGATCCACTGGAAATTCTCGGTCGAGGGGCGCGAGGACACCGATCTCCCCGAGGCGCGGGATCTGTTGGAACGCTGGGAAGTGCTCTACGGGAGAGGGCCCGAGGAGGGGTCGTCCGCGTTCGATCATGAAGCCGGGGGCGTCCACGTGAGCGGCGTGCTCGGGGCGCCCGAGCAGGCCCGCGCCTCGCGCGACTACCAGACCTTCGCCGTGAACGGGAGGGTGGTGTCGTCGACCACGCTGGGCGCGGCGCTCCGGCAAGGCTATGGGAATCTTCTGCCGGGCGATCGCTATCCCTTGGCGCTCGTCCTGATCGAGATCGATCCCGCGCTCGTCGACTCGAACGTGCATCCGACGAAGCGTGAGGTGCGATTCCGGGACGAAGCGCGCGTGTTCCAGGTCGTGCGCCGGGCGGTGGAGGCCTCGATGCGGCGCTACGTCCCGTCCGGGATCGGGTTCGGCGACGCGGGCGCCGTGGGAGAGCGATCGGCATCGGGCGCCTACCGCCCCCGCGGGGACGACGCACCATCCCCGCTCGCGACCGTAGCGGAGAGGGGAACCGGAACCGAGGCCGAGGGCGAGGGAGCCCTCCTGCTCGCGTTGGGTGCGCCGGCCGCGAACGAGCCGGCGGCCGCAGGCGAGCGGGAGCGCGAGGCGGTCGAGGAAAGCCTCGGCGAACCCGAGATCCCCATCTGGCAGCTCCACGAGCGCTACCTCCTGGCGCCGATCCGCGGGGGTATCGTGATCGTCGATCAGCACGCGGCGCACGAGCGGATTCTCTACGAGGACGCGCGCGCGCATCTCTACGGCGGGACCGGCGCGAGCCAGGTGCTTCTCTTCCCGAGGGTCGTCGATCTCACGCCCGCCGAGCTGGACGCGCTCCTCATGATGGAGCCGCACCTGAGACGTCTCGGGTACGAGGCTTCGCTCTTCGGCGAACGGCAGGTCGCGGTGCGGGGCGTGCCTGCATCGATCCCCGAAGAGGCGGCGATCGATTCCCTGAAAGCGGTGCTCGCCTCGGTCGACACGCTCGGGGAAGGAGGGGATCCGCCCGAGGAGCACATCGCGAAATCCTTCGCCTGCCACGCCGCGGTCCGGAGCGGGCAGGCC
>DASXQO010000123.1:0-17014 GCA_036507115.1 Candidatus Eiseniibacteriota bacterium | reverse complement strand
CTCACGCGCGCTCATGCGTTCGGCGAAAAACGCCATCGCGATGATCGCGGCGAAGACCGGCTCCAACGAGTAGATCACTCCGGCCCGCACGGGCTTCGTTTTCCCCAGCGCCCACGTCTGCAGCACGAGGATGAACGCGGTCGCGACGAGCCCGAGGTAGAGGACCGTGCCCCACGGAATCGCGCGCACCGGGAGCGAAAGTCCACCGTGCGCTCCGGCGAACATCCAGCCTACGGCGGCCGCGACCACAGCCTGCAGCGCCGAGACTGCACAGACATCGCTGCGCCGGGCGGCCACGTTCGTGTACACGACCTGGCCCGCGAACGCCACCGCGCCGGCAAGAGTCCAGAGGTCCCCCGCGCGAAGCACGAACTCCGCGTCGGCGTAGAAGAACGCGAGCCCCAGGAACGCGAGGCCCACCCCCACGGCTTCGCCGATCGCCACCCAGGAACGCAGGACGAGGAAGGACATGAAGGGCACGAAGACCACGGCGATTCCGGTCAGGAACGCCGACCGCGACGAGGTGGTGGTCGTGAGCCCAATGGCCTGGGTCAGATAGCCCGCGACCATGAAGAGGCCGGTGCGGAGGCCGTCCCCGACCGCGACCGGTCCCATCCGGAGCAATCGCCCCGGGTAGATGGCGGCCAGCACGACCGCGGCGATCGTGAACCGGAGCGCGATGATGTCGTAGGGGGAAAGGGTCCGGAGCACGCCGCGAAGGAGCGGGAAGGTCGTGCCCCAGATCACCGTGATGAGGAGAAGGCCCAATTCGGCGACCCGGCTCACCGGGAGCGGGCTTCCGGAGAGTCGAGACGCGTCCGCGGCGGCCCGGCTCACGGCTAGACGCCGGAACGCATCAGCGGCGCGCCCGGCGGGCGGGCCGGGCGTTCAGCGCCTTGATCGAGAAGGAAAGGCTTTCGAGCTCGACCGCGAGATTCACGTTTTTCAAGGCGACCTGGGGCGGCACGAAGAGTTTCCGGTGCGCGAAATTCAGGATGCCGCGCATGCCCGCCTGGACCATCCGGTCCGCGACGGCCTGCGCGGCCCGCGCCGGAACGGCGATGACCCCGATCTCCAGCCCGAGACGCTCTGTCTCCGGCTTCAGTGAATCCACGTTGAGGATGTGGAGGTCCCGCCAGCGTTGGCCGACCCGGTCGGGGCTCACGTCGAACACGGCGGCGAAGTCGAACCCCTGGCGCCGGAATTCCTTGTAGGAAAAGAGCGCCGACCCGATGTTCCCCGCGCCCACCAGCGCGACCTTCCACCGGCGGTTCAAGCCGAGGATGAGCCGGATTTCCTTCTTGAGGCGGGCGACGTTGTAGCCGAGTCCGCGTTTGCCGAAGTTCCCGAAGCAGGAGAGGTCCTTGCGGACCTGGGCGGACGTGACGCCGCTCAGGTGGGCGAGCCCCTGCGAGGAGACCGTTCGGACGCCCTCCAGCTCGAGCTCTTCCAGGACCCGGTAGTAATCGGAGAGGCGGCGGACCGTCGAGGTCGAGATCCGAGGATCCAGCTACTCCTCCTCGCCCTCGTCCTTCTCCTCCACCTTGGCGACGTCGATCAGTTGATCTCCGCTCTCAAGATTGATGAGCCGGACTCCTTGGGTGTTCCGGCCGATTTCGGAGATCTCGGATACCTTGGTGCGGATGACGATCCCGCCGCGGGTGATGAGCATCACCTGGTCGGACGGGACCACCTCCAGCGCCGCCACGACGGGCCCGTTCCGCTCCGTCGTCTGGATGGAGATGATCCCCTTCCCGCCGCGACCGGTGATCCGGTACTCCGAGATGGGCGAGCGCTTGCCGTACCCGTTTTGCGTGGCGACGAGGAGCGAGGCCTCGCGCTTCACGGCGATCATTCCCACGACGGCGTCGTCCTCCTCGAGCGTAACTCCACGTACTCCGTAGGCGGTGCGCCCCATGGGCCTCACGTCCTGCTCGTTGAAGCGGATCGCCTTGCCGTTTCGTTTCTGGAGAATGATGTCCTGGGTCCCGTCGGTGAGGACCGCGTCGATCAGGGAGTCCTCGCCATCCACTCCGATCGCGACAATGCCGCCGCGCCGGGGATTCGAATAGGCGGAGAGCGGGGTCTTCTTCGCGGTGCCGTTCCGGGTGCACATCATGATGAAGTGGGTGTCGTCGAACTCCTTCACCGGGAGCACGGCCGCGACCCTTTCTTGCTGCGACATCTCGACCAGGTTGACGATCGCCTTCCCCTTCGCGGTGCGCCCGCCCTGGGGAACCTCGTGCACCTTGACCCAGTAGACGCGCCCCCGGTCGGTGAATACGAGAATGTAACTGTGGGTGGATGCGATGAAGAGGTGCTCGATGAAGTCCTCCTCGCGCGTCCCGGCGCCGGTCACGCCGCGGCCTCCCCTCCGCTGGCTCCGGTAGGTCGTGACCGGGAGGCGCTTGATGTATCCCGCGTGCGAGATCGTGATCACCATGTCCTCCTCGGCGATCAGATCCTCCGCCTCGAACTCGCCGGAGCCGGCGACGATCTCCGTGCGCCGCTCGTCCCCGAAGCGCTCCCGGACCTCCGCCAGCTCCCCCTTGATGATCTGGAGCACCTTCGCCGGGGATTCGAGGATCGCCTTGAGGCGCTCGATGAGCTGGATCACCTCGAGGTATTCGTCCTCGACCTTCTTCCGCTCGAGCCCGGTGAGCCTCGAGAGGCGCATCTCGAGGATCGCGTTCGACTGGATCTCGCTCAGTCCGAAGCGGCTCATGAGGCCGGTCCGCGCCGCCTCCACGTCCGCGGCGGCGCGGATCAGGGTGACGATCTCGTCGATGTGGTCCAGGGCGATCTTCAGCCCTTCGAGAATGTGCGCGCGCTTCTCCGCCTCGGCGAGGTCGAACCGGGTGCGCCGCACCACGACGTCGCGCCGGTGGGCGACGTAGTGCTCGATCATCTCCTTGAGCGTCAGCGTGAGCGGCCGGTTGCCGACGAGGGCGAGCATGTTCGCGCCGAAGGTGGTCTGCATCTGGGTGTGCTTGAAGAGCTGGTTCAAGACGACCTTGGGTTGCGCGTCGCGTTTCAGCTCGATCACGATCCGCATGCCTTCACGGTCGGATTCGTCGCGGAGGTCCGAGATCCCGTCCAGGGGACCGTCCTTCACGAGCTCCGCGATCTTCTCGAGCAGCGCTGCCTTGTTCACCATGTACGGAATCTCGGTGACGATGATCGCCTCGCGATCCTTCCGGATCTCCTCGATGACGGCGCGCGAACGCACCGAGATGTGGCCCCGGCCGGTCCGGTAGCAGTCCTGGATTCCCTGGCGTCCGTAGATGACTCCGCCCGTAGGGAAATCCGGCCCCTGCACCATCGCCAGGAGCTCGTCCACCTCGCAGTCGGGGTGGTCGATCACGTGGTGGATCGCGTCCACGATCTCGCGCAGGTTGTGCGGCGGCACGTTGGTCGCCATGCCGACCGCGATCCCAGCCGATCCGTTCACCAGGAGGTTCGGGACCGCCGCGGGAAGAACCACCGGCTCCTCCCGCGATTCGTCGTAGTTCGGACGCATGTCCACCGTGTCGCGCTCGATGTCGCGGAGCATCTTCTCCGCGAACTCGGTGAGGCGCGCTTCGGTGTACCGCTCCGCCGCGGGGGCGTCGCCGTCGACCGAGCCGAAATTCCCCTGACCGTCCACGAGCGGGTAGCGCATCGAGAAGGTCTGCGCCATACGGACCATCGTTTCGTAGACCGCGGCGGTGCCGTGCGGGTGATAGTTGCCGGTCACGTCCCCCGTGATCTTCGCGGACTTCCGGAAGGGCCGGTCGTGGAGCAGGTTGAGCTCCCGCATGGCCACGAGGATCCGCCGGTGGACGGGCTTCAGGCCGTCCCGGACGTCCGGAAGGGCGCGCGAGATGATGACCGACATCGAATAATCGATGTAGGAGTTCCGCATCTCGTCTTCGATTTGGATCGGAACTTCTTTCTCGCGTGTGGTCATTTAGATGTCCAGATTCCGGACGCTGTCGGCGTATTCCTCGATGAACTTGCGGCGCGGCTCCACCTGGTCTCCCATCAGCACGGTGAACATGCGCTCCGCCTCGACCACGTCGTCGAGCGTCACCTTGAGGACCGAACGGTTCGCGGGATCCATCGTGGTGCTCCAGAGCTGGTCGGGGTTCATCTCGCCCAGCCCCTTGTAGCGCTGGAGCGTGATCCCCTTCCGTCCCAATTCCTCGAACGCGCGGTCGCGCTCGGCATCGTCGTAGGCGTAGCGGACCGCCTTCCCCTTCTGCACCCGGTAGAGCGGCGGCATCGCGATGTACACGTACCCGCGCTCGATCAAGGGCTTCATGTGCCGGAAGAAGAACGTGAGAAGGAGCGTCCGGATGTGGGCGCCGTCCACGTCCGCGTCGGTCATGATGATGATCTTGTGATACCGCGCCTTGTCCGCGTCGAACTCGTCGTCGATCCCGGTCCCGAGCGCGGTGATGATCGTCCGGATTTCCTCGTTCGAGAGCATCTTGTCGAGCGAGGCCTTCTCGACGTTCAGGATCTTTCCCTTGAGCGGGAGGATCGCCTGGTACTTCCGGTCGCGGCCCATCTTGGCCGACCCGCCGGCCGAGTCCCCCTCGACCATGTAGATCTCGCACTGTGCCGGATCGGTGAGCTGACAATCGGCGAGCTTCCCGGGAAGCGACCCCGAATCGAGGATGCTCTTCCTGCGCGCCAGGTCGCGCGCCTTCCGCGCCGCCTCCCGCGCGCGGGCCGTTGCGATGCACTTCTCGACGATCTTCCGTGCTACCTGCGGATTCTCCTCGAAATAGTTCCGGAGCCCCTCGCCCACGACCGATTCGACGACCCCCTTCGCTTCGGTGTTCCCGAGCTTCGACTTGGTCTGCCCCTCGAACTGGGGATCCGGCAGCTTCACGCTCACGACCGCGGTCAGGCCCTCGCGGACGTCCTCTCCGCCCAGGTTGACCTCCTTGAGCGACTTCAAGAGCCCCTCGCGCTCCGCGTAGTTGTTGATCGTGCGAGTGAGCGCCGCGCGGAATCCGATCAGGTGCGTGCCTCCTTCGACCGTGTTGATGTTGTTCACGAAGGAGAAGACGTTCTCGACGTAGCCGTCGTTGTACTGCACGGCGAACTCCACCGTCACCCGGTCGCGGTCCCGGATGTGGTAGATCGGGGCCGGGTGGAGCTCGGTCTTATTCTCGTTCAGGTATTTCACGAAGGAGGAAATCCCCCCCTCGTACTGGAAGTCGTGCTTCTTCCCGGTCCGCTCGTCCAGGAACGTGATCCGGATGCCCTTGTTCAAGAATGCGAGCTCGCGGAGCCGCTGCGAGAGCGTGTCGAAGCTGTAATCGACCGTCTCGAAGACCGCGGGGTCCGGCTTCCAGACCACCGTCGTGCCGGTCTCCTGGGTCTCGCCCAGAACCTTGAGCTCGGTCCTGACGTCGCCGTGCTCGTAGCGCTGGTGGTAACGCTTGCCGTCGCGCCGCACCTCGACCTCGAGCCACTCGGAGAGCGCGTTCACCACCGATACCCCGACGCCGTGGAGGCCGCCGGAGACCTTGTAGGAGTTTTCGTCGAACTTCCCGCCGGCGTGGAGGGTCGTCATCACGACCTCGACCGCGGGGCGGTTCTGCGTCGGATGGGTGTCCACGGGGATCCCGCGGCCGTTGTCGATCACGGTGACGCTCGAGTCGGCGTGGATCGTGACGTTGACCTCGGTGCAATACCCCGCGAGCGCCTCGTCGACCGAGTTGTCCACGACCTCGTAGACGAGATGATGGAGTCCGCTCTGGCCGGTCGAGCCGATATACATCGCGGGGCGCTTCCTCACGCCCTCCAGGCCCTTGAGGACCTGGATGTTTCTGGCGTCGTAGGAATGTCCCTCAGGGGTCGGCGTCATCGTGGCCGCTTCCTCACGAGGTCCGGTCACCGCGATGGTTCCTCCTTGGATCGCATGGGTACGAAGCGTATGGCGCTGAGCCGCTTTTCGGCGTCGAGCGTCTGGTTCATCCGCTCCAGAATGCCCTGCCTCAAGACGGCGAGGTGCCCCATCCAGACAGCGCCCAGCACCTCGACCAGAAGCTCACCGTCGCGCACGCCGACGCAGCGCGTCCTTGCCAGGATCTCGGGCGCGACGACGGAGGCCCAGCGGTCCGTCGCTTCCGCGGCCTTGAACCGCGCATCGAGCTTGAGCCCGCGGAGCACCTGATCGAGCACGGAAGAGACCGGCTCGAATCCTTCGCGGGTTTCCGCCCCCGCGGCTCCTCTTCTCCCCGTGCGCCTCACGCGGCGCTCCCCAGGAGAGCAGCCTGATCGATCGGCATACGCCTGAAGCGTGCCGGCATCTCCGAGAGCTCGCGGCACGCGGTCACGAGCACCTGGCCCGATTCCGGCACCAGTTTCAAGACCCGGCCGATCCAGCGGGAATCGAGCTCCGATTCCGGATCGTCGAGGAGAACCACGGGCGGATCGCCCTGCCGCTCCTCGAAGACCCGCGCGAGCGCGAGCCGCAAGAGAATCGAGTAGAGCCTCGAGTACCCCCGCGACGCGCCCTCCGAAAGCTCCTCCCCGCCGATCGCGCACCTGAGGCGCGCGCGGTGGGGACCCTGCATGGTCCAGCCCATCTTGCTATCCCGAGGGCGCCCCCGCGCGAGCTTCTCGAGCCGGGCCTTGATTTCCTCTTCTTCCCCGAGGACCAGATCCCCGAACTCGTCCCGGTACTCAAGCTCGGGATCGAGGTTGGCACCCACCTGCGCCGCCAGCTCCCGCACATGGCGGCCCAGCTCCGCGCAGAGCGTCCTGCGCCTTCGGTCGAGGGAGACCCCGGCCAGAGCCAGGATTTCCTCCCATGCCGCCCACTCGGCGGGATCGCTCCCGGGTCCCCTCCGGCCGGTGAAGAGGAGGCGGTTTCTCTGCCTCAGCGCCGCCGTGTAGTCGCGGAGCGAGCCCACGTACGCCGACTCGAGCTGACAGAGCGCGACGTCCAGAAAACGACGGCGTGACGCCGGGCCGCCGTTCAGGATCGCCACGTCCTCCACCGAGAAGTGGACCGTGCAGAACCGTCCCAGAAGATCCGTCATCCGCGGAAGCGGCGAGCCGTCCACGAAAACTTCCCTGAGACCGTCCCCACCGCGGGCCACGATTTCGCTCGTGACGCCGAGCCGGTCTTCCACCAGGCCGCGGACTTCGAACGTGGCAGCGCCCCGGCGCGTCAATGCGGGGTCGCGCGCGCCGCGGAACGATTTTCCGATCGAGAGCAGCACGACCGCTTCGATCAGGTTCGTCTTTCCCGATCCGTTCTCGCCCGTGACCAACGCTGAATCGCCGCGCAGGTCGAACCTGGCCTCTCTGTGGTTCCGGAATTCGCGGAGCTCGATGGACTGAAGGCGCACGCGTTTCCGGGTCAGCTCGCCAGGCGAAGGGGCATCACGAGACAGAGAAGATCCTCCTTCGAGGCCGTTCCCTTGTCCGTCTGGGCGGTGGGTGCTAAGAGGCCGGCCGTCACCGGCGTATTGAGACGAATTTCGACTTCTTCGCTGTCGATCGTACGAAGAATGTCGAGCAAGTAGGCCGCGTTGTACCCGATGTCGAGGTCGTCCGAGCCGTATTCGGCGTCGAGCTCCTCGGTCGCATCGCCTTGATCGGGAGTCTGCACGATCAGGGTCATCCGATTGGGCCTGAGCGAGAGCTTCACCTGGCGCGTGAGGCTGTCCGAGAAGACCGAGACGCGTTCGAGCGCCTGGGCGAAGTCCTCCCGCTTCACTTTTAGAAGCTTGTTGTTCTGTTTCGGCAGCACCTGTTCGTAGTTCGGGAACGGCCCTTCGATCAGTTTCGTCGTGAGGGTCGTGTCGCCGATCGCAAAGCGCGCGTGGTTCTTGGAAATTCCGATCCGGACCGGGCCCGAGGCCGTGGGCAGGAGGCGCAGGACCTGGTTCAAGGCCTTCAGGGGAACGATGACGTCCCCTTTGGGCGGCGTGGGAATGCCTCCGGTCGGTTTGCAGGAGGCCTTCGAGAGCCGGTGCCCGTCGGTCGCCACGACGCGCAGCTCGTCATCCCGGACCTGGAAGAGCGCGCCGTTCAGCGCGGGGCGCGTTTCGTCCGTGGAAACGGAGTAGATCGTCCGGCGTATGAGCCGCTCGAGAAGATCCGGATCGAGCGCGATCTCCACGTCCGGCGTCACGGACGGCATCGCGGGAAATTCCTCGGGACGGATGCAGAGGAATTTGTAGCGGCCGCTCTTGCTCCCCACGTTCAACGTCAGATCCTTCGCTTCGATCTTGAGCTCCTCTTTGGGAAGCTTTCGCACCAGCTCGAAGAGTTTCTTCGCCGGGACGGTCAACGTTCCCGCGTCCTTCACGCTCGCCCTGGCCTTGGTCGAGATCGCGAGGTCGAGATCCGTCGCCCGGAGCTCGATTTTGTCCTCGGAAGCCTCGAGAAGAATGTTGGACAAAACCGGCAACGTCGTCCGGTTCGGGACCGCGCTCGAAACCACCTGCAAAGCGTCGAGAAATTCGGTCTGCGCGATCGTGAATTTCATAGCCACATCCTGGGCGGTGATCATCTCCGTTAATCCTTTATTGGATTAGGGTTTGCAGATGGTTTGGGAGAGGGTCTCCAGTCGTTGGAAAGTATAGTTCCAGAGGGGTGGTTTCTCAATGAAAAAGCCCTCGATTTTCGGGGTGTTTCTGTCCGGCTACGAAGATCAGGTTCCTTGAATAGAAGCTGTAGTACTAGGGGCTGTGGATTGTGTGGACCGACCGGAACCTGAACCTCCCATGTTGTTGTGACGCAGCGAAGTAGCGTTTGGGCGGTGCGGCTCGAACGCTGTGAAGCCGTGTGGATAACCCGGAAGTTATGCCCAGCCCATTACCAGAATCGCGAGAAACCGGAGTTGTGCACCGCGAATCCACAGCGAATCCAGCGGGAATCCCGGTCGCGTGGAAATCGGCGTACCCGCGCGATCCGGACCGAAACTCAGGTGCTGATGCTCGCGATCAGGTCTTCGACGACGACGCGGAGTTCCCGGTCCGTCGCCATCAGCGCTTCGATCTTGCTGCACGCGTGGAGCACCGTAGAGTGATCGCGGCCTCCGAATTTCGCGCCGATGTCGGCGAACGAGAGATCGGTGACGGAGCGGGCGATGTACATGCCCACTTGGCGTGGAAACGCGATGACGTCGGTGCGGCGTTTGCCCCGGAGCGATTCCTCCGTGACGTTGAAATGCCGCGCGACGAGACGCTGAATGTCCGAGATGTCGATCCGGGCGAGATCGGGCTTGATCTGATCCCGAAGCACCTCCTGCGCGAAATCGATCGTGAGCTCGTGGCTCATGAGATCCGCGAAGGCGAAAAGCCTGGAGAGGGATCCTTCGAGATCACGGATGTTGGTCTTGATGCTGCTCGCGAGCAGGAGCGCGATTTCGTTGGGGATGTTCCTCCCCTGGAGCTCGGCCTTCTTTTTCACGATGGCGACACGGGTCTCGAGGTCGGGCGCTTTGAGATCCGCCACGACGCCCCAGGTGAACCGCGAGACGAGCCGCTCCTCGATCGCCGTCATCTCGTTCGGTGGGCCGTCGCTCGTGAGCACGATCTGCTTGTGCGCGTCATGAAGGGTGTTGAACGTGTGGAAGAACTCCTCCTGCGTGCTCTCCTTCCCCGCGAGGAACTGGACGTCGTCGAGGAGCAGGACGTCGGTCGTCCGGTAGCGGCTCTTGAACTCGAGGGTGGTCGCGTGCTGGATCGAGTAGATCATTTCGTTCATGAACTTCTCGGCGCTCACGAAGAAGATCCGGGCCCCTGGCCGCGTCGCGCGCACCTGGTGTCCGATCGCGTGCATGAGATGGGTCTTCCCCAGACCGACGCCCCCGTACAGAAAGAGCGGGTTGTAGCGCTCCCCCGGGCTCTGCGCGACCGCCTGCGCGACCGCGTGGGCGAACTGGTTTCCGCTGCCCACGATGAACGTCTCGAATGTGTTGTTCGGACTGAGATAGCACTCGTTGCGCGCGGGAAGCGGACCCCGCGGACGCTCCTCGAACACCGGAGTCTCCACGGCCCGGACTTGGAACGAGAGCGCGACCGGGTGTCCCGCCGTGGACGCGAGGGAGGACTCGATGAGGCCGCGGTAGTGGTGGTCGAGCCAGTCGACATAGAACTGGCTCGGCACCTCGAGCACCATCGCGGAGCCGTCGAACTCCATCGGACCGAGAGAACGAAACCACGTTTCAAACGTCTGACTCGAGATATGGGATTGGATCTTTTCGAGCGCGCCCTGCCACACGTCACCGGCCACCACCGTTTCCATCGTCGTTGTCATGTCATCCCCACCCACGCACAGGGTTTCCACCGCTTATCCACATATCTATCCACAAAAGAACCGGGGCGTAACGGGCACCGTTCGCATCCGTTACGCCCCGACAAAAAGAACTCGGTCTCGAAGTTACTCACAACGCGTATTTCCGGGTGAAGGGGAGCGCGTGGTTTCGCGCGTGGGAAGACCGGTTTGCGAGGACCGGGAGCGCGAAGGAACCGGGTCGCGCGCTCGGCCTTCGCGACGGGCGCAGAGTACGCTCGGGATTCGAAACCGCGCAACGAAAATCTTTGCGACCGGGATCCTCGGGCCCGATCCGGCTTTCGCATTGACGTTACGCGGCGCGATTCGGTACAATCCGGCGCTCGTGTTCGAAGCATTCTCTTACACAGGATTCGAGGTCACGCCACGTGAAGCGCACGTTCCAGCCCCATAATCGCCGCAGAAAGAAAGTGCACGGGTTTCGCGAGCGCATGAGCACGCGAGGCGGCCGCGCCGTGCTGAAGCGCCGCCGCGAACGAGGCCGCAAACGCCTCACCGTATAGCGGCGCCCCGGGGCTTACGGCCAGGATGCCAGACGCGGTTTCACCGCGCGATCGCCGCCTGCATCAAGGATGGCAATTCCGCGAAGTGTACCAATCAGGGAAATCCTTTCACGGCAGCTTGATGACGCTCGTGAGCCTGCCGCGGTCCCCGGATCACGGCCGCGTGGCCTTCGTGGCGGGCCGCAAAGTCGGCCCGGCCGTCCGGAGAAACCGCGCGAAGCGTCTCCTCCGGGAATCGTTTCGCCATCTCACCCCGGCGCTGCGCGATCGCGCGGCCTGGCGGATCTGGATCGCCCGGACCGAATGCGCCGCCGCCACACTGGGCATCGTCTCGGCCGAGATGCGGGAACTCTTGAGACGGGAGCCCGCGTGAACCGGACCGCGCGCCTGGCCAAGCCCCTGGGGCTTCGGTGGTGGTTCTTGTCCCTGATTCGGATCTACCGCGGCGCGATTTCGCCTTCCTTGCCGCGCGCCTGCCGCTTCGAGCCGAGCTGCGCCGCGTACGCCGAAGAGGCGATCGCGAGGCGGCCGCTCCCGAGCGCGCTGTGGCTCATCGCGCGGCGGATCTCGAAGTGCCATCCGTTCCATCCGGGAGGCTACGACCCGGTCCCCTGATCGGGTCGGCGAACGACATGGATCGCAAAGTCCTCCTCGCGATGGTCCTGATCATGGCGGTCCTTTTCCTGGACCAGATGATCTCGCCGAAATTCTATCGGCGATCCAAACCGGCCCCCGTTCCGTCCCAGCAGGGCGGAGCCCCGGGACAGGCGGGATCCGGAACCCAGGCACCGGGCAGCGCATCCACGCCCGCCCCGGTGGGCGGATCGCAGACAGGCGCTCCCGCCGGCGATGCTCCTGCGATAGGACCGCCGGGCGTTCCCGGCGGAACCCCTCCGGGCGCGACTCCGCCGGGCGCGATCCCTACAGGAGGCACTCCTTCCGACCCGGCCGGCACTCTATCGTCCGGCGCGGTCCTCACGCGCCCACGGGTGCTCCCAGCGCCGACGCAAGAGCGCGAGATGAAGACGGAGCATTTCCGCGCGACCTTCACGAGCGAAGGGGGCGCGATCTCGCACTGGATTCTCGATTCCTACAAGGACGATGTCCGAAACCAGCCCGTCGATCTGGTGCCGCCGGGCGCCCGCGCCTTCCACGTCGTCGTGGAGGCCGCGGGGAGGGCGCTCGATTTCGCCGACGCTCCGTTCCGGATCCTCGAGGACAACGCGCTCGGCGGGGTCATGAGCTTCGAAGCGGAGGAGGAAAGCGGAATCCGCGTCACGAAGACCTACCGCGTCGGCCGCGATCGGCGGATCCTCGAAACCGACGTGCGCGTGTCGGCGCCGCCTCAGCTCGGTCCCATCCGCTATCGGATCGGCTGGGGTCCTGCGCTCCCGATCACCGAGCCGTCCACCAAGCGCGAAGAACTGAAGGCCGTGGCGCTGCTCGGGACGAAGATGGAGGACGTGCCGGCGTCGAAGCTGGGGCCGAACGGCGAGCGCGTCGTTCCACCCGGGAACGTCCGATGGGTCGCGAACCGCAGCAAATATTTCATCGCGGCGGTCATCCCCGATTCGGGAACGGTCTCCGACGTGGTGTTCCGAAGCGCGGGGACCGGGCTCGTGGGCGCCTGGCTCCTCGGCGCGGCCCCTCCGGGCGCTACGGTGGCACGCCACGCACGGGTGTACGCCGGACCGATTCACTACGAGACGCTGGCGACCGTCGGCTCGGGCCTGGACGAAGTGGCGAACCTGGGCTGGAAGTGGATGCGCGGGATCAGCGTGCTGATGCTGAAGTGCCTGAATCTGCTCCACCGGATGATGCCCAACTACGGCGTCGCGATCATCCTCCTGGCGGCCGCGACCAAGTTCCTCTTCTATCCGCTCACGCAATCGAGCCTCCGCTCCATGAAGCTCATGCACCACCTTCAGCCGCAGATCAAGGAGCTTCAGGAGAAGTACAAGGGCGATCCCATGAAGCTCAACCAGGCGATGATGACGCTCTACAAAGAGAACAAGGTGAACCCCATGAGCGGCTGTCTGCCCATGCTCCTGCAAGTCCCGGTCTTCATCGCCCTCTACAACGTGCTCCTCTTCTCGATCGAGCTCCGCTCTTCCGGATTCGTGGGCTACATCCGCGACCTCTCCGCGCCGGACGTGCTCATGACGGTCGCCGGGTTTCCGATCCACCTCATGCCGATCGTCATGACCGCGAGCACCTATCTGCTCCAGTCCCAGACGCCCGTGGCCCCAGCCCAGAAAGGCATGATGTACGTCATGCCCCTGTTCATGCTTTTCTTCATGTATAGTTTTCCGTCCGGGGTGATCTTGTACTGGACGGTGAACAATATTCTTTCGGCGCTGCAGCAGTATCTGGTCAATCTGGCCGAGGACCGCAAGCTGGCCGCCCAGGCCTGAGCGGGCTCTCGTGCCCCCGATGCGCGAACGGACATGAGCGATTCGGTAAGCGATTCGATACAAGTCGAAGCGGCGAGTTACGGGGACGCCGTACACCAGGCGGCGGATCGGCTGGGCATCAGCCCCCGGGACCTCGCGGTCGAGGTCCTCGATCCGGGCCGTTCGGCGAATTCTCTGGGAGGATTCCGCCCCGTGAAGCTCCGTGCCTGGCGGCGCGATCCCGCCGGCTCTCCGGACGGCGCGCGGATCCCGCCGAGCGCCGTGAGACGGCAGTCGTCCGCGGTCGGCGAGGAGGCGCATCGCGGCGGCCGCCGCGGCGTGGCCCTGGAGGCCTACGGACCGCCTCCGCCCCCGCTCGATCCGTCCCAGATCACGCCCGAGCTCATCGAGTCGGTCCGGTCCATCACCGCCGGGGTCGTCGAGCAGATGGGATTTCCCTCCAACGTGGACGCCGAACGCACGCGCGACGGGATCCGGGTCGCGGTCCGGGCGGGCGACAAGGATCAGTTCCTGATCGGCCGCGACGGCGAAACCCTGGCCGCGCTCCAGCACCTGGTGGCCCGGATGCTCCGCGCCCGCGCTCCCGAAGAAGCGATTCCCCGCGTCGAGGTGGACGTCGCGGGGTTCCGCGATCGCAGGGTCGAGAGCCTTCGCGCGCGCGCGCGCGAGCTGATCGAGGAAGTGCGCGAGACCGGCAATGAAGCTTCGACGGAACCGCTGTCGGCGATCGAGCGCCGCATCGTGCACCTGGAAGTCGCCGAGGTCGAAGCCTTCACGAGCGTGAGTGTCGGCGACGGGCTCTACAAGCGCGTCATCATCCGCCGTGACGAGGCGAAGCGCTCCGGGCGCGAGTAGGCGAGGCATGACGGAAGATGGAAAACGACACCATCGTGGCCCCGGCCACCGCTCCGGGGGAATCCGCCATCGCCGTCGTCCGCATGAGCGGCCCGCGCGCCCTGGCGATCGCGGCGCGTCGCTTCCGGGGCAAGCGCTCCCCCGAACGTAGCGCCTCCCATCGGATTCTCTTCGGAACCTTCCTCGGTTCCGACGATTCGTCCCTCGACACGGTATTGCTCTCGATCTTCCGCGCGCCCCATTCCTACACGGGAGAAGACGTCGTCGAGATTTCCTCGCACGGGGGAGCCGTCATCCCACGCTCGGTTCTGGAATCCCTCCTCGCGGCGGGAGCGCGGCCGGCGCGTCCCGGCGAGTTCACCGAGCGCGCCTACGTGAACGGAAAGCTCGACCTGGCGCAGGCGGAGGCCGTCGCGGCGCTCGTGAGGGCGCGATCGGAGCGGGCTTCGCGCGCCGCGGAGGCGACGCTGGGGGGAGCGCTGTCCCGGCGGGTGCACGAGCTGGACCGAAGCCTGGTGCCGCTCCTGGCCGAGGTCGAAGCGCGGATCGATTTCCCGAACGACGTGGATGAATCCTGGGACGGAGTCTCCCTCGCGGATCGCTGTGCCGTGATCGCGGCGCCCTTGCGCGAGTGGCTCGCGCATCTTCCGGCGGCGCGGAGGCGGGAGCAAGGGGTGCGCGTCGCTCTTGTCGGCAGGCCGAACGTCGGGAAGTCGAGCCTCTTGAACGCCCTCGTCGGATTCGAGCGCGCCATCGTGAGCGACGTGCCCGGAACGACGCGCGACACGGTCGAGGAATCCATCTGGCTCGAGGGCGTGGAGTTCCGATTGTGTGATGCCGCGGGCGTGCGCGAACCGACCGATCGGCTGGAGCGGCTCGGGCTCGAGCGCACGAACGACGCCGCGCGCCGCGCGGATCTCGCGATCCTCGTCCTGGACCGTTCGGACCCCCGCGAGCGTGAAGACCGCGCGGCGCTGGCGGTGATCGGCGACCGGCCGGTGCTCGTCGCCTGGAACAAGGCCGACCTCACGGGCGGCTCCGGCGAACGATCGCGGAACGGCCCGGGTGCGACGGGGGCCGATGCGCCCGCGGAGGCCGACGGGTTAGCACTCGGCATCCCGCGCGGGCAGCTCCTGGGCGAGGTCTCGACCATCGCGGTCCGGCCCGGCGGGGCCGAGCCCCTACGCGCCGCCCTGCGCGCCTCGTTTCCCCGCGTCTCGGGCGACCTTCCCGGAGAAGAGCTTCCGACGACGAGCGCGAGACAGGAGTCCCTGTTGCTCCAGGCGGTCGAGGCGCTGGATCGCGCGGAGGCGGGCCTCCGGGAGGACGCGCCCTACGACCTCATCGCGGTGGACATCACAGATTCGAGACGGGCGCTCGGCGAGATCGTCGGTCGCGGCGTCGACCAGGACGTGCTGCAAGCCATCTTCTCCCAGTTCTGCATCGGAAAATGAGCCGCTACCCCCTCGTTGTGGTCGGCGCGGGACATGCGGGGTGCGAAGCCGCGTGCATCGCTGCGTCCATGGGCGTCGAAACCGCTCTCGTCACGATGAGCCTGGACGCGATCGCTCAGATGTCCTGCAATCCCGCCATCGGCGGACTCGCGAAGGGACACCTGGTTCGTGAGATCGACGCGCTGGGGGGCATCATGGCGCGGATGGCCGACCGGGCCGGCATTCAATTCAAGATGCTGAATCGCGCGCGCGGGCCCGCCGTGTGGTCGCCGCGGGCGCAAGAGGACAAAGCACTTTATCGCGAAGTCGTACGCGCGCATCTCGAGCGCGCGCCGGGAGTGACCCTCGTCCAGGCGCAAGTCGTCGGGTTCCTCGTCACCGACGGCCGGCTCCGGGGCGTGCGGACAACGGAATGCGGGGAGATCGAGGCCGAGGCAGTGATCGTGACGCCCGGAACCTTCATGAACGGGCTCATGCACATCGGCGATCGCACGATGGGGGGAGGACGGGTCGGCGAAGCGCCCTCGCGGGGATTGTCGGAGTGCCTCTCCGATCTGGGCTTCCGTGTCCTGCGTCTCAAGACGGGCACGCCGCCGCGCATCCACCGCGACTCGATCGATTTCTCGCGCATGCTGGAGCAGCCCGGCGATGAGCCGCCGCGGCCCTTCTCCCATTTCACCGTCTCGCTCGAAGTGGATCAGATCCTCTGCCACCTCACGCACACGACGGAAGCGACGCACGATCTCATCCGCTCGAACCTGGGGCGTTCACCGCTCTACACGGGGAAGATACGAGGGATCGGTCCGCGCTACTGCCCTTCGATCGAGGACAAGGTGGTGCGATTCGCCGAGAAACCCGCGCATCAGATCTTCATCGAACCCGAGGGATTGAAGACGCACGAGTTCTACATCAACGGGCTCTCGACGAGCCTGCCCGAAGAGATTCAGCGCGCGATGTTGCGGACCATCCCGGGACTCGAGGATGCCGAGATGATCCGGCCCGGGTACGCGGTCGAATACGATTTCGTCCCACCCACGCAGCTCAAGCCGACCCTCGAGACCCGCGCCATCGAAGGGCTCTATCTCGCCGGACAGATCAACGGCACCTCTGGCTACGAGGAAGCGGCAGCGCAGGGACTCTTCGCGGGAATCAACGCGGCGCTGAAGATTCAGAAACAGGAACCGCTGCGACTCGGCCGGGAAGAAGCGTATCTCGGTGTATTGATTGACGATCTAGTGAGCAAGGGCACGGAGGAGCCGTACCGCATGTTCACCTCGAGCGCCGAGTATCGTTTGTTGCTGCGCCAGGATAACGCCATCCATCGGCTCCTGCCGCACGCGCGCGCGCTGGGAACACTCAAATCCAATGACCTCGCCCTCGCGGAGACGAGAATTGTCGAGAGTGAATCCGCCGCAAGGCGATTGCGCTCCGTGCGGATCGCTTCGACTGTGGAAGGAGCGGCGTCCCAGGACGCCGG
>DASXQO010000122.1:0-2294 GCA_036507115.1 Candidatus Eiseniibacteriota bacterium | reverse complement strand
CATTCCCGAGCTGAAAAACAAAAAAAAATCCGCGGTCCTCGAAGAGATGGTCGCGCATCTCGCCCGGCACCAGATCGCGCGCCAGGCCGCCGCCGTCCTCGAGGTCCTGCGTCAGCGCGAGGCGCTGGGGAGCACCGGGGTTGGGAAGGGGATCGCCATCCCGCACGCCCGCTCCACGATGGTCGCCGAGCGCGCGGTGCTGCTGGCCCGCTCCTCGAAGGGCGTGGAATTCGACGCCGCCGACGGGAACCCCGTGCATCTCTGCTTCCTGATCGTCGCGCCCCCGACCGAGCACGATCCGATCTACCTCCAGATGCTTGCCCAAATCGTGAAGGCGGTGCGACTCGCGCCCGTACGTCGCAAGATCCTCGACGCGCCGGATTTCGATGCGATCCGCGCCGTCATAGGGGCCCAATTTACCAATGAATAGCCAGCTCCTGGCCCTGGTCGCCCTTCAAGACCTGGATCTCATGATCCGAGAGGCCAAGGACCCCAAGCGCGCCACGCAGGAGGAAGAGCTGGGATTCCCGCTCGGCGGAATGGACAAGCTCGAGCGGACGCGCGAGCGGCTCGCGAAGCAGATCGACGAGCGCCTTCTCCAGCTCTACGAGCGCATGAGCCGCCGGTACGCCCGGGTCGTGGTCCCGGTGGAAGGGAGGATCTGTCTCGGCTGCTTCATCGGCCTCCCCACCGCAAGCCGGCGGATCGCCGATTCCAGAACCGTCGAAAACTGCGAGAATTGCGGCCGCATCTTATACCGAATCTAGAACCCCGCGCCCCTTCCGAGTCGACCCCCGTTTGCGGTATAATTGAAGCGTAAAAGGGGCCCCCGCGCGGCCGCCCGGCCGCGGACGGAGTCCCCATCCGGAGGTCCTTGGTACCCATGCCACGACAACTCGCGCTGCTCCTGGGCGCACTGGTGCTCCTTTCCCTCGGAGCCCTGCCCACACGCGTCCTTGCCGACGCTACCACGTTCCTGGGCCCCACGCGGATCCTTCTCGTGGACGCGGATTCCGTGCTCGTTCTCGTCACGAGGGAATGGCTCTCCGCGAGCGTGCGCCATCAGGAAAAGCTTCTGCGCCACTCCGTCCGCATGGCCTATTGGCGGGAGCACATTCCCCCCGACATGAGGATGGTGTTCGACGCGCTCGGCTACCCGGTGAACCGCGTGCTCCATACGCCGGTGGGCCACACCGAGGAGTGGTGGTATTACGGGCTGCTCGATCCGCCGCTTCGGTTCCGGGACGGTACGTTGATCGACACGGAGCGGTTCGAAAACCTGCTCGACCGATAATCGAAGCCGGACCTCGGGGATCGGTCTTGTCCGGCCGGTTCCTCGATGGTAGATTCGCGCGGGGTCTTCACTGGGGAGGGTTCATGCCGAGTCGTGACGCCGCGGGTCCATCCACTCGTTCGGTTCATGCCGGCCGCGCCCGTGATCCCGCGCACGGCCACGTCGCGACGCCGATCCACCTGAGCTCGACCTATTTCGCCCGTAACACCCAGGAACTCGTCGAGTATCTCGAAGGCCGCCGCGCCGCCTACTTCTACTCGCGGTATTCCAATCCCACCGTCGAAGCCGCCGAGCAGAAGATCGCTGCGCTGGAGGGCGGGGAGCGGGGGCTCTGCTTCGGCTCCGGCATGGCGGCGATCTCGTCGCTCCTCCTCTCCCAGCTCCGCCACGGGGACAACGTCGTCGCGACGCGGGAGCTCTACGGGGGCACGTTCGAATTCCTGGAGCGAATGCTCCCACGCTGGGGAGTTTCGGTCACCTTCGTCAAGCCGACCGATTTGAAGGGGCTCGAGGCGGCTGTCGGGCCGATGACGCGGCTGATCTACACCGAGACGCCGACCAACCCCACCCTCACGGTCGTGGATCTCCGGGGGGTGGCGGAGATCGCGAGGCGGAGCAGGATCCCGTGCGCGATCGACAACACATTCGCATCGCCGATCAATCAGCGACCGATCGGGTTCGGCTTCGACTTCGTGATCCACTCCGCGACCAAGTACCTGGGAGGGCATTGCGATCTGGTCGGCGGCGTGGTCGTCGGCCCGCGCGAACGGATGGAGGAGGTGTGGCACCACCGGAAACTCCTCGGCGGCATCCTGGATCCGCACTCCGCGTACCTGCTCGAGCGCGGGACGAAGACCCTGGCGCTACGGATGGAGCGGCACAACGAGAACGGGCTTCTGGTCGCGCGTCATCTGGCCGGGCATCCCCGGATTCGCCGCGTGTTCTATCCGGGTCTGCCGAACCATCCCGGGCACGAGATCGCGAAGGGGCAGATGTCGGG
>DASXQO010000121.1:0-5802 GCA_036507115.1 Candidatus Eiseniibacteriota bacterium | reverse complement strand
CTCGCGCTCGGCGCCGCGTCCCTGTCCGTGGAGCTCACCGATCAGATCGGCGGCGGGCACGTGGCGAAGGTGGTCTCAGCGATCTTCTCGGCGAGCGGAGGGATGCCCGAGGTCTGGCCGTCCCCTTCCTCCTGGTCGGCGCCGTCGAACACGTCGGGAGTGGTTTCCTTTCGGATCCACAGCACGGTGGCCAGCGCCGAGTCCCTCGTCGTCACGAACGGCCGCACCAATCCCGATCCCAACAACGCCGACGCCCTCTTTCCGGGAAGCCCGCCCCCGGTGGACGTGAACCTGCCGGGGGGCGCCACGGTCACGATCAGCGCCCCGACCACCATCGCGGGGAGCGCCTACGGCGGGAACGCGAACGCGATGCAATGCAGCATCACGAGCGCCGCGGGCATCTCGACCGCGGTCGGGCATGCGCTCTCGGGCGCGGCGCTTCCGGAGTCGCTTCCGACGGCGCTCTATCCCGTGGGCCTGGCCCCGATGGGAGAGCCTGCCGCCGGACGTGACGGCCCACTCGAACTTGCGGCGCGCGGTGTGTGGCTCGTCGCATCTGGAGCCGACGGCGTGCGCGTCCTCAGCGCTGGCTCTTCCCTCGCGCGGATCGGCGCGATCGACACGGACGGGAACGGAACGGACGACCGCCTGGTGGGGCAGGTGCGCATCCCATCGTACGCCGCCGCGGTCGCGGTCGTGCCGGGGTTCGTCGGTCCCACCGGAGACACGCTCGATCTCGGATTGCTCGCGGCGGGGCACTCGGGGTTGATGCTCCTCGACCTGCGCATCGTGGCCGATCCGCCGAACGGCACCTGGGAGGACTTCTTCGACCAGGACGGAAACGGAATCGACGACCGAATCTTGCAGTCGATTCCTCTTTCAGGGTTCGCGACCGACGTCACGTGGTTCCGGGCGTCCACGGGGCGCATCGTCGCGCTCGTCGCGGACGCGGATATCGGTTCGATACCGGTCGCGGTCTACTACGATCCGGACTCGGTGGCGGCAGGGACAGGCGCGGGCATTGTCGCGATCGACGTGACGGCGGCCTTCGATTCACTCGGCGGCGTTCCCTTCGATGCAGGATCGCTCGCGACGCCGGGGAGCGTGCTCGATCTCGAGCTGCGCCGGGCGGGCGGCGGTTCCCCCGACCTCGCGATCGCGGACGGGAGCGCGGGTGTGTCGGTGTACCGCCTGAGCGCGGGAACCGGAGCGCCCGCGACGGTTACCTTCACGCCGCTCGGATCCGTCGCGCTCTCCTCGGCGTGGGGGCCGCCCTACGCCCGCGACGTCGGCTGGATCCCGAACACGCGCGACAGCGTCTACCTCGCGGTCGCGGCGTCGGCCGGAGGCATGCAGATCGTGCGCGCGCCCCTGGGGAGCGCGCCGTCCCTCGTGATGTCGCAACAGGCTCCGGCTCCCGCGATCGGACTTGCCGGAGCCTGGACGGGGAACGTGGCACTGGCGCTCGGCTATGGGGGCGTGGCGTTGATGCGCGCGCCTGGGGGTGCGGAGTTGAACAAGATCGCGTCCGCGGCGGCGCCTCCCTACACCGCGCCGGTCACGCTCGCGCGGGGTCAGACGTGGACCGAAGGACGCGCGCTCGAGGTGGCGTTCCATCGGACACCCAGCTCGTCGGCGACTTCGCTGAAGTTCCTCGGCACCGCCGGGTCGGTCCCGGATCTACTCGTGGCGGACGGGACGCGCGCGCTCTTGCTGCGCCCCGGCGCCGCGACCATCGTCTCGGTGGAGGAAGGAGTGACGCCCCCGCGCGCCGTGCCGCTCGCGGTTTCCGTGACGCCGAATCCGATGGAAGGGAGCGCTGAGATACGGGTGTTCGATGCTTCGGCGCGGGCGAGTGCCGGCGCGGTCGGTGCCGGCGCCGTTGAAGTAGAGATATTCGACGTGCAGGGAAGGCTGGTTCGGAGGATCCGCGGGGCGAGCGCCGCGGCGGGCGGCTCGAGCGTCAGTCTCGTCCGCCTTCGCTGGGACGGCCGCGACGACCGCGGCAAACGCCTGGGCTCGGGGCGCTACTGGCTGCGTGTGCGCGCGGGAGCGCGCGAGGCGGCACGGTCGGTTCTCATTCTTCGTTAGTACCTCGTTAGGGCTGTCGCTGGGGAGCCCAATGAAGCGCCGGAAGTTTGCTTGCTGGTGGGCAAATAGCTGGATCGGTGCCAACGTTCGTCTTTTCACGGAAAGACGAACATGAGGAATTATCTAATTGTCCGGGGACCCTTTGCACGCTATAGTCCCGGCCTTGCCTCGTCATCTGCCCGCGAGGCTCGCAACCGCCTCATCCCTCTTCACCTTAGCGCCCGGAGGGTTCCATGGTGCGTTCCTCCCCCAAGTCGTGGCGTCTGGTTCTGCTCCTCCTCGTAGCTCTAGCAGTCGGCGCGCTGCAATTCGCCGGCTGTAGCAGGGACATTCAGAACCCGACGGCTCCTAGCGGTGGTGGCGTTCAGACTGGCGCATCTGCGGTCGGGCACCTGAGCCTGGGCAATCCCGCCGTCCTGAGCGTCATGGAGGTCCAGAACCGGCACACAGCGGCACTCATGCAAAACCCCAGCATCGTCGGAACCGCCACCGGCCTTGGCCCGGACGGTCGCCTTGCCGTGCTCGTGCTCACCGCGCGGCCCCTCGGCAAGGGCGTTCTCCCCGCGGTGCTCGATGGGGTTCCCGTGGTCGAAGAAGTCACCGGCATCATCCGGCCGTTCGACAGCGGCGCGCTGCACAAGGTCAAGCAGACGCCCCCCGTCCAGCTCGGAACGTCGGGCGGCTGGCGTTTCGACTTGGCGAACGGCTTCTGTTGCGGCGGCACGCTCGGCTCGCTCGTGTCGAAAGGCGGCCAGCAGTACGTGCTTAGCAACTACCACGTGCTCGAGGCCGATATCGTACTGGGAGGCAACAATCGGGTCGCGCAATCCGGCGATCCCGTCATCCAGCCCGGGCTCATCGATGTAAGCTGCAACCAGAACAACGCGCAGAATGTCGCGTCGCTCTCGGGCATCAAGAGCCTGCCGAGCTCGAACGTGGATTGCGCGATTGCCCAGGTTGTGTCGGGCATGGTGCGCACAGATGGCTCGATCCTCGACATTGGTACCATCAGCTCGAGCACGGTGGCGGCCGCGCTAAGCCAGGCGGTCAAGAAGAGCGGCCGGACGACGGGCTTGACGCGTAGCGCGGTGAACGGACTGAACGCGACCGTCAGCGTCGCCTACGACAACGAGTGCGCGGGAGGAGATGCGTTCACGAAGACCTTCACCGGACAGATTCTGGTCAAGAATAGGAACCGCGGCGTCTCGTTCATCTCGGGCGGCGATTCCGGCTCGCTGATGGTCGAGGATGTGGGCTCCAATCCCAGGTCAGTGGGCCTGCTGTTCGCGGGCAGTAACCAGACGGCCGTGGCGAACCCGATCGGCCAGGTGTTGAGCTTCCTCGGCGCGACAATGGTCGGGCAGTAGCGGGACCGGACACGATGGGCAGCGAACGCCCGCCTCGCAAGGGGCGGGCGTTCTCGTGTCAGGTTCGTGTTGTGAGTACATCCCGTGGAAAGGCGTCGCCGTGATGATCGTTGGTCGGTGCCGCATCGGATCCGCCAAGCCCGGGCCCCTCGTCGCATGGGCGATTGTGCTTGTGGTCGCCTGCGCGTCCAGCGGCTGCCGGGAGGACAACGGTTCAAGCGGTGACAGCGGAACGACGGTGAGTCCGCCCACGGTGAAGGAAGTGATCGAGCGGCAGGGCCCGCGCCTCATGGCGATGCCCGGCGTCGTCGGTCTGTACGAGGCCGAGTGCGCAGGGAAGCCGTGTATCCGGATCATGCTGCTTCGGCGCGACCCGGACCTCGAGCGGCGTCTTCCGCGCCGCCTCGAGGGCTACCCTGTCGAGTTCGAGGTGACCGGAGAGATTCGCCCGCTCGGGAAGTAAACCGCCTGACGGCCGCTCACCAAGCCCCCGCCCGACGTCCGAAGAACTGATGCAGCTCCGTGCGCGCGGTGCGGTTGATGCGGTCACTCCAGAGGTCCACGGGGCAGTCGTCGTCGCTCAACGAGCGTGCGTCGCTCCGCTCCGGTTCGAACTGGTTGGCCCAGGCGTGAGACATCTGGACCACCACCCAGTGGGCGTAGGGATCTGCCACAAAGTCGGATGGGCGCGGAATTATCTCGTCCGACAGGGCGATCGGGCGGTCCGACCCGAGCAGAATAAGACTCCCCAGCACGTTGGGCGGCTCTCCCGTCGGCAAGGCGATGACGTGGCGGAACGACCCACGTAGCGTCTCCGCCAGCGACCGGACCAACACGTCGTCCCAGCCCTGCGCCTCCACGATGAGCGCCACCACTCCGCCGTCATCCAGCCGCGCGCGGAGGAGCCCAAAGAACTCATGCGTCACCAGATGCGGTGGGATTGAGCTGTCCGCGAAGCTGTCGAGGATAACGAGCGGATATCGCGAGTGGTCTCTCCTGGTAAAGACGCGCGGATCCATGACCGTTACTCGTGCCTGCTCGGGTCGCAGTGCGAAGTACCGAGCCGCGATCCCAGGCGCGGTTGGATCGGCATCAACCGCGACCACGACCCAGCCATCGCGCGCGAAGCTCTGGGCGACCGAGCCGCCGCGCAATCCCAGAACGAGTACGGTATCCGGATTGGCGAACAGGAGCTTTGTCAACTCGAGTGCGGCCGCCGCCCTGTGGAGCGAGACCCCGCGATCGGACTCGACCACGGAGTGGATGGTGCCGTCCACCAGGAGGTAGCGCGAGCCCTCGCGATCGAGCACCCGAAATTCCGCGAGCGGACCGTCCTTGACGCAGAGGACCGCCACTGGCGCCGGCGTGAGTCGAGCCGCGGGCGCGCGCGCTGTCCACGCGGCTGCTAGTGCGGCCGCGATCAAAGCCGTCACGCCTGCGGCTCGGCGCCGGCTCGCGAAGAGCACGGCGCCCGCCTGCATGATTAGGAGGGTCGCGACCATCAACCACGCTCGCGCGATTCCGACCGACGGGACGAGCAGGAATCCGACGATCGGAGCGGCGAGGGCGGCGCCAAGGAGCGATGCGGCCGCGCATGCGGCGAAGCCCCTGCCCCTGTCCTCGCCCGAGGCGGCACCCGCACGTCCCAGCGTGCCGAGGGCGGCGCCGAGCAGGAATACCGGCGGGCCCGACAGAACGAGGGCGCCGAGCACGAGTGCCGCATGCAGGCCGAGCGGCTCGAGCGCCCCTAGGAGTGTGCGGTGAACAAAAGGGACCCCGAGGCACCAAACCCCGGACACGAGTAGCGCGGGCGCGATACGCCTCTCGCCGGACGCGGTTCCCCCAGCGGCGAGCACCCCCAGGGCGACCGCGCCGAGCATCAGTGTGCTCAGCGCCGAATAGAAGAAGAGCCCCGTTCCGTGGAAGGGCGCGAGCAACCTCCCCTGGAGGAGGCCAACGGCAAGTATCGCCCAGCCGAGGAAGAAGGGCACTGCGAGCCTGTTCAAGGCACGCCAACCTCGCACCGGACGGACCGGATTGTCAAGTCCGCATGTCGTTGGGCCATCCGGTGTTTACTTCTACCTCATTGATTCCCCGGATGGTGTCGCTATGGGACGGATCGCGATTCTTAAGGTGAGGGCCGACACGTTCTCAGCTCCCCCTACGCCCGCGCGGTCCGCTGCGCCGGCGTGATGTGCGTCCAGGCGCCGCGCCCGCTGTAGGCAACGCCGTAGCGGTCGTTCATGTAGCGCTGGAAATCGGCGGTCGTGACCTTTTTCCAATCGCCGAAGGCGTCGGGGTGCTCGGACAAGAGCCAGTTCATGTCCTGCGTCATCTCGAGCCC
>DASXQO010000120.1:0-16543 GCA_036507115.1 Candidatus Eiseniibacteriota bacterium | reverse complement strand
AGCGAAGTCATGCTCGCGAAGATGGCGCCCGGCGAACCTCTACGAAAGAGCGCCAACGAGATCCAGAAGGCCGGCGCTCGCGGAGTCCTGCTCACCCGGCAGCTTCTCGCGTTCAGCCGAAAGGACGTGTCCACGCCCGAGATCCTCGACCTGTGCGAGGTGGTGCGAGGCATGGAGAGCATGTTGCTCCGCCTGATCGGCGAGGACGTGCGCCTCGTCGCCCGGACGGGGAGCTGGCCGCTGAACGTCCGCGCCGACCCCGGCCAGATCGAGCAGGTCCTCGCGAACCTGGCCGTGAACGCCCGGGACGCCATGCCCCGGGGCGGGGATCTCATCATCGAGGTGAGCGCGTGCGAGCTCGCTCCCGGCGACCCCAAATCGAACCTGGATCTCCCACCCGGACCGTGCGTGGCGCTCACGGTGTCCGACCAGGGATGCGGCATGGACGCCGAGGTCCTCGGCCATCTCTTCGAGCCGTTCTTCACGACGAAAGAGCAGGGGAAGGGCGCGGGCCTCGGCCTGAGCGTCGTCTACGGCATCGTGCGCCAGTCGGGGGGCGATATCCAGGTCGAGAGCCGGCCGGGCCATGGGTCGACCTTCCGGATTCTCCTGCCTCGGGTCGGTGGGCTCGATCCCGCGATCGGGGGAGGCGGATTTGGGGGACGCGGTCTTGCTTCGGCGGCCAGGGGGTATGGCACGATTCTCCTCGTCGAGGACGAGGAGGCGGTCCGCCAGCTCGCGAAGGACATGCTCCACGTCCTCGGATACGAGGCGGTCGAGGCGAGCTCGGGCGAGGAAGCCCTCGCCGTGTTCGAGCGCCACCGTGCGAAGATCCGCGCCGTCGTGAGCGACATCGTGATGCCCGGCATGGGCGGGATCGACCTGGCAAGGCGGCTCGTGCGACTCGCGCCCGATTTGAAAGTGCTCCTCGTGTCGGGGTACACCAAGGACTCGCTCGAGCTGGAATTCGGACGGGACGGGTTCGCGTTTCTCCAGAAGCCCTACACGCTCGAGGACTTCGGGAGAAAGATCGCCGAGCTCGTGGCAAGCTCCTCCGTTGGACCGCCTCCCGCCTAGTGGGGTCGGCCTCCTCCTAGTCCGCCCAGCGCGCGACGAAGAGATTGGTTTCGTGCGAGCCGGGATGGGCCCGGTTGGAGGACCACACCAGCCATTTCCCGTCCGGGCTCACGTGCGGGAATCCGTCGAATCCCGGCGAGAAGGTGATCCGCTCGGGCGTACCCCCCCGTTTGTCGGTCATCCAGAGATCGAATTCCCTGGCATCCGCGGCCCCCGCGTTGGAGCTGTAGAGGATCCGGTTTCCGTCCGCATGGAAGGTCGGGCAGAAATTGGCGGCGCCGTTCTTCGTGAGTTGCCGCGCGCCCGTGCCGTCCGCCTTCATGACGAAGAGCTCGAGCGAGCGCGGACGGATGAGCCCTTTCTTCAAGAGCTGACGGTATTCCTCCAGAGCGGCCCCCTGGGGCCGGCTCGCGCGCCAGACGATCTCGGAACAGTCGGGGCTGAAAAAGGCCCCGCCGTCGTATCCCGGCGTGTCGGTCACCCGCCTCACCGCTCCGGCGTCGTCCCGCACGTAGAGGTCCAGGTCTCCATCCCGGGTCGAGGTGAACACGATCTTCCCGCCCCGCGGGCACCCGGTCGCCTCGGCGTCATAGCCCGGGGACCGGACCAAAGGGGTGAGCCCGGAGCCGTCGGTGCGCGCCTCGTAGATATCGTAGGAATCGTAGATCGCCCAGACGTAGCCGTGGGAGCGGTCGGGGGGCGGCGGGCAGCTATCACCCGCCTCGTGGGTGGACGAGAAGAGGATCCGCTTCCCCTCGGGGTAGTCGAAATAGCCGCACGTGGTCCGGCCCTTGCCGCTCGATACCATGCGGACGTCGCCGGTTTCCAGATCCAGGACGTATTGCTGGTCGCATCGCCCGCCGCGCGGAGTCGCCTGGAAGATGAGCTTCCTTCCGTCCGGGCTCCAGTAGGCTTCCGCATTCTCTCCGCCGAACGTGAGCTGCCGGATGCCGCTCAGGTGGCGCTCCGCCTCGAGCGGGGGATCGAACGGTCGGCCGGCCCGGATCTCGAGGTCACGGGCCGCGGCGCCCGTCGCGCCACGCTCGCCGAGCGTCGCGCGCAGACGGACCAGCGTTTCGCCCCGGATCACGACCACGTCGATGGTTTCGCCCGGCTTGTTGTCTTGCAGCGCGTAGGTCATGTCGTAGAGATTCTCGATCCGCGTCCCCGCCATCCCCACGATCCGGTCCTTGCCGCGGATGCCGGCGAGATCCGCCGGGCCTCCCGGCCGAACGTCCGCGAGCAGCACCCCTCCTTCGCTCGACTCCATCGCGCTGTAATCCGGGATCGTCCCGAGATAGGCGCCGTATCCCCGGCTGTCTCCTCCCATCGCCGGCCCCGAGGAGGCGCGCACGTACCGGGGCCTCGAGGGCGCGCGCGCCAGGTCCCCGCCCAGCGAGACCGCGAAGGAGATCACCTGCGAAGCGCCCTCCGGGTTCACGGTTTCGGGCTTGTCGTCGGGGCTGTGGTACTGCTCGTGCGCTCCGGTGAAGAGATGCAGCACGGGCACCCCCGCCGCGTAGAAGCTCGTCTGATCCGAGGGTCCATAACCATCCCCCTTGCTCGTGACGTGGAGCGACGCGTCCGTCGCCGCCCGGCGAATCAGGTCCTTCCATTCGGGTGCCGTGTCCGAGCCGAGGGCCACGAGCCGATCCTCGCGGAGCCGCCCGACCATATCGAGATTGATCATGGCGGCCATGCTCCCGACCGGGATCGGAGGATGCTGGACGAAATACGAGGAGCCGGCGAGGCCGACCTCCTCGCCGGAGAAGAGCGCGACGAGGATACTCCTGCGATTCTTGACTTGGGCGAGCGATCGGCTCAGCTCCTCGCCGATCATCATCGCTCCCACAGCGCCCGAAGCGTTGTCGTCCGCGCCATTGTGAATCGCCCGGACGTTCGGCCGCGTGGAGCGCTCTCCACCGTAGCCCAGGTGGTCGTAATGTCCCCCGATGACGACGTACTCCTTCTCGAGCGCGCCGCGGCCGGGGATCACACCGGCGATGTTCTCGGTTTTCACGAAGATCGGTCGCAGCGCGACCGTTCCGGATATCCGGACCCCCGTGGAGGCGACCGAGCGGGGGGTCAAGTCCCGGTCCACCTCCTTCTGGAAGCGCTCGAGGTCGATGCCGGCGGGCTGAAGCCATTCCTGAGCCACCGAGGTCTTCACCTGGATGACCGGAATTCCCGCCGGGCTCTCAGGGCCGTCGTTCCGGAGCGGGGGGATCTTGTCCTTGCCCTCGTCTTGAAGCGGTCCCGTGACGAAGACGATCGCGGCGGCGCCCCGCTCGCGCGCCTGGAGGACCTTGTAACGGAGCGCGGACCAGCGGCTGGGCTTCTTGCCGTCGAATCGGGAAGAGCTGTCGCGCTCCTGCGGCTCGTAGCGGAGCATCAGCGCGATCTTCCCCTTGAGATCCATTCCCTCGAGTTCGCGGTAGCCGAGCGGCGGAGCGTCGATCCCGTAGCCCAGGAACGCGATCTCTCCCGAAAAGGAGCCTGAGTTCGAAAACCCGAGCGGGACCCACGCCGAATCCGGAACCCGATCGAGGCGGTTCCCCTCGATCGGAACCACGCCCGTCTTGATGTCGAAGGGCTGGCGGTAGCTCTTGCCGAACGCGGGCTTCATCCCGCGCGAGCGAAGCCCCCGCTCGATCCAATCCGCGGCGCGGAGGATCCCCGTGGTGCCCAGGCCGCGCCCCTCCATGCTGTCGGCGGCGAGCGCGTACACCCCCGCGCGGAACTCCGTGGCGAAGCGCCCGGAAGCCGCAGTGGACGAGGGTGCGGTGGCGGGTGCAGGCTCGGCGGGTGCAGGCCCGGCGGGCGCCGGCGTCGCTGCCGTGGAACACGGGACGGCGAGAGACGCGCACGAGATCGCCAGCGCGAGCGAGCGGATCAGCCTGTGGCGGCGGGCCTTGGGGGGTTCCGGGACGACGCGAACAACCGGGATCACCCGGCCATCCTACCACCGGCACTCGCGCATGGGAAACCCAGGCGCGGATCGGCTAGACTGCCGCCGCGATTCCGTGGTATACTCCTGCGTGCAGCGATCAAGTCATCACGCTGCGTCGATACCCTTAAAACTAGTTCCGAGAGACTAGAAAGGGGCGCGAAACCGCTCACCCCTTCCTGTCCCGGGAGGGGTTTTCCGTGCCTACCGAAAAGTCCGTGGAACGCGTGCGCGAGAAGGCCGAGATCGTGGACGGCGAGGGCCTTCGCCGCGCCATTACCCGCATCGCGCACGAGATCATCGAGCGGAACGACGGCGCCAAGAACCTCGTTCTCGTGGGGATCCGCACGCGCGGGGTACCGCTTGCGGAGCGGCTCGCGAAGAAAATCCGGGAATTCGAAGGCATCGAGCCTCCGGTAGGGGCGCTCGATATCACGCTCTATCGGGACGACCTCCAGATGATCGCGCACCAGCCGGTCGTGAGCGGGACCGACGTGCCGACCGGAATCAACGACAGGATCGTCGTGCTCGTGGACGACGTGCTCTTTACGGGGAGGACCGTGCGCGCGGCCCTCGACGAGCTGATCGACCTCGGACGGCCCAAGGCGATCCAGCTCGCGGTCATCGTCGATCGCGGCCACCGCGAGATTCCGATCCGCGCCGACTTCGTGGGAAAGAACGTGCCCACGTCCCGCCGCGAAGTGATCATGGTCCACGTTACCGAGGTCGACGGCACGGACGGCGTGTCGATCGGGGAGATCCTCGGATGATCGGTACGCGCAAGGACCTTCTGGGCCTCGAAGACCTCTCCTCCGAGGAGATCGTATCCATCCTCGACACGGCGCGGACCTTCCGCGAGGTCCTGGACCGCCCGATCCCCAAAGTGCCCTCGCTTCGCGGACTCACCGCGGCCAACCTCTTCTTCGAGGCGAGCACGCGCACCCGCCTCTCCTTCGAATTGGCGGAGAAGCGCATGAGCGCCGACACGGTCAACTTCCAGACGTCGGGATCGAGCGTCTCCAAGGGAGAATCGCTCAAGGACACCGCGCGAAACATCGAAGCGATGGGGATCCATCTCGTCGTGATCCGCCACCAGTCCTCCGGCGCGCCCCATTATCTCGCGCGGAATCTGGACGCGGGCGTGATCAACGCCGGCGACGGAACCCACGAGCACCCGACGCAGGGGCTCCTCGACCTCTTCACGATCCGCGAGCGCCGCGGCAAGATCGCGGGCCTCAAGGTCGCCATCATCGGAGACATCAGCCACAGCCGCGTGGCGCGCTCGAACATCTGGGGGCTGACCAAGCTCGGCGCGAGCGTCACGATCGCCGGACCCGCGACCATGATGCCGCTCGAGGTGGAGCGCTTCGGCGTACGCGTGGCGCGGAGCGTGGACGAAGCCATCGAAGGGGCCGACGTGGTGAACATCCTTCGAATCCAGCTCGAGCGGCAGCGGAGCACGCTCTACTCCTCGCTCCGCGAGTACGCGCGCGTCTATGGGGTGACGAGCGAGCGTCTCAAGCGCGCGAAGCCGGATGTCATGGTCATGCATCCCGGCCCGATGAATCGAGGGATCGAGATCGCACAGGACGTCGCCGACGGAAAGCACTCGGTCATCCTGGAACAGGTCACGAACGGGGTGGCGGTGCGGATGGCGGTGCTCTACCTGCTCGCCGGGCACAAGGCGCCGGACGAGTCCGCGGCGGAACCTTCCACGACGGAGCCGAAGAAGACCCATGGCGAACCCTCTCTGCATCCGCGGCGGTAGGGTCCTCGACCCTTCGCGCGGGATCGACCGCGTCCAGGACCTCTGGATCGCGAACAGCCGCATCGCGGGGCTCGGAGAAGACGCGCCTGCGGACGTGAGGTCCCATCCCCAGGCGGAGGTGATTCCGGTCCAGGGTGCTGTGATCTGCCCCGGCCTCGTGGACATCCACGTGCATCTCCGGGAGCCCGGGCAGGAAGAGAAGGAGACGATCGAGACAGGCACGCGCGCGGCGGCGCGGGGCGGGTTCACCGCGGTCGCCTGCATGCCGAACACGACGCCCCCGCTCGACGACCGGCCCCGGATCGAGTGGGTGATCCGGCGCGCCCGGGAGGCAGGTTTTGCGCGTGTCCACCCCATCGCCGCGGTCACCCGGGGGCAGATGGGGGAGACGCTCACCGAGATCGAGGACCTGATCGACGCCGGCGCGGTCGGCGTATCCGACGACGGCAAGCCGGTCCGGAACGCGGAGATCATGCGCCGCGCGCTCGAGCTGACCCGCGGGCTGGGCGTCCCCGTGATCCAGCACGCCGAGGATCCCGATCTCAAAGGGGACGGCGTCATGCACGAAGGCTGGACCTCGACGCGCCTGGGCATGAAGGGAATCCCGGACGCGGCCGAGTCGGTCGTGGTCGCCCGCGACATGCTCCTCGCCGAGCTGACGGGCGGGCACGTGCACGTGGCGCACGTGAGCGCGGCGCGCTCGGCGGAGATCATCCGCCGCGCGAAGGGACGCGGGATTCGCGTGACCGCCGAGACCGCGCCCCACTACCTTCTCCTCACCGATGAAGCGGTCGAGGGCTTCGACCCGCGCACCAAGATGAATCCGCCGCTCCGGAGCGCCAAGGACAAGGACGCGCTCCTCGAGGCGGTCGTGGACGGCACGATCGACTGCCTCGCGACCGACCACGCGCCGCACACGGACATCGAGAAGGACTCGGACTTCGATTCCGCGCCCTTCGGGATCGTGGGGCTCGAAACCGCGCTGGGGATCTATCTCAAGGCGCTGGTCGAGCCGAAGCACCTCTCGCTCCCCGAGCTGATCCTGAGACTCACCGTGAACCCGCTCCGCGTGCTGGGACTTCCGGGGGGCACGCTCGAGGCGGGCGCTCCCGCGGACCTCACGGTCTTCGATCCCGCGCGCCGCTGGATCGTGCGCGCGTCCGAGTTCGAGTCGATGGGACGGAACACGCCCTTCGAGGGATGGGAGCTTCCGGGTGCCGTGCTGCTCACGATGCTCGACGGCCGGGTCACCTATCGGGCCGAGGCCGTCCCGACCACCGCCCGATAGCGGGGCCCTCGACGAAGTGATACCATGGGGCCGTTCATGCAGACCCCGCACGCGAAGCCCCCGGGCTCCTGGTATTTCGGCATCGTCCTCCTGGTCACCTTCACCGGTTGCGCCTACTACAACACGTTTTACCTCGCCAAACGGTCCTTCCGCGACGGTCAGAAGGCGCAGGAGCGGAGCGTGACGGACGCGCCCGCCCCCGACGCGATGCAGAAGTACGAGGTCACCATCCGACAGTGCGCCAAGATCCTAATCGACTACCCGAAAAGCAAGTGGGTGGACGACGCGCTCTACTACATGGGCGCGGCGATGTACGGGAAGGGGGACTACAGCGGGGCGATCAAGAAATTCGGCGAGCTCCGCGCGACCGTGCCCAAGAGCCCCTTCGTGCCGGAATCGAAGCTCGTGGAAGCTCTCGCCCGGTACCGTAGGAAAGAGTACGTGGAGGCCGAGGCCATGTTCCGCGAAGTGGAGGTCCAGTACCCGGACCTCAAGCGGAAATGGGAGCTCTATTACTACGGCGCCGAATGCGAAGTGGGCCTCCGGAATTATCCCGCCGCCCTCGCCTGGTACAAACGCGCGGTGGAAACCGCGGAAAGGAAGCGCCAGCGCGCGGACGCGCTGCGGCGCATGGGGGACGCCTTCTACGCGAGCGCGAAATTCGACAGCGCGCAGGAGATCTACACGCAGGGTCTGAAACACGAGGAAGTGGGCAGCCGCCGCCTGGATCTCGCGCTCAAGCGCGGCGACGCGCTGGAGCAGATCAAGCGCTACGAGGAAGCGCTCGCGTTCTACCAGAGCTGGAAGCCCTTCGCGACGAACGAGAAGCGCGAGGGGGAGCTCATGATCCGGATCTACGGAGTCCAGGCCCTTCTGGGCCGGACGAACGAGGCTGTGGAGGGTTATAGGGCCCTCGTGACCCAGTATCCGCACACACCGATCGCATACGAATCCCAGTTCCGGCTGGGGTATCTCCACGAGTCGCTCGGGGACTTCGACTCGGCCGGCCGCGAGTACGACAAGCTGAAGGAAGAGGCCGGCTTTTCGGAATTCCAGATGCAGGGCAAGCGCAGATCAGCGAATCTCGCAACGATCAAACAGTACCGAACGACCCTCCAGTCCGACACGGCACAGACCCGGCCCCGCGCCGCCTTCCTGCTCGCGGAGCTCTACTATTTCCAGATCGAGAAAGTCGACTCCGCCTTGATCCAGTACGAGGCCGTCGAGCGGAGTTTTCCCCAGAGCCCCTACGCGCCCAAGTCGGCCTTCGCCCGGCTCTGGATCCTCACCCACGACCTGAGAGACACGACAGCGGCCGCGGCGCTCACGGATTCGATCGTGAGCCGGTACCGAAAAACCCGCTACGCCGAGTCCTCGCTCTATCTCTGGCGGCGATGGGCCGGAACGAACGACGCGCGGACGGCGCTCCTCGATTCGATGCTCGCCCACCCCGACACGACGATCGCGCGGGAGCGCGTGGAGGAGCTCCTCGAGTCGAGGCTGAACGCTGCGGCCCAGGACACCGCCAAGGCCCCTCCGGTCGTCACGACGCCGATGACCCCCGCCGAGGAAGCGCGTCGCGACTCCCTGGCCGCCTACACGCGCGCCCTCTACAAGGCTCAGCGCGAGGGGAAGCCCGCGCCTCCCCCGCCGCCTCCGATCCTTCCCAGGCCGGCCGATGCCGACACCGCGCGGACGAAGACGCCTCCGCCGGCGCCCGCGGACACGACGTCGACGGCGCCCCCGGACACGACCTCGGAGGAGCCGCCGGACACGACCTCGACTCCGACCATCGGACCTTCGCGATGAACCTCGTGGCGTGCTCGGTCGTCGAAAACCGCGAAATCACGCCCGGAAATTTCCTGCTCACCCTCAAGGTGCCCCGCGGATTCGCGCGGCCCGAACCCGGCCAGTTCGTTCATCTGCGCGTCTCGCCGGAATCGGAGCCGTTGCTTCGGCGGCCGTACAGCCTGGAGGGCTTCTTCGAGCGGGGGCGAATCCGCGCGGTCCGGATCTACTACTCCGTCGTGGGGCGCGGCTCCAGGGCGCTCGCCACACAACCCAAGGGGCAGAGGCTGGATCTGATCGGGCCGCTCGGCGTGGGCTTCGCTCCGCGCCCGCGCCGCACGCCGATTCTCGTCGCGGGGGGCCGCGGCGTGGCGCCGCTCCTCTTCTTCGGACGCAAGCTCCGCGGAAAGAAGCGCCCCTTCATCTTCCTCTTCGGCGCGCGGAGCAGCCGCGAGCTCTACGGCGTGAGGGAGATCCGCGGCGGCAGGCTCCATCTCGCCACCGATGACGGTTCGGTGGGCTATCACGGAAGCGTCCTCGCCCTCCTGGAACGGGAATGGGAAGCGGGCGAGCACACGCCGCTCACCGCGGAGCTCTTCACCTGTGGCCCCCATGGGCTCCTGCACGAAGTGGCGGAGTTCGCCGCGAAGCGCGGGATCCGATGCGAGGCTTCTCTCGAAGGACCCATGGCGTGCGCCGTGGGCGCCTGCCGCGGATGCCCGGTGCCGCTCAGGGCCAACGGCGACGGCGCCCGCTACCCCGCGATGTGTGTCGAGGGGCCGGTCATGGACGCGACGATCGTGGACTGGGAGCGCCTGCCGTGACGCCCGTCCTGGGCGTGCGCATCGGCTCCCTCGAGCTACGGAACCCCGTGCTCGTGGCCTCGGGCATCATCGGGTATGGTGCCGAGTACGAGCGCCTCGTGGATCTGAGCGCGATCGGGGGGATCGTCACGAAAACCGTGACCCGGCACCCGCGGGCCGGCAATCCGCCTCCGAGGGTCGTCGAAACTCCGGCGGGGATGCTCAATTCGATCGGGATCGAGAATCCCGGCCTCGAGGGGTTCCTCGAGATCAAGGTTCCGATACTGTCCGCGCTTCCCTGCGCGGTGATCGTCTCGGTGGAAGGGGAGGACGTGCCGGAATTCTGCGAGCTGGTCGAGGGGATCGGCCGCTCCGGGGTCGCGCACGCGATCGAGGTGAACATCTCCTGCCCGAACGTCGGGCCGCACGGGCTTCGCTATTCGACCGACGCGGACATGGCCCGCGAGGTCATGACGGCGATACGGCCGCTCACCACGCTGCCCCTGATCGCGAAGCTCACCCCCAACGTGACCCGGATCGCGGACATCGCCGTGGCGTGCGAGGCGTGCGGCGCCGACGCCGTATCGCTCGTGAATACGTTCATCGGGATGGCGGTCGACTCCATCTCGCGGAAGCCCATCCTGGGCACCGTCGTGGGGGGGCTGTCGGGCCCGGCGATCAAGCCGCTCGCGCTGGCCAAGGTGTGGGAGGTGGTCCAGGCGGTCGATGTCCCCGTGATCGGAATGGGCGGGATCACAAATCCCAGGGACGCGATCGAATTCATCCTCGCCGGCTCGACCGCGATCCAGGTCGGGACCGCGCTCTTCGCGAACCCGGCCCTGCCGGAGGCGTGCGTGGAGGAGCTCGAAAGCTATCTGCGCCGCGCCCAGCTCCCCTCGGTGGCGGACCTGATCGGCGCCTTGGAGGTGCCGGCCGATCGGGGCATGATCCGCGCCGGGAGTGGTGCTCCTTCACGCCGGGAACGCCGCGGGGGCTCCTCCTGAGCGCGCCCAGGCTCCGCGACCGGCTCATCGTCGCCCTCGATCGCCCCGATTTGAAATCGGCGCTGGCCGAGGTCGACCGGATCGGCGAGGCCGCGGCGTGGTATAAAGTGGGGCTGGAGCTCTTCTGCGCCGCCGGGCGACCGGCCGTCTCAGCGCTCGGCGAGCGCGGCAAGCAGGTGTTTCTGGATCTCAAGCTCCACGACATCCCGGCGACGGTCGGGAAGGCGATCCGGGCGCTCGAAGGGCTCCCGGTATCACTTTTGACGGTGCACGCGGCGGGGGGGCCCGCGATGCTGCGCGCCGCCGTGGAGGCGGCGGGTACGCTCGAGTCCCGCCCGCGCGTCCTCGGCGTCACGATGCTCACGAGCCTCGACGGCTCGGAGTTTCCCGCGCTCTGGAACCCCGCGACCGACCTCGAGGAAAAAGTGCTCGGCCTGGCTCGCGTGGCCCGCGAGGCGGGCTGCGGCGGCGTCGTCGCCTCGCCGCTCGAGCTCGAGCCGCTCCGGAGCGAGCTTAAGGCTCCGTTCCTGATCGTCACGCCCGGCATCCGCGGCCCCGGAGACCCTGCGCAGGACCAGAAACGGACGCTCTCGCTCGAGGAGGCGTTCGCGCGCGGGGCCGATTATGTCGTCGTGGGGCGGCCGATTCTCGAGGCAAAGGATCCCCGGGCCGTCGTCGCCGCGTACGAAGCGTCGCTCGCATCGAATCTCTCACGGGAAAGGACCGGAACATGAGGGTTTTGGTCACGGGGGTCACCGGATTCGCCGGCAGCCACCTCGTCGACTACATGCTCGCGGAACAGAAGGGGGTCGAGATCGTCGGGATCCAGCGCTGGAGGAGCCGCACCGAGAACATCGAGCACTTCCTGGGCAAGGTGCGGATGGTCGAGTGCGACCTCCGCGACGCCTCCTCCGTGCGCGACGTGCTGGACGACGTGCGGCCCGACTGGATCTTCCACCTCGCGGCCCAGAGTTTCGTGCCGACCTCCTGGACCGCCCCTACCGAGTCGCTCATCACGAACATCATCGGCCAGCTCAACATCTTCGAGGCCGTGAAGAAACTCCATATCATGCCGCGGATCCAGCTCGCGTGCTCGAGCGAGGAATACGGCATGGTCCATGAAAACGAGCTTCCAATCCGGGAAACGAACCCGCTCCGTCCGCTCTCCCCCTACGCGGTGAGCAAGGTGGGCCAGGACATGCTCGGGTATCAGTACTTCATGAGCTTCAAGCTTCCCGTGATCCGGACACGCGGATTCAATCACGAAGGCCCGCGGCGCGGGCCGGTCTTCGTGTGCTCCGATTTCTCGAAGCAGATTGCCGATATCGAAAAGGGGCGCCGTCCTCCGGTGATCCGCGTTGGAAACCTCGAGGCGCGGCGGGATTTCAGCGACGTCCGCGACGTGGTGCGCGCCTACTGGCTCTCGCTCGAGAAGGGTCAGGCGGGCGAGGTCTACAACATCTGCTCCGGCCGCGCGTGGACCATCCGAGAAATGCTGGATCAGCTCCTCGGCATGACGAAGGTCAAGGTCAAGGTGGAGCAGGATCTGGCGCGCATGCGCCCCTCCGACGTTCCGGTGCTGCTCGGCGACGCCGGAAAATTCAAGAAGGCGACCGGCTGGGAGCCCACGATCCCATTCGAGACGACACTGCGGGACCTCCTGGAGTACTGGAGGGCTCGCTAGGCCCTTGCGCACGCTCATCACCGGCGTCTCGGGTTTTGTCGGAAGGCACCTCGCGCGCGAGCTCGCGAAGAACCCCGAGGAGGAGCTCAACGGCGCGGACCACGTGCCGCTCGGGGACTCCGAGGCGGACGAGGTGCTCCGGTGCCATCTCAAGAGGCACCGTCCGCTCGACGTCACGAACTTCGAGCAGGTGCGGGGATGTATTCTAGAGTCGAAGCCCGACAGAATCGTCCACCTCGCCGCGCAGGCTTCGGGCTCCGATTCCCTCCGGAAGCCGGCCGAGACCTACAAGGTGAACGCGATCGGCGCGCTGAACGTGCTGGAGGTCGCGCGGACGGATGCGCGGGAGGCCACGGTCCTCCTCGTCGGCTCGGCGGACGTCTACGGCTCGGGCGCGCCCGGGCAGAAGCTCCGCGAGGGCGCCCCGTTCAAGCCGATGAACGCCTACGCCCTCAGCAAGGCCGCGCAGGACGCCCTGGGGGAGCTCTACGCCACGGGCTACGGGCTTCGGATCGTGCGGACGCGCACGTTCAGCCACACCGGCCCAGGCCAGAATCCCCGCTTCGCGCTCGCGGGCTGGGCCGACCAGCTCGCGCGCATCCACGCCGGGCTCGTCGCGGCCGAGATCAAGGTTGGAAATCTGGAAGGGGTGCGCGACTACGGCGACGTGCGCGACGTCGTGCGGGCGTACGCGCTCCTCCTGGACCACGCGGAAATGGGCCAAGCCTATAATGTCTGCACCGGCCACGGGCACATCATGCGCCGCCTGCTCGACATTCTGTGCGCGATCGCCGGTTTCAAACCCACCATCGTCCAGGATCCCGCGCGTGTGCGGTCCCGGGACTCCGACTTCCTCGTGGGAGATCCGGGAAAGCTCCAGGCCAAGACCGGCTGGTCTCCCGAGATTCCTATCGAGCGGACGCTCGAGGACCTGTACCGGGAAGCGCGCGAGCGGGTGCGGCGCGAAACCGGGCGCTGACGGAGGAAATGTGCGGATCGTCGTGGTAGGAACCGGCTACGTGGGGCTCGTGAGCGGAGCCGGGCTCGCCGATTTTGGGAACGACGTGCTGTGCGTGGACGTCGATCGGACCAAGATCGACCTCCTGGAGGGCGGGGAGATCCCGTTCCACGAACCCGGACTCAAAGACCTGGTTTCACGGAACGTGGGCGAGCGGCGGCTTCGGTTCAGCACCTCGCTCGAGCAGGCGACCCGCTGGGGGGAAGTCATCTTCATCTGCGTGGGCACCCCGCCGCGCCGCGACGGGACCGCCGACTTGCGCGCGGTCTTCGACGTGGCGAAGAGCGTGGCGAAGGCAATGCCGGGCTATCGGCTCATCGTGCAGAAGAGCACGGTGCCCGTGGGAACGGGAGAGCGTGTCCAGGCGATCTTGAAAACGCACGCGAAACGCGCTGTTTCCTTCGACGTCGCGTCGAATCCGGAATTTCTCCGCGAGGGACAGGCTGTCGAGAACTTCATGCGCCCCGACCGCATCGTGATCGGTGCCGGCAGCGAGAAGGCGCGGAAGATCCTGCGCGGGATCTACGCTCCCCTCTACCTGCTCGAGACGCCCACCGTCGTCACCGACGTGCGCACGGCGGAGCTACTCAAATATGCGGCCAACGCGTTTCTCGCCACGAAGATTTCCTTCGTGAACGAGATGGCGAACCTCGCCGAAGCGCTCGGTGCCGACATCCGCGACGTCGCGAAGGGGATGGGACTCGACAGGCGCATTGGGCCGAAGTTCCTTCACCCGGGACCCGGATTCGGCGGCTCCTGCCTTCCCAAGGACACGGTCGCCCTGCGCGCCTTCGCGAAGGCGGCCGGGGTGCCGCTCCGGGTCGTGGGCGCGGTGATCGAGGCCAACAAGGCGCAGCGGCGGATCGCCGTCGAGAAGACCCTCGAGGCGCTCAAGGGGCGCGGGCCCCGCACCGCGACGATCCTGGGATTGAGCTACAAGCCCGACACGGACGATCTCCGAGAATCGCCGGCGCTCGAGATCATCCATGCCTTGAAGAAGAAGGGGGTCCGGGTGCGTGTCTACGATCCGGCCGTGAGGCGCGGGAATCCCGAAATCCCCGCGGGCGTCACGTTCGGCACCAACGCGTATGACGCCGCCAAGGGGGCCGACGTCCTCGTTCTCGTGACGGAGTGGAACGAATTCCGGAAGCTGGATCTCGTGAAGATCCGCCGGGCGATGCGCCGGCGCAACCTCGTTGACTTGAGAAACGTCTACGATCCCGAGACGGTGAGAAAGCTCGGGTTCACGTACACCTCGGTGGGGAGGGCTTGATGCAGTTGATTCAGGGCGTCAACGTGAAACCGCTGAAGATCATCGCGGACGAGCGCGGGTACTTGATGGAGATGATGCGCTCCGACGATCCGTTCTTCCAGCGGTTCGGCCAGTCCTACGTTTCGGTCGCATACCCCGGGGTCGTCAAGGGGTGGCACTTCCACAAGGTTCAGACCGACCACTTCGTGATCGTGAAGGGGATGATGAAGGTCGTGCTCTACGACCAGCGCGAAGATTCTCCCACCAAGGGGCTCATCAACGAGTTCTTCATGGGTGAGAAGAACCCGATCCTCGTTACGATCCCGCCGGGGGTCGTCCACGGAATGAAGGGAATCGGCACCGAGCCCGCGATGCTCGTGAACGTGCCGACGGAGCTTTACAAGTACGACAAGCCCGACGAATTCCGGATCGATCCGCACAAGAACGACATCCCGTACGACTGGGAGCGGAAGGATGGCTGAAGCGCCGGATCTCACCCGCGCCCGGTTTCTGGTCACGGGGGGCGCCGGGTTCATCGGTTCGAATTTCGTCCGCATGATCCGGAAACGGTTCCCGGATTCGCGCCTCACCGTCCTCGACAAGCTCACCTATGCCGGGAACCTCGCGAATCTGGAATCGCTCGCGGGCGATCCGGGCTACCGGTTCGTGAAAGGGGACATCTGCGACGCGAAGGCAGTGGCGGGCGCGATGGAGGGGTGCGACCTCGTCGTCAATTTCGCGGCCGAGACCCACGTCGACCGTTCGATCGAGCGTGCCCACGAGTTCGTGCTCACGGACACGTTCGGGGTCTATGTGCTGCTCGAGGAAGCGCGCCGTGCGGAAGTCCGCCGCTTCCTGCAAGTCAGCACCGACGAAGTCTACGGCGAGATCCTGGGCGACGCCGCGACCGAAGAGTCGCCGCTTCTCGCGCGGAACCCCTATGCCGCCTCGAAGATCGGCGGCGAGCGGCTCGCGTATTCGTATCACGCCACTTACGGGGTCCCCGCGATCGTCTCGCGGTGCAGCAACAACTACGGATCCCACCAGCATCCCGAGAAGCTCATCCCGCTCTTCGTCACCAACGCCATCCAGGATCTGCCGCTGCCCGTCTACGGAAGCGGGAAGAACACCCGCGACTGGATTCACGTGGACGACCACTGCGCCGCGATGATCGCGATCCTCGAGGCGGCGGACGTGGAGGGGGAGACTTTCAACATCGGGGCGGGAAACGAGAAATCCGTACTCGAGATCACCTCGCTCATCCTCGGGCACCTCGGGAAACCGCAAAGCCTGATCAAGCACGTCACCGACCGCCCCGGGCACGACCGGCGCTACGCCCTCGACATGAGCAAGCTCAAGAAGAAGACCGGGTTTTCACCGGCCAAAGGGTTCGAACGGGGGATCGCCGCCACGATCGACTGGTACGTCCAGAACCGCGCTTGGTGGGAATCCGTCCGCTCCGGAGAATATCGGCACTACTACGAGCGCATGTACGGGGCCCGCTAGGGCGGGACGCCCGTGCGCCGCCGCGTTCGGTTTCGTCCGTGCGCCGCCTGATCCGCTCCACCGCCCTCCTGGGGCTCGGCTCGGTCGCCACCGTGGTCGCCGCGATCCTCCGCGCCAAGGTCCTGGCACTCCTCCTCGGTCCCCACGGCACGGGTCTTCTCGCGCAGCTCTCCACCCTGACCGCGGTGCTCGTCCCGCTTGCGACTCTGGGGCTTGGAAACGGCGTCACGGCGATGACCGCCGCCGCGCGCGCCCGGGGAGAGGCCTTGCTCGCGAAGCGGGTCCGCACGACCGCCCTCACGCTCTCGTGGCTCGTCGGTCTCATGCTCGCGGCGCTCACGGCGCTCGCGTCCCCATGGCTCTCGGACGCGCTCTACCACGACCGCGCGTGGACCTGGGTTGTGCTCG
>DASXQO010000119.1:0-7529 GCA_036507115.1 Candidatus Eiseniibacteriota bacterium | reverse complement strand
CTGGTGGACCTGGACGAGGGGATTCAGGAGTGGCGCTACCGGCACGTCAAGATGGTCCAGCGCACGATCGGGACGAAGCGGGGAACGGGCGGGTCCGAAGGGGCCGCCTACCTCAAGACCACGCTCGACCGGCCCATTTTCCCGGACCTCTGGGAGATCCGGACGGAGCTATGACCACGCTGACGGTCGAGGATCTCAAGAAATCTCCCAACCCGCTCGCCCGCCACTACTCGAAATTCCGCGTTGCGGAGCGCCTGCTCCTGACGGGGCACTCGCACCAGGCCTGGCCGGATGTTGCCTTCGAGGGGCATGTGGAGGCTTGGAACGACGCGGCGACGCACGTGGACGAGAAGTGGCCCCGCGCGGCGGAGAAGGCTGAGCGGGTGCGCCGGGGGTATTCGAAGCTCCTGGGGGATCGCGACGGGACAATCGCGCTGGCTCAGGGAACGCACGACCTGCTCGTGAAGTTCCTCTCCGCCCTGCCGCTCCGTGAGCGGCCGAGGCTCGTCACCACGGACGGCGAGTTCCACGCGATCCGCCGCCAGCTGGACCGGATCGCGGAGGAGGGCATCGAGGTGGTCAAGGTGAGCGTTCAACCCGCGAGCGCCGTTGCGGAGCGCCTCGTCGCCGCGACCGACTCACGTACCGCCGCGGTGCTTGCTTCCTCGGTGCTCTACGCCAACGCCCACATCGTGCCCGGTCTCCGTTCGGTGCTCGAACACTGCCGCCGCGTGGGCGCGGAGCTTCTGGTGGACGCCTACCATCAGCTCAACGTCCTGCCCTGCGCGCTGGAGCGGGATGGGCTCGCCGACGCGTTCGTGACGGGGGGCGGCTACAAATACTGCCAGCTCGGGGAAGGGAACGCCTTCCTCCGCGAACCGCCGGGGCGGCGCCTGCGCCCTATCGTCACGGGCTGGTTCAGCGAGTTCGCTCACCTGTCGGAGCGCGTGACGGGGAAGGTCGCGTACGGGGAGGGATCCGCGCGGTGGGCGGGCGCCACGTACGACCCGACCAGCAACTACCGCGCGGCCCGGGTCTTCGACTTCTTCGAGGCGAATGGGCTCACGCCGGAACGGCTGCGCGAGACCTACGCGCACCAGATCTCGCTCCTCGCGGAACAGTTCGACGCGCTGGACCTCGATCCGGGGCTGATCACGCGGGACCGCTCGGTCCCGCTCGCGTCGATCGGGGGATTTCTCGCGCTCACGAGCCCGCGCTCCGCCGAGATCGCGAAGGGGCTACGGTCACGAGGCGTGCTGATCGATATCCGTGGGAATACGCTGCGGCTCGGGCCGGCGCCCTACATCTCCGACGGGCAGCTCCACGCGGCGATGGAGGCGCTCGCCGAGGCAGCTCGATCCCTGTAGCGGGCCGGGCCGCCTCCCTAGATCTGGCTCGAAAGGGACGCCAGGAGCTTCTCCAGTTCCCTGGGGTCGGCGGGCTTGGTCACGTGGAAATCAAAGCCCGCCTCGTGCGAACGCTGCTGGTCCTGATGCTGTCCGTAGCCGGTAAGCGCGATCATGAACGTAGATCCGCGCGGAAGCTCCTTACGCAAGATCTCGGCGACGGCGTAGCCGTCCATCGGGCCGGGAAGGCCGATGTCGCAGATCACGACCTCCGGCCGGTAGCGCCTGGCGATTCCGATTCCGACGGGCCCGTCGTGAGCCTTCTCCACCTCGTGTCCCATCAGGTGGAGAAGCATTACAAGGCTCTCCGCCGCGTCCGCACAGTCCTCGATCACGAGAATCCGGTAAGACTTCGCCGGCGCCGGGGCGGAGCGGATCGCCCTCTCGGGCGCCGCCGACTCCCGCTCCAAGGGCAGGCGGATCGTGAACTCCGATCCCTTTCCCGCGCCATCGCTCACCGCGAGGAGCCGGCCGCCATGGAGCTCGGCGAGCCCTTTGGCGAGCGCCATGCCGATACCGAGCCCGGCGCCGCTTCGGTCGTAGACTCGGGTGCCCGGACGGAATGCTTCGAAGACACGCGCCAGGTGTTCGCCGTCCATGCCGATGCCGTTGTCCCGGATCGTGATCTCGGCACCGCTTCCGTCCGCCTCCTCCGACATCGAGACGGTGACGTTGCCGCCCGCCTCCGTGAACTTCGCGGCGTTCTGCAAGATGTTGGTGAGGATCTGGGAAAGCCGCGTGGGGTCGCCGTTCATCCAGAGCGGCCTTTCCGGAATCCGCAATTCGACCTTGAGGCCCGCTTTCTCCAGAGTAATCCGATAGTCCTCCACGGCGCGGCGGACCAGCTCGGTCAAATCGAGTCGTTCCTTGCGAAGCAGGATCGTCCCGCTCGAAATCCGGGACAGATCGAACAGATCGTCGGTGATTCGGGCCATGTGGGTGGCCTGACGCTCGACGATGTCGCGGGCCTGCTGCGCAAGCGGTCCGTTGGGGTCTCGCTGCAGCACGTGAAGCGCGTTCTGGATCGGGGCGAGCGGCCCTCGCAGCTCGTGGGAGAGCACCGCCAGGAACTCGTCCTTGCGGCGGCTCGCCTCGGCGAGTCGCGTTTCGCTGAGACGCAAGGCGTCCTCGACGCGCTTCCGCTCTTCCAGCTCGCGCCCTAGGCGCTCGGTGAGCTGCTCCGCGCGCCGGCGCGCGAGCTGCTCCGTCAGATCGGTCACGATCAAGTACGCGGAGGCGTCCGAGTCCTCGACCGCGTTGACCGCCACATGGACCGGGACGACGCTGCCGTCCGACCGGACCAGCCCGAATTCGCCCTGGCCGCTTCCCGATCCGACGACTTCGGCGTAGGCGCTCTGGGAGGGAGTGGCGAGAAATCCGTAGACCGAAGTCCCGATGACCTCGTCCGCGGGGCGCCGGAGCATCTCCGCGAACCGCCGATTGCAGTAGAGGACGGTACCATCGGCCGCGGTCGCGACCGCGCCCTGCTGCATTTTCTCGACGAGGATGCGATACGGACGGTACGCCGTCTCGAGCATCAGCACCCGGTCCCCCTCAGGGCGCAGCCCTTCGTTTTCCTGGACCCGCTTCTCGGCTTCATTCGTGGCGGTGTGCATGGTTTCCTGCCTGGTGCGGTGGGGATCCGAGGAATCCGCCATGAGGTTCTCGTCCGTGGTGAGCGCTGCGCCTTTTGAGGTGATCGCCATGGTGCGGGCCCCGTCGATTTCATCTATGTCGAGAGAAGCTTTTAGCCTGGCTCAGCCCCCGAACGGGGGCCCTCATTATAGAGTGCGTTCCCATCGAGGGCACCGTAAAAATACTGACCTGCGACCCCACTCCCTAACCCGCCCCGTGCGCTCTACTTAACCCCGTCACCGGGCGATGAGGAGACTTTCGGCGAACGGCCACTCGGGGTCGACCCACATTCCCACGTGCGTGAATCGCGCCCGCTTCGCGATCCGGACGGGGTCGTCGATCTCGAACTTGTACGAGCTTTCGGTCCAGAGGCTCTCGCCGGCCCGGAAGGATACCCGGAGATCGATCGCGCGGATCCGGACCGTGTGGGCGCTACGCGCCACGAGGTGCATCTCGACGCGCCGCTCTGCGGCGTCCCAGCGCGCTTCGTGTTCGAAGAGGTCGAGATCGAAATCCGCGTTCAGGTCGCGATTGAGACGCCGGAGTAGGTTCAAGTTGAAGGCCGCCGTGACCCCGAGCGCGTCGTCGTACGCGGCGATCACCTCGTGCGCGGGCTTCACGAGGTCCGTTCCGAGGAGGAATCCGTCCCCCGGGCGGAGCCGCCGTCGGATCTCGCGGATGAATTCCCGGGCTTCGTCCGGCTCGAAATTGCCGATCGTGCTTCCCAGGAAGAGCAGGAGCAGGCGCTCGTCCTTTCGGCGCCGCGAGGCGACCAGCGAAAGGCCGCTCAGGTAATCCGCCTCGATCGGGTCCACCTGGACAGCCGGGAGGCGGCTCAGCTCGAGCGTGCACCGCTCGAGGGCCGCGCTCGAGATATCGATCGGGTAGTAGTCGACCGGCCGGCTCGACGCGAGCGCGTCGAGGATCCACCGCGTCTTCCGGCCGCTTCCGCTGCCGAGTTCCGCGACGGTGACCGGGGGCCGAATCGCTGCAACGATCTCGACCGCGTGCGTACGTAATATTCGCTCGTCGGCTCGGGTGAGGCCGTATTCGGGAAGGAAGCCGATCGCCTCGAAGAGCGCCGAGCCGAGATCATCGTACAGGTATCGTGAGGGAAGACTCTTCGGACCGGGCCCGCCCAGCCCGGCGCGGACATCTGCCGCCAGTTCCTCCAGAAATTCGGAATGGGCGTGAAACGCAGGTTCGGATCGCATGGCGTTCGCTCAGGGTCCGACCAGCCGAAAGCCGGCGTAGACGTACGGATAACGCGGCTGGAACCAGTTCCGGAACGAGCGCCGCAGCATGCAGGCCGCCGTGCGTGGCGAACCCCCTTTCTGCACGAAGTGCTCTCCGTCGAAGAAATTGGCCGAGTAGCCCTCGTACAGCGGATGCGGGCGGAATCCCGGGAACGGACCGAACACGCTCGACGTCCATTCCCATCCATTGCCGACCAGCTCCGAAACGCCGAACGCGCTGTTCCCTCGCGGGTAGGCGCCGAGCGGGGTCGGATCCCAGAGCCTCAAGTCGAAATTGCCGTGGGCGCTCGTTGGAGGTTCCGCTCCCCACGGGTATTCGCGTTCGCTCCCGTCCGGGGTGCCGTACGCGGCGCGGTGGAACTGCGGCTCGGTCGGAAGGGGACGCCCCTCGCGGCGCGCAAAAGCCGAAGCCTCGGCGTGGCTCACGTAGACCGGCGCATCCATGGGCAGCGGAATCTCGGCGAACATGCCGCGGTACGTCCATCCTCCATCCCGCTCGCGCCAGAAGTGCGGATGCCGGACCCCTTCCCGGCGCTTCCACCCCCAGTCGGCGTCCGACCAGAGCCGGCGGTTCTCGTAGCCCCCCTCCCGCACGAAATCGAGAAAGCGGCCGTTGGATACCTTGTGCGCCTCGATCGAGAATTCGGGGACATGGACGCTCATCCGGTCGAACTCGTTATCCCACCCGAATACCCGCTCCTCCCTCCCGCGGCCCAGCGTGGCGATTCCGGAAGCGATGCCTACGGGCCGGGCGGGACCGGGCGCCCCGGCCGGACGCGAAGCGGGCCTCCCTGCCGTATGGGGGCCGGTTGATACGGCCGGTGGGATCTTCGAGTCGTACGGGAGCTGGTGGACCAGGTAGGCGAGCGTCTCGGCGTGCATCAAGCGATGCTCGATGGCCATGTTGAAGATCGTTTCCAGGTCGCTCCCGGTTCGGGGCGAACGACCTTGCTGGAGACACTCGTCGACCAGGTTTCTGACACGTTCGTTGTAGGAGCGCACCGCGCCGGCCTCGGGCCAGTCTGAGGCCGGCTCGTTCGGCAGCCCGCCGTCGATCGGATCGATCCCGAACGCGAAGAGCTTGTCGAACGCCGGATGGAAGGGCTCTATTCCAAATGTCTGGCGGGCGATGAGGTTCCAGTCGAACGCCTCGACATGGCCGAGATAGAAGATGAGCCGGTGACGTTCCGGTATCGGGCGTTGGTAGAGCGCCTCCGGTGTCAGTATCGAAAAGATCTGCTCCGTCCTGGCACGCGCTTCCGCCAGTCTCGAAGCCAGTGTTTGGCGGTCTTCCGCGAGGAGCACGGCGTCTGGCATGGTGGCCTCCGGGTTGCGGGGAGTCGGTCGTTCCCATAATCATGGCGTAGTTTGCGTTGCCGGTCCATGCCCGCCTGCGGGGTGCCGCGTGCCCGCCTGCGCGGCCGAATCGCGGGCCGCAAACCCTAAGTCAGACGGTTGCGAGGAAGGCGGAGCCCTCTCGGAATGGCCACGCGGTCGATCAGGTCGAAGGTCTTCTGGACCAGGAGGGCCAGGACAGCGGCCGGGATCGCTCCTTGTAGGATCAGCGAGTTCTGCCGGAGCTGGATGCCGGACAGGATGGGCTCCCCCAGCCCTCCGGCCCCGATCAGGGCGGCCAGGGTGGCCGTTCCGACGTTGATGACGGCGCTCGTCTTTATGCCGGCCATGATCGCGGGGGAGGCCATCGGCAGGCGCACCCGGAAGAGCTGCGCCCCGGGGGACAAGCCGATCGCGGCCGCCGATTCGAGGAGCGGCGGCGGGATGGTGGTCAGGCCTACGTAGGTGTTCCGGACGATCGGAAGGAGGCTGTAGACGAAGAGCGCGATCAGGGCCGGGACGACCCCGATCCCGAAAAGAGGAATCAGCAGGGCAAGCAGGGCCAGCGAGGGGATCGTCTGGAGGAGCCCGGCCAGAGAGAGGATCGCGCTCCCGAGGAGCGCCGAGCGCGACGCCAGAACCCCGAGGGGGACCCCGATCAAGACCGCGATCAGGAGCGAAAGCGCCACCAGCTTCAAGTGCTGCCCCGTGTTCTTCAAGATCGAGCCCCAGGCGTCCGGCCCCGCGCCCCTTGGCACCGGAGCGTGCGGGAGCACCTCGGCGAGGAGGGAATCCGCGGATTCCCGGTACGTCCGGCCGCCCAGCACAACGCGCGCGTTCGCCCGGATCATCCGCGCCTCGTCGATTCTCCCCGTGAGCAGCTTCATCGCCTCGACCGCGCGGGGTTCGCGCTGCTCGAGATCCAACCGATAGAGCCAGACCGCGTCGTACCGCGGGAAGAAGCTCCGGTCGTCTTGGAGAACGTAGAGCCCCATGCGCTCGATCTGGGCGTCGGTCGTGTAGATGTCGGTGACGTCGATCCGGCCGGCGGCGAGCGCCGTGTAGGCCAGCTCGTGCTGGATTCCGAGGACGTGCCGCATTCGAAGGCCGTAGTGGCGGGCGAGTCCAGGGTAGCCGTCCGGTCGTCCCAGAAATTCGTGGGTCAGCCCCAGCCTCAAGTCGGGGTGACGCGCGAGATCGGAGATGGTGCGCAGTCCACGGCGGTCGCGTGTCGCGCGCGTGACCGCGAGGGCGTAGCTGTCGTTGAATCCGATCGGATCGCTCACGCCCAAGCCTTCCTTCGCCAGGACCTCGCGAATGCCGTCGAGCGAAAGCGTTCTCGGGCTATGGAGCACGACCTCGAGAATCGTGCCGGTGTATTCCGGATAGACATCCACGCTGCCCGAGCGGAGCGCCTGGAAGACGATCTCGGTCCCGCCGAGGTTGTTCCGATGCTCGACCTGCCGGACCCCTTCCGAACGCATCGCCTCCGCAAGCGCCTCGGCAAGCACCCACGATTCCGGAAACGCCTTGGAGCCGACGGTCACGCGGTCGCCGCGGACCGCCGGCGAGGCCGGGCCGGGCAGGAGCGCGAGGAGGGCGCACAGGGGGACGAAAACGGTCGTCATCGCCGAGTGCGCGCGCATCAGGTCGGCGTGAGATCGGACGCGTCGAGCAGACGCTGCGCCCGGATGAATTCCGTGACGAAGGGATCGGCGGGGCTTCGAACGAGGTCCCGAAAGGTCCCGCGCTGAAGTATCTTGCCCGCCCGCATGATCGCCATCTCGGCCGCGATGTAGGCGGCTTCCGCCATGTCGTGGGTCACGAAAAGCACGGTCTTCTGCAGCCGCTCGAACACACGCCGCAACTCTTGTTGCAGATCGGACCGGATCATGGG
>DASXQO010000118.1:0-3186 GCA_036507115.1 Candidatus Eiseniibacteriota bacterium | reverse complement strand
AACGGGGGGGCCAGGCGGCACTGGCTCGCTCCGATCCTCGCCGACGCGGAGGCGGGCTTCGGCGGGCCGCTCAACGCCTTCGAGCTGATGAAGGGGATGATCGAAGCCGGCGCCGCGGGGGTCCACTTCGAGGATCAGCTCTCCTCGGAGAAGAAATGCGGGCACCTGGGCGGCAAGGTGCTCATCCCGACCGGCGCCTTCATCCGGACCCTGGTCGCGGCAAGACTCGCCACCGACGTGATGGACGTGCCGACGATCATCGTCGCGCGGACCGACGCCGACAGCGCGAAGCTCGTGACGAGCGACGTGGACGAGCGGGATCGCCGATTCCTGACGGGGGAACGCACTCCGGAGGGCTTCTACCGGATGCGGGGCGGCCTCGAGTGCGCGATCGCGCGCGCGGTGGCCTACGCTCCCTACGCCGATCTCCTCTGGTGCGAGACTTCGACCCCCGACCTCGACGAAGCGCGCGAATTCGCAGAGGGGGTGCACGCACATTACCCGGGGAAGATGCTGGCCTACAACTGCTCTCCCTCGTTCAACTGGAAGTCCAAGCTCGATTCGGCGACCATCGCGAAGTTCCAGCGCGAGCTCGCGGCGATGGGCTACAAATTCCAGTTCGTGACGCTCGCCGGATTCCATGCTTTGAACCACAGCATGTTCGAGCTGGCCCGAGCCTACCGCGAGCGGGGCATGGCGGCCTATTCCGAGTTGCAAGAGCGCGAATTCGCGGCCGAGGCGCACGGATACTCCGCCACGCGCCACCAACGCGAGGTCGGCACCGGGTACTTCGACCAGGTGATCCAGGTGATCACCGGGGGCAACGCTTCCACCGTGGCGCTCCAGGGCTCGACGGAAAAAGCCCAGTTCTGATTCGGTTGCCCCTCCGCGCGCTCCGGGTCTAGACTCCGACCCGCGATCCACGAGGGCCGGGCGTCGCGACGCTCGTCCCAGGGCACGCAAGGAGGGGACATGGCACCCGCGACCGAGGAACGAGTCCGCGAGATCGAGCAGCTCGAGCAGGAACTGGTCGAGAAGCAGGAAAAGCTCGCCGAGATGAAACGCGGGCTTCCGCCACAAGACATTCAGGATTACACGCTCCAGACGCAGAAAGGCCCCGCCAAGCTCTCCGATCTCTTCGGCGGGAAGCCCGATCTCATCGTCATCCACAACATGGGCAAGGCCTGCACCTACTGCACCCTCTGGGCCGATGGATTCAACGGCGTGCACCAGCATCTCGAAAACCGCGCCGGCTTCGTCGTGGTCTCTCCCGATCCTCTCGACGTGCAGCGCGAGTTCGCTGAGAGCCGCGGCTGGAAATTCCGCATGGCCTCGGGAAAAGGCTCGACCTTCACCGGGGACATGGGATTCAAGGGCGAGAAAGGCTGGATGCCCGGCGTCTCGACCTTCTATCGGGACAAGGGCAAGATCACGCGCGTCGCCAAGGCACTCTTCGGGCCGGGGGATCCCTTCTGCGGTGTGTGGCACCTCCTGGCGCTTCTGAAGAACGGGCCGGGAGACTGGCACCCGAAATACACGTACTAGCGCCGCGCGGCCTCTGGGCCCGCGGGCGGCGGCTCGGCCTCCGGGCTCGCGGGCGGCGGCTCATCCCCCGATCCCCAATCCGCGCGCGGCGAGCGTGGCCGCCTCCGAGCGGAACGCTTTCAGGTCCTTGTGTCCGCCCGCGTGGAGCGAGTTCGTCAGAAGCACGAAATAAGCGCCGTATCGCGGATCGATCCACATCGACACGCCGGTGTAGCCCGAGTGTCCGTAGGATTCGCCGGAGAAGAGCGTGCCGCGCGGCGAGTCGTACGGGCTCTCGATATCGAAGCCGAACCCGCGCCGCACACCGAGCGAGGCCGGCAGCTGATTCGTGGTCATGAGCCGCACGGTCTCTCCTCCCAGGATCCGCTGCCGGCCGTCCATCCCCCCGCGCAGCAGCATCTCGCAGAAGCGCGCCGTTTCCTCCGCCGTCCCGAACACTCCCGCGTTCCCGGCGACGCCCGACATCGCGCGCGATCTGGCACGTGGATCGTGCACGCGGCCGCGGAGCCACGGCCCGCGATTCCCCTGCTCGCGCTCCGTCGGCGCCACGCGCGAACGGTCCTTGGCCCGCGTGCCGAACCGGGTATCCCTGAAGCTGAGCGGCCCGAAGATCCGCTCGCTCGCCGCGCGGTCGAGCCCCTTCCCGGTCGTCCTCTCGACCACGCCTTGAAGAAGCATGTACCCGACGTCGCTGTAGACGAAGCGCTCCCCGGGCCGAGCCTGTAACCGCTCCTTTGCGAGCGCGGTGAAGAGTCTCTCTTTTCCGCCCCGGTAATCGATGAGCGGATTCATCGCCGGCAGTCCGCTCGTGTGCGTGAGAAGCGAGGTCAAGGGGACCGCTCCCGTCTCGCTTCCCCGCAGCTCCACGAGATGACGCCCGACCGGATCCTCGAGGCTCAGTTTCCCGGCCGAAGCGAGCTCCAGTACCAGCGGGGCGGTCACCATGGGTTTGGTCAGGGACGCGAGATCGAAAATCGTGCTCTCGGTCATCCGCTCGACATGCGGCCGGAGCGCGCGCCGCCCCAGCGCCGCCAGATGGAGCAGGCGGCCGCCCCGTCCGATCGCGATCACGGCGCCGGGTACCACGCCCTCCTCGATCCGCGATTCGAGATACGAACGAAGGGATTCGAAGGAACGGGAGGCACCGGTAGCCGGGAGCGGGCGGGCGCGTGGCATCGGCGGCAGGATAGCGGATTTCGCTCGCCAAAGGGCTCGCGGACTCTCTAGGCTCTTCGTTCCATGATTCCGCTTCGCGATCGAAATCCGTCGGGCGTCTTCCCGATCGTCACGCTCACCCTGATCTTGGTCAACGTCTTCGTGTTTCTCTACGAAGTCCAGCTCGGGCCCGCGGTGGTCTCCTTCCTGAAACGCTATGCCCTGATCCCCGGCGAGGTGACCGGTAGCCTGTCCTACGGCGCAGTGAGTCTCTCCGAGACCGTGGCGCCCTTCTTCACGTCGATGTTCCTCCACGGCGGCTGGCTCCACCTGATTAGCAACATGTGGTTTCTCTGGATCTTCGGGGACAACGTCGAGGACACGCTCGGCTTCTTCCGCTACATCCTCTTCTACTTCCTCTGCGGCCTCGGCGCGGCCCTGACGCATTTCGCGCTCCAGCCCGAATCGACCGTGCCGGTGCTGGGA
>DASXQO010000117.1:0-7083 GCA_036507115.1 Candidatus Eiseniibacteriota bacterium | reverse complement strand
CCGGGCTCCTCGGTGGTCGATTTCTCCATCTCACGCCGGATCAGACTCAGGAAGCGGGAACGGAGCCCGAGCGGCGCCATCGAGATCATCCTCCAGGGGAGCGGCTCGGAGTAGCCCGTGACGACGTTGAAGAACGCGGTGAGATCGGCGCAGAGATCTTCGTTGGACGTGAGAAGGCTCAGGTCCGAGTAATCGAGCACCGTCCGCTCGTTGTAGTTCCCCGTTCCCACGTGGGCGTACCGTTCGATCCCACCGGGGCCACGGCGCACGATCAGGAGTGCTTTCGCGTGGGTCTTGAGCCCCGCGAGGCCATAGAGCACCTGGGCGCCCGCGTCCTCGAGCCGCCGTGCCCAGTTCGCGTTCCGCTCCTCGTCGAACCGGGCCTGGAGCTCCACCAGGGCGGCCACCTGCTTCCCGTTTTCCGCCGCGCGCTCGAGCGCCCGCACGACCTCGGAGTTGGACGCCGTGCGGTAGAGCACCTGCTTGATCGCGAGTACGGCGGGATCCTCGGAGGCGAGCCTCAGGAGGCGGAGCACCGGCTCGAAGCTCTCGTAGGGATGGAAGAGCAGGAAGTCGCGCTCGGCGATCGCCTCCCAGATCGCATCGCCCGGCGGGAGGTTCGGCACGGCCTGGGGCGGCCAGGAGACGGCTCGCGGCGCGGGCAGCGACGGGACTCGCGTGAACTCGATGAGGAACTTGAGGTCGAGCGGACCGGAAACGCGATACACGCTCGAGGGTTCGAGCTGAAACGCGGCAACCAGCCGTTCCGTGATCTCGTCGCTCGCGGGGGCCTCGATCTCGAGCCGGATCGGATCACCGCTCCGGCGCTGCCTCAGCACGTTCCTCACCGCGTCGACGAGATCCTCGGCCTCCTGGTCGTCGGTCGCGAAGTCCGCATCGCGCGTAACGCGGAAGAGCGACGCGTCCTTGATCTCGTGGCCGGGGAAAAGCTCGGCCAGGTGACGGCGAACCACGTCCTCGAGAAGGACGAAGCGCGACCCGCCGCGGCTTCCGACCTGGATCCAGCGCGGGTACTGGCGCGGGAGCTGAACGAGGGCGAAGCGCTCGTCGAGTCCCTCGCGCGCGAGCCGGACGGCGAAGCAGAGCGCGAAATTCGTGACGTGGGGAAACGGCAGATCGGGCTCGACCGCCGCGGGCGTGAGGATGGGAAGTATTTCGCGCGCGAAGAGGCGGTCGAGGAACGCGCGCTCTTTCGGCAAGACCTCCTCGTCGCCGAGAAAGTGGACCCCGCTCTCCCGAAACGCGGGCAGGATTTCCCGTTCGTAGGCCGCGTACGCCACCCGGGCGAGGCCGTGGCAGCGTTGGCCGACCTGGGAGAGGACCGCCTCGGTGGATTCCTCTTCCACCGCGGCACGATCGACGCCGGCGAGCACCGCTTCGCGGAGACCCGCCACGCGGATCATGAAGAATTCATCCAGATTGGAAGAGAAGATCCCGAGAAACCGCGCCCGCTCGAGCACGGGCAGCGTGGGATCCTGCGCCTCCTCCAGAACCCGTCCGTTGAACCCGAGCCATGTGAGCGCCCGACTCAAATAGCGGGGTTCGGCGGAAGCGCCGTCAGCCGCGGAACGGGCGCTCTCAGCTGCGCCGCGGGCACCGTCGGCCGCGGCACGGGCGGTTTCGGCTGCGCTGCGGGCGCTTTCGGCCGCGCCGCGGGCTCCGTCCGTCACGTCACCTCCCGCAGCACAGGCTTGAGTCCGAACACTTCCTCGAAGAGGCCGCTCTTCTGGTCCAGCGTCATGCGCTCGAGCGCGACATCCTCGGTCCCTTCGATGTCGATGCGCAGCTCTCCGTCCTCGACCGTGATCTTGGGATTCTGGATTCTTTGCGAGTGCGCCTTGTCCAGGGCGTCCGCCACGCGGAGGATCGCGCTGAGCCGGTTCACCGTGAGGCGCGCGGATCTCGGGAGCGCCGCGTACGCCGGATGATCCGATTGCGGCGCGCCCTTCCGGTGGTAGCGCGCGACGTTCGCCACGATCTCGAGGTCCATCTTCGAGAGGCCGAACACCTCGGAGTTGACGAGGAGGTAATAGGCGTGGCGGTGGTGGCCGCGGGCGGCGACGTAGTTTCCGATGTCGTGCACGATGGACGCCACTTCGAGGAGAAGCCGCTCGCTCTCCCCCATGCCGTGCTGCGACTGGGTGGCTTCGAAGATGGCGCGAGCGAGCGCGGCCGTGTGGAGGCCATGGCGCTCATCTGCGTCATATTTTCGCGCGAGGTTCAAGGCGGCGGCGATCGTCTGCTCGGGAAAGAAGACGGCCGAACCGCTCTGGATCGACTTCGCTACCTGTAAGAGGAGCCCGTCGCGGATGCTGGCGCGCGCCACGAGGAGGCGGTCGACGGGGTTCAATCGGATCAGCTCCGCGTAGCCGAGAAAAGCCGGCGCGAGCGCTTCCGCCTCGAGCGTGGTGATCGAAAAGGACGCGGCGGCCTCCGCCGGAGTCATCGCGAGGATCCGATCGGCGAGGCTCCTGAGATCCTTCGCCGACACGGCCGCCAGTTCCCCCTGGCCTCCCAGCGTCCGCGCGAGCGATCGGGCCGCGAACCGCGCTTCCGGTCCGATCGCGATCAGGTTGGAGACTTTATCGAAGGGAAGCGTCCGCTTCACCGCGTTCATCATCTCGCGCACGTTGTGCTGTATGAGGCGGGTCATGGCGCGGCGGTCGCCGCTTTCGGCGCGAAGGAGCTCCCGCATCCGGAGCGTGCCGAGATCGTAGGTGACCGATCCGGCCACTTCTCCGTCGCGCACGAGCGCCCATTCGGTGGCGCCCCCCCCGAGCTCGAACATCAGGGAGTCTCCCTGGGTGAAATCGGGCTGGGCGGCCAGCGCCCGCTGCACGGCCGCGAAGGTGAGCAGCGTCTCCTGCGACCCTTCGATCACCTCCACCTCGATCCCGGTCGCGAGGAACACGCGGTCCACGAACGTGTCCCGGTTCAGCGCGGCGCGTACGGCGCTCGTGGCCACGGCGCGCGTGTGGGTCACGCCGTAGGTGTCCATCATCGCGCGGTACTGACGGAGGATGTTGACCGCCTTCTGAATGCTCGCCGCCGAGAGCGTCCCCGTGCGGAAGGTCTCGCGGAGGGCCAGCGGCTTCTGGACGTCCTCTAGAATCCGGACCTCTCCGTCCTGCTTGAGCTCGGCGAGAAGCATGCGGACCCCGCTCGACCCCACGTCGATCAGGGAGACGACCGCGAGCGCGCCGGAGGGGGCGAGCGCGGCCGCGGGGACGGGAGCGGGAGCGGTATCAGACACGGGTCTTGAGCACCGGTTTCAAATCGAACTCCTCCTTGAAAAGGTCGCCCCCCTTCTCTCCCACCGACCACTCGTCGAGCGTGACGTCGCCCCGCGTGCGCGCCTTGAGCGTCAGCTCGGAGTCGCGCTGCTTGGCCGAAACTTCCACGACACGCTGCCGGTGGTCGTGGTCGAGCGCGTCCGCCAATCTCAGGATCGCGGCCAGACCCCGCACCCGCGCGCGGGCGCGCTCGGGCAGCTCCGCGTAGCATTCGTGGCTCGTGTCGGGCGGGGCCTTGCGGTGATACCGCGCGACGCACGCCACGATGTGGAGCTCCTCGTCGCTCAGACCCAGGATCGGCGTCTCGGAGATGATGTAGTAGGCGTGCCGGTGGTGCCCCGACGCCGAGATGAAATTGCCGATCTCGTGGAGGAGTGCCGCGATCTCGAGCAACAGCCGGTCGCGCTTTCCCAGCTCGTGGATCGCCTTGAGCTGATCGAAGAGCGAAAGCGCGAGCTGCGCGACGTGGCGAGAATGCCTGGGATCGGAATCGTACTTGCGCAATACCGCCCGGGCGGCATTCAAGGTCTGCGAGGACTCGAGCTCCTTCCTTCCCGACGCTCCAGCCTCGCGCGCCAGATCCAGCAAAACCCCGTCCACGAGGCCCACGAAGGGGACGGTGATCTGGCGCACCCGTGTCCGGGTGGCGATATATTCGAAGATGGCGCCGGCCGGCACGATCACGTCGGCGCGATCGGGACGCAGATCGAATTTCTTCGCGCGCGCCTCGGGCGTCAGCTCGGCCAGGGTCGCGAGCAGCCTCTTCAGCCGCGCGATCGGGAGCGCTGTGGGCTTCCGGTCGCCGGAGTCGTTCCGGCCGGCGCCTGTGAGGTTCAGGGACGCAAGCGCTTCGATGTTCCCCCCGGTCCCGATGAGTTGCGTCACGCTGCTGCCGCGGAGCGAATCGAGCAGCGGGAAGCGCGAGGCGCGAATCGTCTCGCGCAGGATCTTGAGAAGCTGGCCGCCGGGGGTGTCCCCCACCTGCTCCAGCAACCGGACCGTGCCCAGATTGTGCGATTCCACGAGGAGGATCTGCCCGCGCTGGACGAGGGCCAGCTCGATCGACCCGCCCCCCACGTCCAGGATGAGCGAAGTCCCCCGGAGCCGGACCTTGGCCTGCACCGCGAGCGCGACCAGACGCGCCTCCTCGGTGCCTGGGATCAAATCCAGATCGATCCCCGTCTCGGTGTGAACGCGCTCCAGGAAGGCCGAGCGGTTTTTCGCCTCCCGCGTGGCGCTGGTCGCGATCGCGCGGTGAAGCACGACCCCGTATTCCTCCATGCAGCTCCGGAACTCGCGGAACGCGTCGAGTGCCGACTCGAGGGTCTGGGGCGCGATCCGGTTCGTCTTGAAGACGGACTCCGCCAGGCGCACGGGAACCCGCTTCCGCTCGAGGATCTTGTAGCGGGACGGGCTCTTGAATTCGGCGATGGCGAGACGAATGGCGTTGCTGCCGACATCCATGCCGGCGCAGCGGATCGGGAAGGCACGAGTCCTAGCGTAAGCCATGGCGTCTATCTTACGTCATATGCTACACTTTCAGCACCTCTGGAGGTTGCTATGGAACTTCTTATCGTGCGCCATGCGATCGCGGTCGAGCACGGGGATCCCGCGTTCGAGAACGACGACGACCGGCCGCTCACGCCCGAGGGCATCCACAAATTCCGGCTCGCGGCCCGCGGGCTGAAGGAGGTCGCGCCGAAGCTCGACCGGATCATCTCGAGCCCGCTCGTGCGCGCCCGCCAGACGGCCGAAATCCTGCGCGAGGTCGTGTCTCCTCACCGGAAGATCGATTTCTGCGACCATCTCGTTCCCTCCGGAGACCATGCCGACCTGGTGGCCTACCTGAACGGCCTCAAATCCGAGTCCGTCGCGATCGTGGGCCACGAGCCCCACCTGAGCAGCTTCACGTCCTACCTACTCGCCGGGAAGGACGGCGCCTCCTTCGTGGAGTACAAGAAGGGGGGCGCGGGTCTTGTCAACTTCACGAACGGCTTGGCGCCGGGAGTCGGCACTCTCGAGTGGCTCATCCAGCCCGGCGCGCTTCGCGACATCGGCGCCGCCTGAGGTCCTACACAGCCGATGCTCGAGCGTGAGATCAAATTCCGGATCCCCAAGGGACGCGACGCCTCGGCGGTGTGCGAAGCCATCGAGGACGCGGGGTTTCGCCTCGAGTCCTCGGGCTTGGTCACGCATGAAGATCGGTACCTGGACACGCCCGACTGGGTGCTCTATCGCGCCGGGATCGCGCTGCGGCTGAGGAGGGAAGGAGCGCGGCTCGAGCTTCAGGCGAAGACGATCCATTCCCAGAGCGAAGAGGTCCTGATGCGCACGGAGTGGGTCCAGGAGGCCCCCGCCTCCGATCCCCCCTGGGAGAGCCTCCCCGAGGGCCCCGTCGCCTACCTGCTCAAGCCCCTCGCGAAGCTCGGGGTTCTCGAGCGGCTCACGGTCCGCGCCCGGGTCGAGAGCGAACGGAAGACGTTCCGCTGGCTGAACGACCACGAAGTCCTGGGCTCCGTCACGCTGGATCGCGTATTCCAGGTCGGGTCCCACAACGGCGGCGAGAGCTACCGCGAGCTCGAGGTGGAGGCCATCGACGGCGCGGACACGGCGCTCGACGAGGTTCGCGCTGCCGTCGAGCGCCGGCTCGACCTGCGCACGAGCGTGGAGACCAAGCTTGCGGCGGCGTTGGCCCTCGCCGGAGAAAAGCTTCCCGAATTGGCGGACCGCGAGCGGCCCTACGCGCTCTACGAGGGGGACCGCCTGGCGGACGTCGCGGCGAAGACCCTTGGGCGCCACTTGACGCGGATGCTCTGGAGCGAGCCCGGGACGCGCCTCAACCTCGAGCCCAAATACCTGCACGACATGCGGGTCGCAACGCGACGCCTGAGGACCGCGCTCCTGGTTTTCGCCATCGCGATCCCGGAGGAAACGCGCGAGATTCTCGGCCGCGATCTCCGGTGGATCGGCAGGGCGCTGGGGAGGGTCCGGGATCTCGACGTGGGTCTGAAACGCGTGGCGGCGATGACGGCGCGGGCGCCGGAGCACGAGCGCGCCGCGCTCTACGTCTTCGCGCGATACCTGGAGATCAAGCGCGCGAGACGCAGGCTGCGGCTCCTGCTTAGAATCGATTCCAAACGGTTCGAAGCCTTCCGCGAACGCGCGCAGAAGTGGATCGATGGCACCCATGGCCTCTGGACCTCGACCGCGGAGCCGGAGCCCCCGGCCGCGCCCGGCGTGATCCCGCCCGCCTTGGCGCCCGCGTACATGGTGGGGCCGAGAATCGTCGCCGAGTGGGACAATCGGATGCGCGAGGCCTGCCAGGAGGCGGAACGGAAATCGACGCCGGCGAACGTGCACGCGCTGCGGATCGCGGTGAAGCACGCGCGCTACGCCGTCGAATACTTCGCGGTGTCCGAGGGCCAGGGCGCGCACCACCGCGCGAAGCAGCTCGCGCGATTCCAAGATAAGCTGGGAGAGCATCAGGACGCGGCGACGTTGCTCCGGCACATGCGGCGGTACGCGCGGACAATCCCGCGCAGGGACCGCCAGCTCCTTCTCGGCGCCCGCGGCGTGATCGACCGGCTCGAACCCGAGGTTCGGATCACGCGCAGCGAGCTTCAAGATTTGTGGGAGCTGGGCGCGGGCGCGGACGTCACCTAGAGGTTCGTACCGCCTGGCACCGGTCCGGATCCGGCTATCGAGCGCCTACCCTCCCCAGACCATCGCTTTCCGGGCCCATTCGCTCGAGGGGTATTTGCTCTGTAGG
>DASXQO010000116.1:0-62552 GCA_036507115.1 Candidatus Eiseniibacteriota bacterium | reverse complement strand
TCCCTTTCTCACCGAGGCCCTGCGGCGGAGCCCGAACCGAGCGGGGACCCGGACGAACCTGGGCATCTGCTACTCGGATGCGGGACGGTACCGGGAGGCCCTGCACGAGTTCCAAGAGGCTGTGAGGATCGACGGGAATCGGCCGGACTACCTCCATAACCTGGGGCTTGCGTTCCGGAACACGGGCCAGCCGGACTCGGCTCGAGCCGTATGGAGTGACGTGCTTCGCCGCTGGCCCCGGTACGGCCGGACCAAGCGGGCGATGGCGAAGTACTTCGGCCCGCGAGAGCGGACGTCGATTCCCTGATCCCCGGTTCTTCGGGGCCACGGCCGGCCCTCTCTAGCGGTCGATCGCGCTCAGGATCGCCATGCCCGCGAGCGCGCCCGCGAGATCGGCGGCGAGATCCTTCCAGCTCGCGCCGCGTTTCATCCGCTTCGGCTTGAGCGCCACGTCGTAGGCCTCCTTGAGCAGTCCGATGCCGAAGGTCGCCGCCAGCGCGGTCTTCCGGGATTGTCCTTCGACCCGCAGGGAAGCCGCGATTGCGAGCGAGCCGGCGAAGTGGAGCTCCTTGTCGGCCGCGATCCAGGACCCCTGGTCGGCCGCGGAGAGGAAGAGCGGCTCGGCCGAAGCGGAACCGGGGAAGGACCCCATGGCGAGGGCGGCCGCAAGCGCGGCCGCGAGCGCGAGGAACATCGCGCGGCCGGTCGCTCCTGTCGGGCGGCCTTTCGGTCCCATGCGCCGGATGCTACGCGAAGCACCGCTCTGATACCATCCCATGCGATGACCTCGGCGCGCTTGTCTTCCTCCCTCGTCCCGGAGCCCATCCTGGCCGTTCTGCGTCGACTGCAAGAGTCGGGGCACCGCGCCTACGTGATCGGAGGCGCAACACGGGAGCTGCTGCGTGGCGCGCCCTCGCTCAAAGATTGGGACGTGGGGACGAGCGCGACCCCCGAGGAAGTGCTGCTCCTCTATCCGAAGGCGATCGCGACCGGATTCCGCTTCGGCACCGTCACCATCCCCACGGCGGCCGGCCCCTGCGAGGTCACGACCTTCCGGGTCGAGTCCGAATACAAGGACGCGCGCCGTCCCGAGCGCGTGACCTTCGTCCGCGAGCTGGAGGAGGACCTCAAGCGGCGCGACTTCACGGTCAATGCGATTGCCTGGGATCCCTTGACCGGCCGGCTCGTCGATCCCACCGGAGGGATCCCCGATCTCACGTCGCGGCTCCTGCGCGCGGTAGGGGAGCCGGCGGAGCGATTCCGCGAGGACGGCCTCCGGCCGATCCGTGCGGCGCGCTTCGCGGCCACTCTCGAGTTCGACCTCGAGGCGGGGACCGCGCGCGCGCTTCCAGACGCGCGGTCCGAGGTAGGCCGGGTCGCGGCCGAGCGGGTACAGGACGAGCTCATGAAGATGCTCCGGGCCCCGAAGCCCTCGCGCGGCTTCGAGGTGCTGCGCAAGGCGGGGCTCCTCGAAATCTGGCTGCCGGAGCTTCACGCCTGTGTCGCGGTGCCTCAGAACCGCTATCACGCCTACGACGTGTACTTCCACACCCTCTACACCTGCGACGCGGCGCCCGCCGAGAAACCGGTGGTGCGGCTCGCGGCGCTGTTCCACGACGTGGGGAAGCCCCTGACCCGCGAGGAGCGCCAGGGCGGCGAGGCCACGTTCTACAACCATCAGTTCGTGGGGGCGCGGTTGACGGAGGAGGCGATGGAGCGGCTCCGCTTCAGCCGGGGGATGACGGATCGTGTGATCCACCTCGTGCGCCAGCACATGTTCGACTACCGCCCCGAATGGACGGACGCCGCGGTGCGCCGCTTCATCCGGAGCGTGGGCGTGGAGCACATCGCGGATCTGTTCGATCTCAGGATCGCGGACAATGTCGGGAATGGCCTCAAGACCGGTTTCCCGCACTACCTCGAGGAGCTTCGCTCCCGGGTGGAAGCGATCCTCGAGAAGGAGGAGGCGCTTTCGGTGCGGGACCTCGCCGTGGACGGAGCGGACGTCATGGAAGTCCTCGACCTCCCTCCGGGTCCCAAAGTGGGGGAGATCCTGGATCAACTCCTCGAAGAAGTGCTGGAGAATCCCGCGCTCAACACGCGGGAGCGGCTTTTGGAGCGGATCCGAGCGGGGTTTTCGGTTGACACCCCCGGCTCCGGGACCTAGGCTGGCGGCCGGTCCACATAGATACCTTGCGCTAGGGAGCCCATTGACCGCTCGCAGACAAGCGCCAGAAGTGCTTCCGGCGGAAGCACCGACGCTGGAGGCTATCCGGAGCCCGATCGCGGAGCCGTTCGAGCGGTTTCAAACCGAGCTCGACGAGGCGTTCCTCTGCGACGTCGGCCTGGTCGGAACGGTAGGCGCGCACCTGCATCGCGCGTACGGGAAGCGCTTCCGCCCCACCCTCGTACTCCTCGCCGCGAGAGGCTTCGGCCGCGTCACGGACGAGGCGGTCTTCGGGGCCGTGGTCGTCGAGCTGATCCACACGGCGACCCTGATCCACGACGATAGCGTCGACAAGAGCCTCCTCCGCCGCGGACTTCCGACCGTGAACAGCGCGTTCAACAACGACACCGCGATTCTGATGGGGGATTATCTCTACTCCAAGGCGTTCTCGATCCTGGTTCACAAGCGCATGTACGAGGCCATGGATCTCCTGGCCGACGCGACCCACCGGATGAGCCAGGGAGAGCTGCGCCAGATCGAGCAGAAGAACCGTCTCGATCTGACGGAGACCGAATACATGCGCGTGATCGACGAGAAGACCGCGTGCCTCATGTCCGCGGGCTGCGAGCTGGGGGCGAACGCGGGGGGCGCTACCGGAAAGGGTCGCGCCGCGCTCAACCGCTTCGGTCGCGCCGTGGGGCTCGCGTTTCAGATCACGGACGATCTTTTCGATTACCTGGGCGCCGAGAAGGTCACCGGGAAGGCGATGGGGAACGACCTCGACGGCGGGAAGATCACGCTCCCTCTGATCAACGCCTTTCGCGAGGCTCCCGCCCGCGAGCGCAGCGACATGGAAGATCTCATCCGATCGCGTGATTTCCGGAACGGCCACTGGTCCGACGTCGTCCGGTTCGTTACCGTCCACGGCGGCGTCGCATACAGCCAGAAGCGGAGCGCCGAGCTGGCGGACCGCGCGGAGGAAGAGCTCGAATCGATCCCGGACGTGGAGATCCGTGAATCTCTGCAGAACGCCGTGCGGTACGCGGTGACGCGCGAGCGTTGACCCCGCTTCCCGCCCTGAACATTCCCGCCCAGGACCTTGCGCGCGAGGCCGCGCGCATGACCTTGACCAAGCGCGCCGAGGACGTGGTGATCCTGGACCTACGGGAGCTGGACGGCGTCTGCGACTACTTCGTGCTCGCGACCGGGCAATCCGAGGTTCAGACCCGGGCGATCGCGGACGCGGTCGACGAGGGAATGCGCGCGCGCGGCATCCGGCCGTGGCACGTCGAGGGCTACGAGGCCCGGCGCTGGATCCTTCTCGACTACGTCGATTTCGTGGTGCACGTGTTCCATACGCGGGCCCGCGAATACTACCTCCTCGACAAGCTCTGGGGCGATGCCCACCGAGAAACCGTGGCCGATTGAAGCCTATCTCGCCGAGCGCCTCGACGAGGCGATCGCGCGAGCCGGTTTCACGCTGCCCGAAGGAGCCCGCATCGATGTCGAGGTCCCGCGCGAGCCGGAGCACGGCGACTGGGCTACGCCCGTCGCCCTGACACTCGCGAAGACCGCGCGCAAGCCTCCGCGTGAGGTGGCCGAGGCGCTCCGCAAGGCGCTCGAACTCGAGCCCGACGTCGTGAGCGGCGTGGAGATCGCGGGCGCGGGATTCCTCAACTTCAGACTTGCACCCGCCTGGCTCGCCGCGAACGTCCGCCGCATCCTCGCGAGTCCGGATTCTTACGGCAGCTCCTCGGTGGGCCGTGGGGAGAAGGTCCTCGTGGAATACGTGAGCGCCAATCCGACCGGGCCGTTGAACGTGGTCAACGCGCGGGCCGCCTCCTTCGGGGACGCGTTGCTCCGCATCCTGAACGCGGCGGGATACGCGGCCGACGGCGAGTTCTACGTGAACGATTGGGGCACGCAAGCCGAGCTTTTCGGCGCGTCCGTTCGGACCCGCTTCGCGGAGTCGCTCGGCCTCCCGGCGCCGGCGATTCCCGAGGAGGGATACGGCGGCGAGTACGTCGCGGATGCGGCGGCAAAGCTCGACCGGGAGGAAGCGAAGCGCTGGCTCAAGTTCCCGGAGCGCGAGCAGCGGCTCGAGTTCGGGCGGGCCGCGATCGACCTCATGGTCGAGCGCCAGCGCGCCCAGCTCGAAGGCTTCGGCGTCGCCATCAAACGCTGGTACCGGGAGGGCGAGCTGCATCGCACCGGCCAGGTCGAGCGGGCGCTCGCGCGTCTCCGCGACCGGGGGCATGTCTATGAGAAGGACGGCGCGCTCTGGTTTCGCGCCACGCAGTTCGGCGACCAGGAGGACCGGGTCGTGGTCCGCTCGAACGGCGTGCCGACGTACGTGCTTCCCGACACGGCCTATCACGACGACAAGTTCGCCCGTGGATACGAGCGCCTCATCGACATCCTGGGTCCCGACCACCACGGCCACATCGTGCGGATGAAGGGGGTGCTCGAAGCCCTGGGTCATGATCCAGCCCGCTTCGACGTGATCACCCTCCAGTGGGTGAAGCTCCTCCGCGGCGGCGAGGTCGTGAAAATGTCGAAGCGCTCCGGCGACTTCATCAGCATGGAGGAGCTCGTGGAGGAGGTGGGGGTCGACGCCGCGCGCTTCTTCTTCCTGATGCGTCGGGCCGAGAGTCCCATGGATTTCGATCTCGAGCTGGCGGTGAAGCGGAGCGAGGACAATCCCGTGTACTACGTCCAGTACGCGCACGCGCGGATCGCGCACGTGCTCGATTACGCCCGCCAGCAGGGTGTGCCCGAACCGGGTCCGGAATCCGCGCGGCCCGACCTCCTGCACGAGGCCGAGACGCTGATCTTGCTACGCGGCCTCGCCGGGTTTCCTTCGCTGATCGCGGCCGCGGCGAAGCACCGGGAGCCTCATCGTATTCCCATGTACCTCAAGGAATTGGCGGCCAAGTTTCATTCGTTTTATCACCAGCACCGCGTGGTGAGCCCGGACGCGCCGGTGACCGCCGCAAGGCTCCTCCTCATCCGGGCGACGGGGGTCGTCTTCCGCCGCGGGCTCCACCTTCTGGGCGTGAGCGCGCCGGAGTCGATGTAGCCATGGCGATTGCCGTCGTCGGTTCGCTGGGTCTGGACACGATCGAAACCCCCGCCGGCCGGGTGGAGGAGGTGCTCGGAGGATCGGCCGCCTACTTCGCGCTCGCCGCGCGGCATTTTCTCCCGGTGTCGCTGGTGGCCGTGGTCGGGACCGATTTCCCGGCCGAGGCCCGGCGCGCGCTCGAGCATCCGGACCTGGATCTCTCGGGTCTCGAGGTTCGGGAGGGAAAGACCTTCCGGTGGGAAGGGGTCTACAGCCGCGACATGAACACGCGCGAGACGCTGCGCACGGAGCTCAACGTGTTCGAGCATTTCCGTCCGAAGCTCCACGACGGTCTGCGTTCCTTCTCGAACGTCTTCCTCGCCAACATCGATCCGGTCTTGCAGCGTGAGGTGCTCGATCAGCTCACGAACCCCCGCCTCGTCCTCTGCGACACGATGAACTACTGGATCCACGGAAAACGCGAGGAGCTTCTTTCGATCTTCAAGCGCGTCCGGATTCTCCTGATCAACGAGGAGGAGGCGCGCGAGCTGACCGGCGAGTCGCTCACGCACCGGGCCGCGCGGGCGATCCTGAGCCTCGGTCCCGAAACGGTGGTCATCAAGCAGGGAGAGCACGGGGCGTTCTTGCAGCAGAGCGATCTCTACTTCACGTGCCCGGCGGTCCCGATCGAGAGCGTGATCGATCCGACCGGCGCCGGGGACACCTTCGCGGGAGGATTCTTCGGCGCGCTCGCGCGCATGGGGCGCCTCACCGACCGGACGCTCCGCGCCGCGGTCGTCTACGGATGCGTGATGGCATCCTTCACCGTGGAGGATTTCGGCGTGGCCGGACTCCTCCGCGTGAAGCGTGCGGAAGTCCTTCGGCGCGCGGACGCGATCACCACGATGACCCGCTTCAGCCTGGAGGACACGGCACGGCTCCTTCGTTGACGCCGTCGATCCGCCGACGCGCGGCGAGGGCGCGCGCGATCCGGAGCGCCGGCCGACGTGGCGCTTCGGCCGGAAGTTGTCCTCTGGCGCCGGGGAACGCACCCTGGCACACTCCGTGCGGAAGCGGTACCCATTCGCGAGGGGAGGGGACTTGGGCCGGAGACTGGAAGCGGAGTTGGTGACGCCGCTCGAGCAGAAGCCGGCCTCCGGCGCGCGCGCCGGGCGGAACACGCGTCTCGTGTGGCTGCTTCTGCCGTCCGTCCTCGCGGCGCTCCCGGTCCTGCTGGCGCTCTTCGGCGGGCCCGAGGTGAAACAGACGCGCTGGGACCCGTGGGGGCTCGGCGTCTGGTTCGCGCTGCTCCTCGTGGCGGAAGCGCTTCCGGTGCCGATGGTCCGCGGTCCCACGATGACCATCGCGTCGATCCTGGACGTGGGCGCGATCCTCCTGTTCGGCCCCTGGATCGCGGGCGCGCTCGATCTCGTCACCACGATCGTCGCGCAGATGCTGATCTTGCGTCGGCCGCCCGGCGAGGCGACGCTCAACGCGGGCCTCTACGCCTCCACCACGATCCTCGCGGGATCGGCCTTCCTCGCCGCGGGTGGTTCGCTGGGCGCGCAGGATCTTGCGCACAATCTCCTTCCGGTGCTTCTCGCGGGCTCCCTCTACTTCATGCTCAACACGAGCACGGTCAGTCTCGTCATGGGAACCCGCACCGGGGAAGACCCCGGCCGGATCTGGCGCCACCAGTTCCGCGACGGCGTCCCGCAGTACGCGCTCTCGATCGGCTTCGGGCTTCTCTTCGCGCAGGTGCGCACCGCGGCGGGAATCCCGGGGGTGCTGCTCCTCGTGCTCCCGCTCCTCTTCGCGCGCTACGCGCTCCAGCTCTACGCCGACCTGAAAGGGGACCTCGTGAGCTTCGTGCGCGCGTTGAGCGTGGTGCTCGACTCGGTGGACCCGTACACGCACGAGCACTCGGTTCGGGTGGCCGAGTATTCGGTGCGCGTGGCCCGCCACCTCGGGCTGCGGGAGGACGAGGTGGAAACGATCCACTACGCGGCGCTCTGCCACGACATCGGAAAGATCGCGCAGCGTCCCGAGGTGATCCGGAAGCCTCACGCGCTCGATCCCGACGAGCGGCGGCTCATGATGCGCCATCCCGAGGCGGGCGCGCGCATCGTCGGGCAGATCCGCGCGCTCCGCTACGCGGCCGCGATGGTGCGCACGCACCACTGGCGGCCGGATGGCCGCGGCTACCCGACCGGGCTCGCTGATTCCGAGGTGCCGCTGGGCGCGAGGATCATCCACGTCTGCGACGCATTCGACGCGATGACGTCGGACCGGCCGTACCGCAAGGGCCTTCCCCTGGCCCGGGCGCTCGCCGAGCTCGACCGGCACGCGGGCTCGCAGTTCGATCCGAGGGCCGTGGCGGCGCTCGCGGAGCTGCACGGGTCGGGCGGCTTGGCCCTCGCCCCGCCGGGAGCAGATCTCGTGGTGGAGGTAACCCCATGAGCCGCTACCGGGACGCCGGCGTGAACATCAAGAAGGGAGAAGAGGCCGTCGATCGGATCCGCGAGCTGTGCCGGTCCACCTTCAACGTGAACGTGGCCGCCGATCTCGGCGCCTTCGCGGGAGCGTTCCGCATTCCCGGCGCGCCCGGGAAGCTTCTCGCGGCGAGCATGGACGGCGTCGGGACGAAGCTCCGTGTCGCGATCCTGAGCGGAAGGCACGACACGATCGGCGAGGATCTGGTCTGCCACTGCGGAAACGACATCCTCGTCCACGGCGCTCAGCCGCTGTTTTTCCTGGACTACATCGCCATGGGAACGCTCGACCCGAAGCGCGTGGAGGAAGTGGTCACGGGGCTCGCGCGTGGCTGCCGCCGCGTGGGCTGCGCCCTCATCGGAGGGGAGACGGCGGAGATGCCCGGGCTCTACGCGCCCGGCGACTACGATTTCGCCGGTGCGATCGTCGGGCTCGCGTCCGAGGCGGAGTGGATCGACGGATCGGGAATCGAAGCCGGCGACGCGCTCCTGGGGCTCTCCTCGGTCGGGCTCCACACCAACGGCTATTCGCTCGCCCGGAAGATCCTCTTCGATACGCTGGGGCTCGGGGTCCACGACCGGCTTCCGATCGGAGGGACCGTCGGCGAAGAGCTGCTGAAGCCGCACCCGTACTACGGTCCGGAGGTCGCGGTCGCGCGCGCGGCGGGGACCGTGCGCGGCATGGCGCACATCACGGGGGGAGGCATCCCGGGGAATCTGGTCCGCGTGCTCCCGCCTGGTCTCTCCGCGGAGGTGAAGCTCGGGAGCTGGCCCCAACCCGGCATCTTTCGTTTGCTCCGCGACGCGGGGAAGGTCAGCGAAGCGGAAGCCTACGAGGTGTGGAACATGGGGCTCGGTATGATTCTCGTGGTGAAGCGCGAGGAAGCCCCCGCGGTGGAGCGCGCGCTCGCGGGGGCGGGGCACACCTGCCATCGCGTGGGTCGCGTCCTCGAGGGGCCGCGCGAGGTGAAGCTCACGGCGTAGCGGGAAAGGGGCGGGGACGTGGGATGGGACGCCGCATCCCCTCCCGAGGCGGCCGAGCGCCACACGCTCGAGCACCTCGCGCGGGAGGGCTTTGGTCCGTGCGCCGAAGCGCTCGGACTGGTCGGCCTGAGCCCCGGGATCCTCCGGCTCGGGGAACGCATCCGCGCCCTGGCGAAAAGTCACGCCACCGTGCTCATCCTGGGCGAGACCGGCACCGGGAAAGAGCTTGTCGCGCGGGCGCTCCACGCGCATTCCTCGAGGTCGAAGTCGCCCTTCGTCCCGCACAATTTCGGGGCGATCGCGGATACCCTCGTCGAAAGCGAGCTCTTCGGCCACACGCGCGGGTCCTTCACCGGGGCCCACGCCGACCGCATGGGTCTCTTCGAGGCCGCGCACCAGGGCACCCTCTTCCTGGATGAAATCGGCGACGCCAGCCCGTCCGTGCAAAGCCGCCTCCTGCGCGTGCTCCAAGAAGGGGAATTGCGCCGCGTCGGGGACTCCCGCCCGAGGCGCGTCGATGTCCGCATTCTCGCCGCCACGCACCGCGACCTGGGAAGCGAAGTCTCGGCCGGCCGTTTCCGCGCGGATCTCTTCTACCGGCTCCACGTGCTCACGCTCGCCGTGCCGCCGCTCCGCGAGCGCCGCGAGGACATCCCGCTCCTGTCCGCGTATTTCCTCACCCGGCTCTCGCGCCGGGACCAGGTGCCGGTGCGGGGCATCCGCGAGGATGCGCTCTCCGCCCTCCTAGCGCATTCCTGGCCGGGGAACATCCGCGAGCTGATGGGAGCGCTCGAGCGCGCGTGTCAGGCGCTCGACGGCGAAGGGTGGGTGACGCGCCGCTCGCTCGGGGAAGCCCTGTGCGTGAGCACGGCGCTCGTGCGCGACCGCGCCGCGGATCTCAAGGGAAGGACACGCGCCTACGAGGCGGAGCTGATCCGGAGCGCGATCGAGTCGCACGGAGGCAACAAGGCGCACGCCGCCCGTTCGCTGGGCCTGACGCGCCAGGGTTTGTGGAAGAAGATGCGGCGCCTTCGCGAGTTGGGTCCCGATTCGCCTTGATTTCGCGTCCCGTATTCCTATACTCGCGCGACGCCTTCACGATTCTCCTCACTGGTGATCAGGAGCGCCCGCCTTGTCACAGGATTTGACCCGCCTCGGACTGATCGGGGTCGGGGCCATCGCTCAGGTCAATCACCTGCCCGCACTGGCGCGCATGAAGGACGTCGAGATCTTCGCGGTCTGCGACGATGATCCCGAAAAGGCACGCGTCGTCGCGGAGCGGTTCAAGGTTCCCCACGCGCTCTCCGACTACGAGCGGCTGCTCCGGCTCGAGGAGCTGGACGCGGTGATCGTCTCCACGCCCAACCACCTCCACGCGCCGATGACGCTCGCGGCGCTGGATTACGGAAAGCACGTGCTCTGCGAGAAGCCTCCCGCGCGGAACGCGTCCGAGGCCCAGATGATGGCCGAGGCCGCCAAGCGTTCGGGAAAGACGCTGATGTACGCGATGAACAACCGCTTCCGCGCCGAAGCGCAGCTCTTGAAAAGGTTCGTGGAACGCCGCGAGCTGGGCGACATCTTCTACGCGAAGACCGGCTGGCTCCGCTATCGCACGGAGCGGGGCGGCCCGGAGTGGTACACGAACAAGCGGAGCTCCGGGGGAGGCGTGCTGATGGACCTCGGCGTGCAGATGCTCGACCTCTCCATCTGGCTCCTGGGAAATCCTCAAGTCGCCTCGGTCACCGCCACGAAGTACGTCCGGGACCCGCGCCAGGACGTCGAGGACACGCTGGCGGCGATGCTGATTCTGGAATCCGGCGCCTCCCTCACCCTGGAAGTGAGCTGGGCGCTCCTCCTCGAGAAGAACTTCTCGTATCTGAATCTCTACGGCACCGAGGGCGCGGCGCTCCTGCATCCGTTCCGGCTCCACAAGGAGATGGGCGGGAGGCTCAAAGACGTCACGCCGTCGCTCGACTCCGTGCGCAATCTGTACAAGCAGTCCTACGAGCTGGAGCTGGAGCACTTTCTCCGGTGCATCACCCAGGGGGAGCGCCCGCAGGCGTCCCCCGAGGAAGGACTCCAGATCATGAGAATCATCGACGCCATCTACCAATCCGCAGAGGCTCGCCGCGAGGTTCGGCTCCATTAACCGTTTCCGCGGGCCGCTTGCCGCGGCGGCGTCCGGCGTCCTGCTCAGTCTCGCCTTTCCGGCGCCGGGACTCATGATCCTGGTCTTCGTCGCGCTCGTCCCGCTCCTGGTCTGGATGCAGCGCGAGTCCACGGGGCCGCCCCCTTCCATGGCGCTCGCCAAGAAAGCGCGCGGGGGCGCCTGGATCCCCTGGATCACTGGAATTGTCTTCAACGCGATCCTGTTCTGGTGGCTCGTGCGGCTCCCGGCCGCCGCGATGACGCAACCCTGGATCATCTTTCCGGGGCTCCTCGTGCTTGCCGTGTACCTCGGATTCTACGTGGCGCTCTTCGGGTGGCTCGCCCGGTTCATCCGCCGGCGCACCGGCTGGTCGCCGCTCGTCGTGGCGCCCGCGGTATGGGGCGCCACCGAGTGGCTCAAGTCCTCGGGACCCCTGGGGTGTCCCTGGGGAAACGTGGGGTACGCGCTCGCGGAACATCCCGCGTGGATCCAGGGAGCCTCCCTCGTCGGAGCGCCGGGGCTCAGCATCTGGATCGTCTGCGTGAACGCGCTCTTCGCGGGCGCGATCACGTCACGCCGCTGGTTCTTCCGCGCGACACTCGCCGTCCTCGCGATCGTCCTGATCGCGCTGCCTGTCGCGTGGGGGCGCGCGAGGATCCGGTCCCACAGTCCCGGCGAATCGGTCCGGGTGGCGCTCGTGCAGCCGAACATCGGAAGCGCCGAGAAATGGGACGTCGTACATCAAGAGCGGAGCGTCCGCGCTCTGGCCCGGCTCTCCCGTGAGGCGGTGAAGCAGGATCCAAAGCCGGACCTCATCATCTGGCCGGAGACGGCACTCCCGTTCTACGTGCGGCTCGAGACGGCGAAGCTCCAGCGGCTCTTCGATCTCACGCGCGAGCTGGGTGTGCCGCTTCTCACGGGCTATCCGGATGCGACGTTTAGTCTCAGCGGCGGGCCGATCACCCACAATTCCGCCGGGCTCGTGCTTCCCTCGGGAACGATCGCGCTCCAGTACGACAAGATCCACCTCGTGCCCTTCGGCGAGCGGATTCCGTTCCAGGGGATCCTGCCGTTTCTCGGCAAGCTCGATCTGGGACAGGCCGAATGGACTCCGGGCACGAAGGCGGTCCTCTTCCCGCTCAAGCGCGCCCCCTTCGGAGTCCTGATCTGCTTCGAGTCGATCTTCCCCGAGCTCGCGCGCGACTATGCGGTGGATGGCGCCCGGTTTCTCGTGAACATCACGAACGACGAATGGTTCGGTCCCACCGCCGCCCCGCGCCAGCACGCCGACATGGCGATCCTGCGTTGCGTGGAGCAAGAGATGGGCATGGCGCGATGCGCGAACACCGGAATTTCCATGATCATCGATCCGGTGGGGCGCGTGACGCACCGGAGCCCGCTCTTCCAGGAGGCGCTCGTCACCGGGGAAGTCGTCCTGGGCTCGGGCCCCACCCTCTTCCGTCTGTGGGGGGACTGGCTGACCGGACTCTGCCTGGGGCTCGTCCTCGTGCTCACGCTCCTGGGCTGGTACCGTCCGCTTCGCCGGGAGATTTGACGCGGCGTGCCGCTCCGTGTAAAGTGAGGCTTCAGGCGGAGCGGTGAAGGCCGGTTCCGCCTCCGAAGGCACGGAGGACTCGCAGCAAGTGCCCGGCTCTCCGGAATCCGACGACGTGAATCCAAAAACCGACAGCACGCGCGCGCTTCATCCTCTGGCGTGGATCGTCTCGCTCGCGCTCGTGGGCGGCGGGCTCGCGATGGCGCGCTCCTGGATCGACCTCGCCGCCTCCGCGGCGCTTCTCGCCTGCCTCGCCCTGCGCGCCGAGCGGCGCCCCGCGCGAAACGAAGTCCCGTTCCTCGGGCTCGCCCTCCTCGTATTCCTCGCGCACGTCGTGGCGGCCGGGAAGGACTTCCGAGCGGCGCTCGCCCCGGCCGCCGTGATCGCCTGGCGGCTCCTGGCACTCCTCTATCTCCTCCGCTGGGCCGCACGGAAGGCGCTCGGTACGATCGCGCGCTGGCTCATGGCGCTCAAGCCTCCCGCGCGGCCGCGATTCCTCCTCCTGCTCGCCGAGAGCGCAAGGCTCACGGCGGGGCTCCTTCCGCTGGCGCTGCGGGAAGCCGAACAGCATGTGACGGCGCTGCGTGGACGGGGCATCCGTCCCGGCCGCGGACTCCGCGGCCTGGCCCGGTATCTCCTCGCCTGGTTTCTGCCCTTTCTCGGGACGATGCTTCGAGTCGGCGACGCCTACGCTGACGCCTTGACCGCGCGGGGCTACGTTCCCGGGCGGGCACGCCGGAGCGGGCTAACGTTGCAATGGGGCGCCCGGGAGTGGGGAGCGATCGCGGGGAGCGCGTGCGCGACCGTGTGGTTTCTCCGTGGCCTCTGAACCGCGCACGATCACCGTGCGGCTCGGAATCGAATTCGACGGAACCGGGTTTCATGGATGGCAGGTGCAGCCGCGTGACCGCACGGTTCAGGGCGAGCTCGAGCAGGCGATCTGGCGGGTCACCGGAACCCGCGTGCGGATCGCGGGAGCGGGGAGGACGGATGCAGGGTGTCACGCGGCGGGGCAGGTGGCGAGTGCCACGCTTCAGACCCGGCTCACGCCGGAGAGGCTCCGCGCCGCGTTGAACGCGCATCTGCCCCGGGACGTCCGGGTCGTGGAGGCGGCCGAGGCGGAGCCCCGGTTCCATGCCCGATTCCGCGCGATGCGGCGCGCGTATCGCTATCTGATCGTCTCGCGGCCCACGGCGCTCTACCGCCATTACGCGTGGGCGCGACCGATCCGCGCGGACCTGGCGTCGCTCCAAAGCGCCTCGTGGCCGCTTCTCGGCGCGCACGATTTCACCTCGTTCTCGAAACAAGGTGGGGACGAGGAGGATTCCGGCTGCGCCGTGACGCAGGTGCTTTGGTCGCGGCGCGGACTCGTGACGCGTTTCGACATCGTGGCGGATCGCTTCCTGTACACTATGGTGCGCTGCATCGTTTCCACAGTCCTCCGAGCCGCCGAGGAAGGGGGCGGCGCGAGGATCATCCGCGCGGCGCTCACGGCACGCGATCGCAGGGCCGCGGCGCCTCCGGCGCCCGCGCCCGGCGTGTACCTCATGCGGGTACGCTATCCCCGGCTGGGATGGCTCCCCAAGGAGCGTTTGGATGTCGTTGCCTGAACGGAACCCCCTGGGCTCGGCCTGGAGAGGGAAGGAATCCAGGAGCGCCTGGCTCTGGGGCGTCGTGTTCGGATTTCTGCTTCTGGGTGCGATCCTTTTCGGGGCAGCCGCGCTCCTGCCCGATTGGCCCGGGGGCGGCGTGCGGCGTGAGGCGGTCGCCGTGGCGGAGGCGCAGGCCCGGCGCGATCCGGGGTCGACGCGCCGGACCGCGATCGTGCAGGCCGCGGAACGCGCGGGTCCCTCGGTGGTCACGATCAGCGTGATCCAGACCCGTATGGTCCAGTCCGCGCCGTTCGGGAGCGAATTCTTCGAGCCGTTCTTTCGTGACGTGATCCCGTCCTATCGCTACCGGGAACAAATCCCGGGAATGGGATCGGGTTTCATCTTCTCGTCCAAGGGCTACGTGGTCACCAACGAGCACGTGGTGCGCGGTGCCGAGAAGATCTCGGTCATCCTGGCGGACGGGCGCTCGTTCAACGGCAAGGTGGTCGGCTCCCAGCCGCAGTACGACGTGGCCATCGTGAAGATCGAAGGGGAGCGCCTGCCGGTGGCACCGCTCGGGACTTCGAGCGATCTGATGGTCGGCGAATGGGCCGTCGCGATCGGAAACCCGTTCGGGTTCATGCTCAACGACACGCAGCCCACGGTCACCGCGGGCGTGATCAGCGCGACCCGGCGCGACATCAAGGCCGGAGCCACGGGCGTCGGCATCTACAAGAACATGATCCAGACCGACGCCGCCATCAATCCCGGGAATTCCGGCGGCCCCCTGGTGAACGCGCGCGGCGACGTCATCGGGGTGAACACGTTCATCTTCACGAAGAGCGGCGGCTCGGAGGGCATCGGGTTCGCGATTCCGATCGATGCGGTGAAGCGCGTCGTGGACGAGATCATCCGGTACGGAAAGGTTCGAAACGTCTGGATCGGTGTCGGAACCTGGGACATCACGCCCTATTTGGCGGAGCGGCTCGGCACGAAGGACCGGAACGGGCTCTACATCGCATCGGTCGAGAAGTTGAGCCCGGCCGACAAGGCGGGCGCCAAGGTCGGCGACATCATCCGCAAGGTGAACGGCACGCCGGTTAGCGACGTGGACGAAGCCTACCGCGCCCTTTTCGGCGCGAACGTGGGGGATACCATCACCCTGACGGTCGAGCGCGAGGGCGCGCCCGTGACGCTCCGCCTCGTCCTCGAGGAATTGCAGGAGTGAGACCTTGATCGCCCGCTACAGCCGTCCCGAGATGTCCGCCCTCTTCGAGGACGCCGCGCGCTATCGGACGTGGCTCGAGGTGGAGCTCGCCGTCTGCGCCGCGATGGAGCGGCGCGGGGAGGTGCCCGCCGGCGTGACCGCGCGGATACGCTCCAGGGCCACGATCGATCCCGCGCGCGTCGAGGAGCTGGAGAAGACGGTCCGCCACGACGTGATCGCCTTCCTGACGCATGTGGCGGATTCCGCCGGCGAGGACGCGCGCCACCTCCACAAGGGGATGACCTCCTCCGACCTCGTGGACACGGCGCTCGCGCTCACCCTGACGCGCGCGTGCGATCTCCTCACGGCCGAGGTGAAGCGTCTCCGCGGGGTAACCCGGGAGCTGGCGCTGCGCCACAAGGAAACCATCATGGTGGGGCGGACGCACGGCGTGCACGCCGAGCCGATCACGTTCGGATTGAAAGTTCTGGTCTGGTACGAGGAGCTGGGCCGCGGGCTCGAGCGGCTGACCCGGGCGCGCGCGGGCATCGGCGTCGGGAAGCTCTCCGGCGCCGTTGGGACCCACGCACACCTGAGCCTCGAGCTGGAGGAGGAGGTGCTGGGGTCGCTCGGACTCGTACCCGAGCCCGCCGCCACGCAGGCCGTGCAGCGGGATCGCCACGCGGAGCTCTTGCAGGCGATCGCGCTCCTCGGCGCGTCGCTCGAGAAGATCGCGCTCGAGATCCGGCACCTACAAAGGACCGAGGTGCTCGAGGTGGAGGAGCCGTTCCGCGAAGGACAGAAGGGCTCCTCCGCGATGCCGCACAAGCGCAATCCGGTGAACTGCGAGCGGATCTGCGGGCTCGCGCGGCTGCTGCGCGCGAACGCGCACGCGTCGCTCGAGAACGTGGCGCTCTGGCACGAGCGCGACATCAGCCACTCGAGCGCGGAGCGGGTCATCCTGCCCGATTCGTTTCTCGTCTGCGATTTCATGACGGTCCAGCTCCGCGACGTGCTCGAAGGTCTGAACGTCTACCCCGATCGCATGCGCTCGAATCTCGAAATGACCCGCGGCCTGATCTATTCGCAACGGGTCCTCCTCGCGCTGGTCGAGAAAGGCATGTCGCGCGAGGACGCCTACGCCGTGGTCCAGCGCCACGCCATGGCCGCCTGGCGCGCCGAGCCGGATCTGGCGTCCCGGCTCGGTGGGGACCCGGAGGTAACGCGCGTCCTGAGCAAGGAAAAACTCCTCGCGTGTTTCGACCCGGGGACATTCACGCGTCACGTGAATCGAATCTTCGAGCGCGTTCTGGGAGCTTATGTTGCCGCAGGCCGCTAGCGCCCACGTCCTGCCGCTCGGCGCCGCCGACGACCGCGCGCTCGAATCGCTCCTCGCGCGCGAGGGGCTGAGGCTCACGGCCGCTGAAGCGCGCCGGATGTTGAAACTCCTCGGTCGCGATCCCACACGCGTGGAGGCGGTCCTTTTCGACACCATGTGGAGCGAGCACTGCTCCTACAAGAGCAGCCGCTGGGTGCTGAAGGCACATCTTCCGGTGGAAAGCCCCCGCGTCATCCTCGGCCCCGGAGAGGACGCCGGCGTCGTCCGGTTCGGAACGCACGAGGGTGTGGAGTACGCGCTCGTGATCGCGCACGAGAGCCACAATCATCCCTCGCAGGTCGTGCCCACGGAAGGGGCCGCGACGGGAATCGGCGGCATCGTGCGCGACGTGGCTTGCATGGGCGCCGAGGTGATGGGCGTCATGGACGCGCTCCGCTTCGGCGATCCGGACGGACCGCGCTCCGCTCCGGTGCGTGAGATCGTGCGCGGGGTGATCGACGGGATCTGGCAGTACGGAGACGCCCTCGGCGTGCCGAACCTGGGCGGCGACGTCTTCTTCTCCTCGCGCTTCGACGAGAACTGTCTCGTGAACGTGGTCTCGCTCGGTCTCGTGCGCGCCGACCGCGTGGTGCGGAGCCGCGTCCCTGAAGCCGCGCGGCGCGAACCCTACGTGATGATCCTCATCGGGAAACCCACCGACGAGACCGGATTCGGCGGCGCCTCCTTCGCCTCCGCCGTGCTCGAGGAGAACGCCGAAGGGCAGCGGGGGCACGTTCAGGTGCCGGATCCGTTCCTGAAACGGGTGCTCCTCGAGGCGAACCGCGCGGTGCTGGATTGGCTCCACGTCGAGGGCGTTCCGTTCGGATTCAAGGATCTGGGCGCGGGAGGGATCGCGTGCGCCTCCTCCGAGCTCGCAGCGGCGGGCGGATTCGGTATGGACGTGGATCTGGACCTCGTTCCGGCGGCGCGCGAGGACCTCCCACCGGAGGTGCTCGCGTGCTCCGAGACGCAGGAGCGATTCGCGATGGTGGTCCCCGAGCGGGTGGCGGACCGGGTGCTCGAGCTCTACAACGTGACCTACGCGCTCCCCGAGGTCTATCACGGGGCGCGGGCGGCGGTCGTCGGGCGGGTGCGGACCGACACGCGCTACCAGATCCTCAAAGCGGGGCAGCCGGTGTGCGATTCTCCGGTGGAGGTGATCACGGCCGGGATCGAGCACAAGAGAGCGGAGCGGCCGAGGCCCAAGGGGCCCGAGGCCTCGCCGCTTCCGCCCGTCGACGACCAGGAGGCGCTCTTCACGCGCATGGTGGGGAGCGTGAACCTCGCCTCGCGCGAGCCGATCTTCCGCTACTACGACACGGAAGTTCAGGGGAGGATGGTGATCCGCGCGGGGGAGGCGGACGCCTCGGTTCTGGCACCCGTGCCGGGATCGAAGCTCGGCTGTGCCGTCACGGTGGACGGGAACCCCTGGTGGGTCGCGGCGGATCCCTACTGGGGCACGGCGCACGTGGTCTGCGAGGTACTGCGCAATCTCGTCGCGGTGGGTGCGACGCCGGCAGCGCTCACCGACTGCCTGAACTTCGGCAACCCCGAGGATCCCGAGGTCTTCGCGGATTTCGTGCGAAGTGTCCGGGGGCTCGGGGACGCCGCGCGCGCGCTCGGGCCGGAGGGCCCGGCCGGACCGCCGATCGCGATCGTCTCGGGGAACGTCTCCTTTTATAACGAGGCTCCGTCGGGCCGCTCGATCGAGCCCTCGCCCATCGTGGCCGGCCTCGGGGTGCTCGAGGATTTCAGCCTCGCCACGACCCGCGCGATCAAGCGTCCGGGGAGCGTCCTCGTCCTGAGCGGCCCGCGGCAGGACCGGCTCGGCGCCTCCCAGGTGCGCTTCGCGCTTCTCGATCTCACGGACGGGCCGCTTCCCGAGCTCGATTTCGAGCGGGAGCGCCGGCGACTCTACGCCGCGCTCGAAGCCGTGCGGAGCGGCCTGGCGCTCGCGTGTCACGACATCGCCGAGGGAGGGCTTGCGATCGCCGCGCTCGAGATGGCGCTGGGAGGGTACGAGTCCCAGGGCATCGGGCTCCAGATCCCGATCTCCGGTCTCGGGAGCACGCCCTCGGAGTCGCGGCTCTACTCGGAGGCACCGGGGTTTCTCTTCGAGGTCACCAAGGAACGCCTCACCGATTTCCTGAGCCTCTTCGAGCGCTGGGGGGTGGACGCCACGATGATCGGACGGACGCTCGCCGAGCCGCGGTTCCGGATCCTGGACGGAGGGCACACGCTGGTGGACATGGACCTCGAACGCTTGCAGCGTCTCAACGCGGACGCGCTCAAGCCGATCGCGGAGTGAGCATGGCCCGCGTCGCGGTGGTGCAGATTCCCGGGGTGAACTGCGAATACGAGACCGGCCGCGCGCTCGAGGCGGTCGGGCTTACGGCGCGGATTGTCCGCTGGAACGAGCCCGCCTCGGTGTGGAGCGAGTTCGACGGGTTCGTGATTCCCGGAGGGTTCGCATTTCAAGACAGGATCCGTGCCGGCGCGATCGCCGCGAAACTTCCGGCGGTGGACCGGATCGCGCAGGAGGCGGAAGCGGGGAAACCGGTTCTCGGCATCTGCAACGGCGCCCAGGTTCTGGTGGAGGCGGGGCTCGTGCCCGGGTTCCACTCGGGGAAGGTGGAAATGGCGCTCGCTCCGAACCGCGCCCCCCGTCGCGAAGGGTACCTCTGCCGCTGGGCGTGGCTCCGGGCCGAGGAAGGCCCCGGGCGCGCGTGGTTTGCGGCGTCGGCCCGGCCCGGGGAAGTGATTCCGATGCCGATCGCGCACGGCGAGGGCCGCTTCGTCACAGCGGATCCGGAGGTCCGGGAGCGCATCCAAAGGGAAGGGCTCGTCCTCTACCGTTTCGTCGCCCCCTCGGGGGGGCCGGCGGACCGGTTCCCCTTCGATCCCAACGGCGCCATGCTCCAGGCCGCGGGAATCACGAACCGGGCGGGCAACATACTCGCCTTCATGCCGCATCCCGAGCGGGCCACGTGGCTCCGGCAAGTGCCGCTCGAGCTCAAGAACCTCTGGGGCGAGCGGCGGCGGGCCGCGGTCGGACAGTGGGAATCGCTCGAGGGGCCGGGCCCGGGAAGGGCGCTCTTCGAATCGTTTGCCTCGAAGCTCACGCAGCGCGCGGCTCAGGAGTCACGTTCGTGAGCGGGGGCCTCGCGTGAGCGCGGTGCTGCTCGTGCGTCTCAAGATCACGGACCTTTCGGCCTGGACCGCTCTGGAAACGGGACGGCGCCTCCTCGATCCGGGGTATTCGCTTGCCCGCATCGCGCGGGAGCAATTATTGATGTTCGAGCCCGAGCCGGGGGCCAAAGCCGATTCGTTCGAGCGCGCCCTGGGAGAAGCGGTGCGTCAGTCCAATTTCTTCGTGAACCCGAACAAGGAGAGCTATCGGTTCCTCACGGCCGCCGAGCGGGGGGTGTCGTGGTCTCCTCCCGAGGACGCATGGGGAATCGTGAGCAGGGTGCGTGAGGACACCCGGGACGACGGACTCCGAGAGCGTCTCCTGCGCGAGCACCCGATGCCGGGGCTCTCGGCGATCCGCCGCGCGAAGGCATGGTGGCTCTGGTCGCACGGGCCGGACGGGGGATCCGCACCCGACTACTTCAGCGGCGTGCTGGGCGAGCTACGCGATCCGAAGCACGGCCTGCTCGTGAACCCGCACGCGGAAGCGGCGATGATCCTGACCGGCGCGGTTCCGTGGAGCCGCGTGGAACGATTCTTGATCGACCCCGCCCCCGCCTTCCGGGCGGCGGCATGAACGGAGCGATTCCTTGAGCGAATCACGTCATCCATCGAGTCCGGGGCCCTCGCATCACCAAGACCGCCTCCACGAGGAGTGCGGCGTTTTCGGCATCTGGGGAGCGGAAAACGCGGCCCGGCTGACCTACGCCGGGCTCTACGCCCTGCAGCACCGCGGACAGGAGAGCGCCGGCATCGTCGCGACCGACGGCGCCGAGTTCCGCCACCACAAGGCGGTCGGTCTCGTGTCGGACGTCTTCGCGGGCAACGTCCTCGACTCGCTCCAGGGGCACATCGCGATCGGGCACAACCGCTACTCGACCCAGGGAAGCACCCTCTTGCGCAACGCGCAGCCTCTGGTCGTCGATTTCCGGGAGGGCATGCTCGCGCTCGCACACAACGGAAATCTCGTGAACGCGCTTGCGCTCCGGGACGAGCTCGAGGGGCAGGGCTCGATCTTCCAGACCACGAGCGACACCGAAGTAATCTTGCATTTGATCGCGCGCTCCAAATCGACTGAGATCGAGCGGATGATTCCGGAGGCGCTCGCGCGCTGCCAGGGAGCCTTCACGCTCGTGATCCTTGCCGGGGAGAAGCTGATCGGCGTCCGCGATCCGAGGGGATTCCGTCCGCTCTGTCTCGGGAAGCGCGGTGAGGCCCACGTGCTCGCGAGCGAGACCTGCGCCCTCGACATGGTCGGAGCCGATTTCGTGCGCGAGATCGCGACAGGCGAGATGGTCGTGATCGACGGGACGGGCGTGAAATCCTACCCCGCGCTCGCGCCGAAGCCGTCGCGCGCGTGCGTGTTCGAGCTGATCTATTTCTCCCGTCCCGACAGCGAAGTTTTCGGGGAAAGCGTCGACCTGATCCGGCGCAGGCTCGGGAGGACGCTGGCCGAGGAGCACCCCGCGGGGGCCGACATGGTGATCTCGGTGCCCGACTCGAGCAACTCCGCTGCGCTCGGCTACTCGGAGGCCTCGGGGATTCCCTTCGAGCTGGGGCTCATCCGAAACCACTACGTGGGCCGCACGTTCATCGCGCCGCAGCAGATGAAGCGCGATTTCGGAGTGAACCTCAAATTCAACGCGGTCCGGCGCATCCTGGAAGGGAAGCGGGTCGTGGTGGTGGACGATTCGATCGTCCGGGGCACGACGAGCCGGAGCCTCGTGGCGATGCTCCGCGGAGCGGGCGCGCGCGAGATCCACCTGCGCGTCTCGAGCCCGCCGATCGGGTGGTCCTGTTACTACGGGATCGACACCCCGAACCGCAAGGAGCTGATCGCCTCCTCCCACACGGTCGAGGAGATCCGGAAATACCTCCAAGTGGACTCGCTGGGCTACCTCTCGATGGAGGGGCTCCGCTCCTGCGTCTCCCGGCCCGACGATCACTGCTACGCCTGCTTCGACGGAAAGTACTCCGAGTGGTACGGGGAGCCGCTCGACAAGCTCGCCCTGGAGCAGCGCCCGGCGAGCCGCGTCGAGGGCCGCCGGTAACGTAGGCCGCCAGGCACCCCCGCTGGTCGAGGGCCGCCGGTAACCAGGGCCGCCGGATTCCAAGACCCCGGCCCCCTCGGAGCCGCCCGTAACTCCTTCGAGGGCCGTCTTAAGGAGGATCGCCGCCGTCCCCCGGCCGGGTCCGCCCCTCTCAAGTTTCCCCCGCGGAATGCCGATCAATGCCTCGAATCACCCGCCGCGCCCACACCAACGAGGGGGACCGATCGGTGTCCGAGAACGTCTCGCGGAAGAAGCTGGGCGAGTATCTGCTCGATGCCGGACTCATCACCGATCAGCAGCTCAAGGAAGCGCTGCGGCGGCAGCGGCAGACCAAGGAGCCGCTCGGGCACATCCTCGCCCGGCAGGGCATGGTCAGCGAGGCGGACATCTGCCGCGTGCTGCACCAGCAGCTCGGACTCCCGATCGTGGAGATCGAGAGCATCGCCATCGATGAGCAGGTCATCGCACTCGTGCGCGAGGACCTCGCCAAGAAGTACACGGCCATTCCGCTCGAGCTCGAGAACCGCAACACGATCCGCGTGGCCCTGGCGGATCCCCTGAACGCCCAGGCGCTCGAGGACATCAAATTCCAGAGCGGCTATTTCGTGCGCCCCGTGCTCGCGCCCCCCTCCGAGATCGTCGAAGCGATCGCGAAGTACTACCACATCGACGCCTCGGTCGTTGAAATCCTCGAGAACATCATCAAGAACGATCCCATCCAGGAGATCCGCGAGATCGTTCCGACGGAGGGGGAGGAGAACCTCGAAGAGCTAATGAAGGTCAGCTCCGGCCCGCCGATCGTCCGGCTCGCCAACTGGGTGATCACGCGCGCGGTCGAGATGCGCGCGAGCGACATCCACGTCGAGCCCCAGGAGAAATGGGTCGGCGTCCGGTGCCGCGTGGACGGCCTCTTACAGGACTTGGAAAAACTCCCGAAGTGGACGCAAGGCGCGCTCATATCGCGCATCAAGATCCTGGCCTCGCTCGACATCGCCGAGAAGCGCCTGCCTCAGGACGGTAGCTTCCGGGTGGAAATCGACAACAGGAGAATCGATCTCCGCGTCTCGACCCTGCCGACGGCGCACGGCGAGAAGATTGTGATCCGCATCGTGGACCAGGAGCGCTCGGCGCTCCATCTGGACTCGCTCGGGCTCTCGGAAGCCGCCCTGAGCCGGATCCGCGCCTACGGGCAGCGGCCCCAGGGAATCGTGGCCGTCACCGGGCCGACCGGAAGCGGCAAGAGCACGCTTCTCTACTCGCTCCTCCAGCACATCCACAGCGTGACCAAGAACATCCTCACCGTCGAGGATCCGATCGAATATCAGATCGCCGGCATCAACCAGGTCCAGGTGGACGAGAAGAGCAAGAAGACCTTTGCCGCGATCCTGCGCGCGATGCTTCGGCAGGACCCCGACGTCATGATGATCGGCGAGGTCCGGGATCTGGAAACCGCGCAGATCGCCTTCCGCGCCTCGATTACGGGGCACCTGGTCTTGTCCACCGTGCACACCAACGACGCGGCCTCGGCGGTCACCCGGCTCGTGGACCTGGGACTTCAACCCTACATGGTGGCCTCGAGTCTCATCAGCGTCGTTTCGATGCGGCTCGTCCGGGTTCTGTGCTCCAAGTGCAAGGATCAGTACGTGCCGGTGGGAGACGAGCTCCGGGTGCTGGGGTTGACCACCCGCGAAGCGCAGGGGGTCGGGCTCTTCCGCCCGATCGGGTGCGAGTACTGCAACCAGACGGGCTATCGCGGCAGGACCGGAATCTTCGAAATCTTGGAGCTGGACGATCCCCTTCGGCGGCTGATCGCCGCCGGAGCGGCGGAGTCGATGATCCGGGCAGCGGCCGTTGAGAGCGGCATGACGCCGATCGGAGAAGACGGGCTCATGAAGGTGATGGCCGGCGAGACCAGCCTGGAAGAGTTGCGCCGCGTGGTCTTCTACGAGGAAGAAGCGGCGCGCCTCTGTCCGTCCTGCCGCCAGACCGCGGCCGCGGAGTATCACTACTGCCCCCACTGCGGGCACACGATCGCGGCCGCGTGTCTCAAGTGCGACCGCCGGGTCGACTCGAGCTGGGCGTTCTGCCCCGGGTGCGGCACCCGCCGCGTGCCGAGCGTGATCGCCGAGGTTCCCGAGGAACCGCTGATCCCCCTCCCGGAGCCTACGCGGACGCCTCCACGGACGCCGCAGCGGTCGCCGGTCCGAACCCGCCGGTGAGGCAGGTTTGCCGCCACAAGCCTTGACCTTGGTTTCCCGCCTTCTCTAGAATCGCCCGCTCAACGTCCGAACCGGCATCTCCCGCCCGCCACACGCGGCGGGAAGTCCTCACCCTCCGGAGAATCGTGTCCGTCCAAGATTTGCGCCGCGAGAAGCTGGACGCGCTGGCTCAGCGCGGGATCCAACCCTACGCCTACCGCTTCGACGTCACGCACGGCTCGGCCGCGATCCGCGAGCACCACGTGGCGCTCGAAACGGCGGAAGAGCGGGTCCGTTACGCGGGCCGGCTCATGACCAAACGGGGACACGGCAAGGCGGCGTTCGCGCACGTGAAGGACAAGGATGGGACGCAACAGATCTACCTTCGCGAGGACGTTCTCGGTCCCGAAGCCTTCGCCCGGGCGATGGAGCTGGACCTGGGCGACTGGGTCGGCGTGGAGGGGCCCGTCTTCGTCACGAAGACGGGGGAGATCACGATCCGCGCCGAGCGCCTCGAGCTCCTCGCCAAGTCCCTCCGCCCGCTTCCGGAGAAGTGGCACGGGCTGACCGACGTCGAGATCCGCTACCGCCAGCGCTACACCGATCTCATCGTGAACGACGAGGTACGCCGGGTGTTCCGCGAGCGCGCGGCGATCATCCGCGCGCTGCGCGCCTTTCTCGATTCCCGGGGATTCCTCGAGGTCGAGACTCCGGTGCTCCAGCCGCTGTACGGGGGTGCCTCGGCCCGGCCCTTCGTGACCCACCACCACGCGCTCGACATGGATCTCTATCTCCGGATCGCGGACGAGCTCTATTTGAAGAGGCTCATCGTGGGAGGGCTCGAGCGCGTCTACGAGATCTCGAAGGACTTCCGGAACGAAGGCATGGATCGGACCCACAACCCTGAATTCACGATGCTCGAGTTCTACCAGGCCTTCGCGGACTACGAGCAGATGCTGGAAACGACCCAGGCAATGGTTCTCGACGTCGTGATGGCCGTGCGCGGAACGACCCTCGTTCCCTTCGAGGGCTCGGAGATCGATTTCACGCCTCCCTGGCGCCGCCTCACGATCCACGAGGCCGCGCTCCTCGGGCTCGGCGTGGAAAAGCTCCCCTCGGACGAGGGCTCCCTCCGCGATCTCGCCCGCCGCGCGGGGGTCCCGCTCGACCCCGCCTTCGGGTACGGCCGCATCCTCGACGAGATCGTCTCGACCAAGGTGCAGCCCCAGCTCCGGAATCCCACGTTTCTCGTGGACCACCCGCGCGAGATCTCGCCGCTCGCGAAGGCGAAGCGCGGAAACGCCGACGTGGTGGAGCGGTTCGAGCTGATCATCGCGGGCATGGAGGTGGGCAACGCGTTCTCCGAGCAGAACGACCCGCTGGAGCAGCGGCGCACCTTCGAGCAGCAGGGAAGGCTCCGAGAGCGCGGCGACGAGGAGGCTCAGATGCTCGACACCGACTACCTCCGCGCGCTCGAAATGGGGATGCCTCCCACCGGCGGCGTCGGAGTCGGCGTCGACCGCCTGGCGATGCTTCTCACCGATTCGCGTTCGATCCGGGACGTGATTCTGTTCCCCCACATGCGGCCCGAGGACGGGGATGACGAATAGAGAGGCGCTCGCGCGGGGCTGAGCGCCTCGCCGAACCTCCATGGGATTCGTCTGGATCATCGCCTCGCGCTACCTGCGCTCCAAGCGCCGGCTCAGCTTCATCACGCTCGTCAGCCTTCTCGCCTCGGGCGGGGTCTTCGTGGGGGTCGCCGCCCTCACGATCGTCCTCTCGGTGATGAACGGCTTCGAGGACCAGGTGCAACGGAGGATCGCGGGGACGAACGCCCACATCGCGGTGCTCTCCGCGGACGATCGCCCGGTGAGCCGCTCCGATTCGCTCACCTCGCTCCTCGCCGCCTCCGCCCCCGGGGCCGAGGTCGCGCCGTTCGTCTACGGCAAGGTGATGGTGGCATCGCGCAGCAGCGTGGACGGGATGGTGCTGAAGGGAGTGGACCCAGCCTCGGAGTCGCGGGTCACCGACATCCTGTCGCACCTCCTGCCCGCGAGCGCGCCGCTGGACGGCGGCGACCTTCCGGGGATCGGTCTCGGGGAGGAGCTCGCGGTGCGGCTCCGCGTTTCGGTCGGGGACGTGATCCTGATCAGTCTGCCGGGGGAGGAGCCGGGGGGGCTGTTCGGAGGCGTTCCGCGGATGAAACGCCTCCGCGTCAGCTCGATCTTCCGCAGCGGCCTCTACGAGTACGACTCCTCCTTCGGGATCGTGCGGCTGGAAACGGCCGCCGACTTTTTCGCCCTGGGCCGTGACGTCACGGGCTACCAGCTGCGGATCCCCGACATGTTCCGCGCGCGCGAGATCGCGCGCGACGTGGAGGCGAAGCTGGGCTCGGCGTACCGAGTGACGAACTGGATCGATCTGAACCGGAATCTCTTCGCCTGGATGAAAATCGAGAAGGCCGTCATGTTCACGATCCTGATCCTGATCGTGCTGGTTGCGACGGTGAACATCGTCTCGAGCCTCGTGATGCTCGTCCTGGAGAAGCGCCGGGACATCGGGGTTCTACGGACGATGGGAGTCACCCCCCAAGGGATCATGAGGATCTTCCTCCTGCAAGGGACCCTGGTCGGGCTCGCGGGCACGGCGCTCGGTCTCGCTACGGGATGGGCCGTCTCCTACGTCCTGGGCCGGTACAAGCTCCTCCACCTGCCGGGCGAGATCTATTTCATCGACACGTTACCCGTCAAAATCGAATGGACCGACTTCGCGCTGGTCGCTCTGGCGGCCACCGCGCTCTGTTTCGTCGCGAGTCTCTATCCGGCCTGGCGGGCCGCGAGGCTTGCTCCGGTGGAGTCCATCCGGTATGAATGAGGCCGCAGCCCCTCCACCGGCGGTGCTTGCCAGGGGGCTGGCCAAGACGTACCACGGCGCGCTGCCGATCGAAGTCTTACGTGATGTTGACCTTTCGGTCGAGCCCGGAGAGGTCGTGGCGGTCGTGGGGGCGTCCGGGTCCGGGAAATCCACGCTCCTGCATCTGCTCGGCGGGCTCGACCGGCCGACATCTGGATTCGTGTGCGTGGGCGGCGAGGACCTTGCGGCTCTCGATGAGGCGGGACGCTCGCGGCTGCGCGCCCGATCGGTCGGTTTCGTCTTCCAATTCCATCAGCTTTTGCCCGAGTTCACAGCCCTGGAAAATGTGATGATGCCGGGCTGGGTGGCGGGAGCTTCGCGCGCCACGGTGCGGGAGCGGGCGGAGAGCCTCTTACGAGATCTTGGGCTGATGGACCGGGCGGAGCACAAGCCGGGCGAGCTTTCCGGGGGGGAGCAGCAGCGGGTGGCGGTGGCTCGCGCCTTGCATATGAAGCCGGCAGTCCTTCTGGCGGACGAGCCGACGGGCAATTTGGACCGGCGGGCCTCGGCGAGTCTGTTGGAAATCTTCGAGCGGTATCGCTCCCTGGAACGGCAAGCCATTGTAATTGCGACACATAATCCGGATGTCGCGCAATCGGCCGGCCGGGTGGTTGCCCTCGAGGATGGCTATCTGAGGCCGATTAGAATTGAGGCGGGTCGCATCTAATTAGACGGGGTCACGAAGGCCTTCCCGGAAGGAACGTACATGCAGTGTCAAATTTGCGGTAAGCGACCGGCGGTCGTCCACTTCACCGAGATCGTCAACAACAAGAAATCGGAGTACCACGTCTGCGAGAAGTGCGCGGAGGAGAAGGGCTATCACGTGCCCCTCGTGAAGACGAAGTTCTCGGTGGGGGATCTCCTGGCCGGCATGGTCGAACAGCCCGGCTCGGCGGAAGAAGCCCGCGTGGGCCGGGTCCAGTGCCCCAAGTGCGGCCTGGTGTACTCCAACTTCAAGGAGACCGGCCGTCTCGGCTGCTCGGACTGCTATCCGACCTTCCGCTCCCAGCTCCGTCCGCTTCTGCGCCGGGTGCACGGCAGCACCAAGCACGTGGGGAAAGCCCCCGTGCGCGATGCCGCGCGCGTGGCCCTGAGGCGGGAAGTGCAGAGGCTCCACGAAGAGCTTCAGAAGGCGATCGAGCGCGAGGACTTCGAATCGGCCGCGGATCTGAGGGACCGCATCAAGAAGCTGGAATCGAACGACGTCCGGACGGTCGGAGGGAGCACTGCGTGAAGCTCACGGGCCTTTCCACCTCGCTCGGGCGCTGGCTGGACGGATCGGGACCCTCTTCGGACGTAGTCCTGAGCACGCGCGTCCGCCTGGCCCGGAACCTTTCGGGCGTGCCGTTCACCCACCGCGCGCGCGAAGAGCAGCTCGTCATGGTCTACTCGAGCGTTCTTTCCGCGGTGCGCAAGACGCCGGCGCTCACGCAGTCGCTCGCGCTCGAGATGCGCGAGCTGACCCCGCTGGACCGCCAGTTTCTCGTGGAGCGCCACCTCATCAGCAACGATCTGGCGGACAACGGCAAGCTGCGCGGGCTTCTCGTCCTTCCGGATGAGAGCATTTCGGCGATGGTGAACGAAGAGGATCATCTGAGGCTGCAGGCGCTGGCCTCGGGCTTCCAGCTCCGCTCCGCGTGGGAGGCGGTGAATGCCATCGATGATGAATTGGCGCAAGACCTGGACTATGCTTTCAGCGACGAACTGGGATATCTGACCGCGTGCCCGACGAACGTCGGCACGGGGATGAGGGCCTCGGTGCTCATCCACCTGCCGTCGCTCGTGCTCACGAAGCAGATCGGGCGCGTGCTCCAGGGGATCACCCAGGTCGGTCTCGCGGTGCGGGGGTTCTACGGGGAAGGGTCCCAGATCATGGGAAACTTCTTCCAGATCTCGAACCAGACGACGCTGGGGCAGAACGAGCGGGAAACGATCGACAGCCTGGAGCGCGTCACGAAGCAGATCATCGAATCCGAGCAGCGGGCGCGCGACGAGCTGTTGAAGGACGCGAGGGTCCAGATCGAGGATAAGATCTGGCGCGCGTACGGGACGCTGCGGCACAGCCGCGTGATCTCCTCGCAGGAAGTGGTCAATCTGTCCTCGGCCGTGCGCTTCGGGGTGGCGCTGCGGATCGAGGGGCTCGCCAGCGTGCAGACGCTCAACGAGCTTCTGGTCCGGTCCCAGCCGGCGCATCTGCAGATCAAGGCGGGGCGCGAGCTCGAGCAGCGCGAACGCAATATCATGAGAGCGGAATACATACGGAGGCTCCTCGGTGAGGGAGGCTCTGTTCCGATTACCAGCAATTAGCCGATCTGTCGGGAGGTCCTGAGCCATGCATGACAAGTTTACGGAACGCGTGCGGAAGGTGATGTATCTCGCGCGCGAGGAAGCCGCGCGGCTCCAGCACGACTACATCGGCACCGAGCACCTGCTCCTCGGCGTCATCCGCGAGGGGGAGGGCATCGCGGCAACGGTGTTGAACAATTTGGGATTGGACCTCGACGCGATACGACAGGCGGTCGAGAGCATGGTCTCCTCGACGGGCGGAACGCTCACGATCGGGGAGATTCCCTTCACGCCGCGCGCGAAGCGGGTATTGGAATTGAGCGTGGACGAGGCGCGCCAGCTCGGGCACAACTACGTCGGCACCGAGCACCTCCTGCTGGGGCTCATCCGCGAAGGGGAAGGCGTCGCCGCGCGGGTCCTGCTCGAGCTCGGCGTGGACCGCAAGAAGGTCCGCGAGGAGACGCTGAAACTGCTGGGGGGGACGCCGTCCGTGTCGCAACCGGAGCGCGAGGGCAAGGTCGAGACGCCCGCGCTGAACCAGTTCGGCCGCGACCTCACGTTGCTGGCCCGGGAAGACAAGCTGGATCCCATCATCGGGCGCGAGCTCGAGATCGACCGCGTCATCCAGGTCCTCTCGCGGCGCAAGAAGAACAACCCGATTCTCATCGGGGAGCCGGGCGTGGGCAAGACCGCCATCGCCGAAGGGCTCGCCGAACGCATCGTCGAGAACAAGGTTCCGGAGACGCTCAAGGACAAGCGGATCGTGACGCTGGATCTCGCTGCCGTCGTGGCCGGAACCAAGTATCGCGGGCAGTTCGAGGAACGGCTGAAGGCGGTGATGAACGAGATCCGCGAATCCAAGGACACCATCATCTTCATCGACGAGCTGCACACGATCGTCGGCGCGGGCGGCGCGGAGGGGGCGATCGACGCCTCCAACATGCTGAAGCCGGCCCTGGCGCGGGGCGAGCTGCAGTGCATCGGCGCGACCACGCTCGACGAATTCCGGAAGTACATCGAGAAGGACGGCGCCCTGGAGCGGCGGTTCCAGCCGATCATGGTGGATCCGCCCTCGGTGGATCAGACCATCCAGATCATCCGCGGGCTGCGCGACAAGTACGAGGCCCACCACGGAGCCAAATATTCGGACGACTCGATCGTCGCCGCCGTGAAGCTCGCCGACCGCTACATCAACGACCGTTTCCTGCCCGACAAGGCGATCGACGTGATCGACGAGGCGGGGGCTTCCGCGCGGCTCAGCATCTCGGCCATTCCGACCGAGGTCCGCGAGCTGGAGAAGCAGGTCGAGGAGGTGGCGAAGGAGAAGGAGGCCGCCATCCAGCAGCAGGAGTTCGAGAAGGCGGCGCGTTTCCGCGACAAGGAGAAGGACCTTCGTGCGAAGCTGCGCGAGCACAAGAAGACCTGGACCGAGATCAAGCACGAGAAGGAAGCGCTCGTCGACGTCGATCTGATCGCGAAGGTGATTTCCCGCATGACGGGAATCCCGATCGCGAGGCTCGAGGAGAAGGAATCGGAGAAACTGCTCCGGATGGAGGAGGAGCTCCGGAAGTCGATCGTGGGCCAGGAGGAGGCGGTGGCCGCGGTCTCCCGTGCCATCCGCCGCAACCGCGCCGGGCTGCGCGACCCGCGCCGGCCGATCGGGTCCTTCATCTTCCTGGGACCGACGGGGGTCGGCAAGACCGAGCTGGCGCGCGTCCTCGCGCGGTTCCTGTTCGACGATCCCGACGCGTTGATCCGCATCGACATGTCGGAATATATGGAAAAATTCTCGGTTTCACGGCTCATCGGCGCCCCTCCGGGGTACGTCGGACATGAGGAAGGCGGGCAGCTCACCGAGAAGGTGCGGCGGAAGCCCTACTCGGTCGTTCTGTTGGACGAGATCGAGAAGGCGCACCCCGACGTCTTCAATATCCTCTTGCAAGTACTGGACGACGGGCAGCTCACCGACAGCTTACGCCGGAAGGTGGACTTCAAGAACACGGTCCTCATCATGACGTCGAACCTGGGCGCGCGGCAGATCAAGGGCGGCAGGGGCCTGGGGTTCACAGACCGGGAGGGCGGATCGAATTACGCGACCATGAAGAACGCGATCATGGACGAGGTGAAACGGGTGTTCAATCCGGAGTTCCTGAACCGCATCGACGAGATGATCGTGTTCCATCCGCTCGACCGCCCGCAGATGGGATCGATCACCAAGATCCTGCTCCACCAGGTCGCGGACCGGATGAAGGGGAATGGGATCACGCTGAACTTCGAGGACGAGGTCGTGGATCTGCTCATCCAGAAGGGATTCGACGAATCGCTGGGGGCGCGCCCGTTGAAGCGGAGCATCCAGAAGCTGATCGAGGACCCGTTGTCGGAGCATGTCCTCCGCGGCCAGTTGAAGGAGGGCAGCGATGTCATGGTTTCCCGCCGGGGTGACGAACTGATCTTCGCCTCTTGAGGCATCTCACGAACCGTTCCGGAAGGAGCCTCGCGCTCCTCGCCGCCGTGTTCCTGCTCGGCGCAGCGCCGCGAGCGGAAGCGCAGGCTCCCGCCATTCCCTCGGCCCCACCCGCCACCGCCCTGGATCCCGACACGCTCGCGGCGCCGGGCGACACCCTCGCCGGTCCGGCCCCGATCATCCGAAGCGTCTCCGCCACCGGATTCGTGAACGTCGATTCCCTGGTCGTGGTGCGCACGTTCGGGATCGCCCCGGGACAGCCCCACGATCCGAAAGAGGTCCGGAACGGCGTCCGGCGGCTCTTCGCCACGGGACTCTTCACCGATGTCACCGTGAGCGACGCGCGCGTGCCGGGAGGCGTCGCGCTCACGATCCACGTTTCCGAGCGGCCGCGCGTCAAGGAGATCACCTTCCGCGGCGCGAAGAAGATCGAGGCCTCGACGCTCAAGGGAAAGCTGACCGTGGCCGAAGGGCAGCTCCTCGACACCGGGACGCTCGAATTGGACGCGCGGAAGATCGAGGCGGCCTACGGTCAGGAGGGCTATGCCCACGCGAAGGCCGTGCCCCGGACGGAGCCCATGGGTGCGGGAGCCGCACGGGTCGTCTTCGACGTGCAGGAAGGGGCGAAGGTCAAGGTCCGCGGCGTGGTCGTCCACGGGAATCAGACCTTGAAGACTGAGGACCTCGCGAAGGCGATGGAGAGCAAGAAGCCCGGCTTTCTCCGGAGCGGAGTCCACAAACCGGAGAACGTCGAGAAGGACGAGACGAAGCTCAGGCTCTACATGCGGACCCGCGGGTACAAGGACGCGGATGTGGACTCCATCGCGCCGGTCAAAACGCCGGACGGAAAGGGAGTCATCCTCCACGTCTTCATGCGCGAGGGTCCCCGCTACCGGTTCGGCGAGCTCACGTGGAGCGGCAATACCGCCGTCCCCACTTCGGCGCTCGCGCTCGCGACCGTTCCGAAGCCGGGCACGACGTACAACGAGGCGCAGATCCAGAAGACCCTGGAGAACGCGTACACGCTGTACCAGGAGCAGGGATATCTCTTTCTCTCCATCGAGCCGAAGATGACCGACCGCGATTCGATCGTGGACGTGACCTTCCAGATCCAGGAGGGCACGCGCTCCCGGATCGCGAATCTGGAAATCACCGGGAACACGCGGACCAAGGAAAACGTCATCCGTCGCGAGGCGAGCGTTTTTCCCGGCGACACCTTCCGGCGCTCGACCCTGATGCGCACCCAGCGGGACATCTTCGGGCTCGGCTTCTTCCAGGACGTGAACGTCGACTACGAACCCACGGGCGACAGCGCCGACATCAATCTGACGCTCAAAGTGCAGGAGAAGCAGACCGGCACGGCCAGCGCCGGCGCGGGGTATTCCAGCCAGTCGGGGCTCACCGGATTCGTCGAGCTGGGCCACAACAATCTCTTCGGCAACGGGCAGAGCGTGAACATCCGGCTCGAGCGCGGCGGAAAGCGAAGCGATCTCCAGCTCAGCTTCACGGAGCCCTGGTTCCGGGACACGCGGCTCAGCATCGGATTCGACGTCTTCAACACGCGGCGCGACCTGGACTTCTACGACCGCAAGGACGTGGGCGGCGGACTCCGCCTCGGGCGTCCCCTCCGGTGGCCGGACTACACGCGCGGGATCATCTCCTACGACCTGCGCGACGTGTCGCTCAGCGATTTCGTTCCCCCTCGGCCCGGGGAGCCGACCAATCTACAGACGCTCCGGACGACGAGCTGGCCGCGGCGCGTGAGCAGCGTGACCCTGACGTTCAACCGCAACAGCACCGACAATCCCTTCTATCCTTCGCGGGGATCGAAGATCTTGTGGATGAATGAGGTCGCGGGTGGTCTTCTGGGGGGCGTCGAATCCTTCTATAAGGAGACGTTCGAGAACAAGACCTACACCCGCCTGACCGGTCCCTTCGTGCTCATGGTGCGCGGCAAAACCGGGTTCCTGGGCGGGGGGCAGGTCCCGGATTACGAGCGCTTCCGGCTGGGTGGAACGACTGCGGATTACCTCCGCGGCTACCCCGACTATTACGTCGTGCCCCGCGCGAACATCGCCCGGGACTCCCTAACGGGCGCGATTCTGGACCGTTACCCCGGCGGCAAGACCATGCTCATCCTGACCAGCGAGCTCCAATTCCCGATCGCCGATCCCCTCCACGGGCTGATCTTCTTCGAGTCGGGGAATACCTGGAACTCGACCCGGGATTTGGACCTTGGTGATCTTAGGAAATCCATCGGGTTTGGGGTACGGCTGGAGGTGCCTGCGTTAGGGCGGATCGGGTTCGATTTGGGGTATGGTCTGGATCGGGAGGACGGGTCCCGCTGGGAACCCCACTTTCAGCTGGGTAACGTATTCTAGCAGAAGGGATTAGCATATGGCTCGACTTAGGTCGCAGCGTACGGTAGTCTGGGCCCTCGCGGTGCTCTGCCTGGCCGTTCCGGGCGCTACGGGCGCGGCCGACCTCAAAATCGGCTTCATTGACTCCGAGCGGATCTTTGCCGAGTATGCCGGCACGCAGGAGGCCCAGAAGTCCTTCAACCGGGAAGTCCTGGAGCTCTCCAAGACCGCGAAAGAAAAGAAGACCGAAATCGACGATCTCCAGAGGAAGCTCGACGCGCAGGGGCCGATGCTGAGCGAGGCCAAGCGGGACGAGCAGAATCAGGTACTCCAGAAGAAGATCGCCGATTACGATGCCTTCGTTCAGAAAAACTGGGGTCCCCAGGGCTCCGTGTCCAAATTGAACGAGCAGTTCCTGAAACCGATCGTCGATCGCGTACACAAGATCGTGACGACGATCGGAACGGACGGGGGCTATTCGATCATCCTGGACGCGGCCGACGGGAACATCATCTTCGGCGACAGGACGCTCGATCTCACGGACCGCGTGCTCGATTCGTTGAGGAAGGAAGACTCGAGCGGATTGCCGACGCCGACGAGCGCGGCTCCGCCGAATCCTCCCGGGGGAACACAGCAGTAGGTTCCCGGGGACGGTGGCGCGAACCGATTCAAAGGGAGTCCACCATGAAGGTCACGCTGGAGGCGGTCGCGAGGGCGATCGACGGTACGGTCGTCGGCGATGGTTCCGTCGAGATCACCGGCGTGGCCGGCATCCGCGAAGCCCGCGAGGGGGAGCTGACGTTTCTGGCGAACCCCCGCTATGAGCCCTACCTCGAACTGACCCAGGCTTCCGCCGTCATCGTTTCGAAAAACCACCGGAACATCGGGAAGCCCCTGATCCAGAATCCCAATCCGTACCTCGCGTTCCTCAAGGCCGTGCGCCTGTTCGCCGGAGAGGCGGAACGCCCCTGCGCCGGCGTGCATCCCACGGCGGTGGTCGCGGAGGGCGCCGCCGTCGCGCGGGACGCCTCGATCGGGCCCCACGTCGTGATCGAGCCTGAGGCTAGGATTGGCGCGCGCGCCATCGTCCATGCCGGCTGCTACGTCGGGGCGCGGGCGCGGCTCGGGGAGGACGCGCTGCTCTACCCCAACGTCACCGTGCGCGAGGAGTGCGTGCTCGGGGACCGCGTCATCGTCCATTCCGGGACGGTCGTGGGGAGCGACGGATTCGGATTCGTGCGCGACGGCGACGTGTACCGCAAACTTCCCCAAGTAGGAAACGTGGTCGTGGAGGATGACGTGGAGATCGGAGCCAACGTCACCATCGATCGTGCGACGACCGGCACCACGCGGATCGGCGCCGGAAGCAAGATCGACAACCTGGTCCAGATCGCCCACAACGTCCAGATCGGACGGAACTGCATCATCGTGGCACAGGTGGGCATCTCCGGAAGCACGGTGCTCGGAGACGACGTCGTGCTGGCGGGACAGGTCGGAATCGTGGGGCACATCGAGATCGGGGACGGCGCGACCGTCGGCGCCCAATCGGGCGTCTCCAAGTCCGTGAAGCCTGGGGAGCGCGTGTTCGGCTGTCCGGCCATGCCGCTCCGGCAAGCGAAGCGCATCGAGGCGAGCCTCCGGAACCTGCCCGAGCTCATCCAGACGGTGCGCCAGCTCAAACGCCGCGTGGACGAACTCGAGGGCTCCAAAGAGCCGCGGTGATCACGCCCAGCCAGCGGACCATCGCGAAGCCCATCGCCTTCGAGGGCGTCGGCCTGCACACCGGCTTGCCGTGCCGCGTGGAATTCCGGCCGGCTCCGCCCGACTCCGGCATCCGGTTCATCCGCCTCGATCTCCCCGGCGCGCCCGAGATTCCCGTCTCGCCGCGGTACGCCCGCGTCGACACCGAGGAGATGCGCCGCACCATCTTGAAGAGCGGCGACGCGGAGGTGCACACGGTCGAGCACATCCTCGCCGCCGCGGCCGGGCTCGAGATCGACAACCTCGCGATCGCCCTCACCTCCAAGGAGCCCGCCGAGCCGCGCGACGGAAGCGCCGCGCCCTACGTCCGCATGTTCCAGGAAGCGGGGCTCGTGGACCAGCACGTTCCGCGTCGCTACTTCCGGGTGAGCGAGCCGGTCCGCTACGAGGAGAACGGCGTGGTCCTCGTGGGCCTGCCGCACGACGGGCTGCGCATCACGTTCACGATCGAATACGACGACGCGTACCTGGGCACGCAGCACGCGACGTATGACATCGACAAGGACGTCTTCGTCCGCGAAATCGCGCCGGCGCGCACCTTCGTGCTCCAGCGCGACGTGGACGCGCTGCGGGCCCGCGGCATGATCCTGGGGGGCACCCTCCAGAACGCCGTCGTGGTGCAACCGAAGGGAATCCTGAACGAGGAGCCGCTCCGGTTCGACAATGAGTTCGTGCGCCACAAGATCCTGGATTTCCTCGGGGATCTCTACCTTCTCGGGCGGCCCGTCCTCGGGCATTTCGTTTCGATCAAATCGGGGCACGCGACCAACGTGCGCTTCGTCCAGGCGCTGGCCGCGGCCGAGCGGCCCGTGAAGGCCGTCCGCGCGGGCAAGGGAAACGGCGCGCGGGGGACGCCCGGCGCGCGCAAATCGGTCGAGCTGGACATCAACGCCATCATGAAGATCATGCCGCACCGGTATCCGTTCTTGTTGATCGACCGGATCCTGAGCCTCGAGGAGAACCGTGTCGTCGGGATCAAGAACGTCACGATCAACGAGCCCTTTTTCGTCGGCCACTTTCCGGGTCACCCCATCATGCCCGCGGTGCTCATCATCGAGGCGATGGCACAATGCGGCGGCGTCCTGCTCCTGAACTCGTCGTACAAACCGAAGGAGAAGCTGGTCTATTTCATCGGAATCGACCGGGCCAAGTTCCGGAAACCGGTCCGGCCGGGTGATCAGCTCCGATTCGAATTGACGCTCCTTCGCCTGAAATCACGGATTTGCAAAATGGAGGGAAAGGCCTACGTCGATGGAGACCTCGTCGCGGAAGCAGAGCTTCTCTCAAGCATTGTCGATCGCGATTCCTGAAGCGGACGGACTGACCGGCACCTGGGCGCGCGTGCCCGGGGCGGTCGTGCCGTTCCCTGAACCGCACGACACGCCGCCCGCGGTCCACCCCACCGCCATCGTGGCCAAGGGGGCGGAGCTCGGCCCCGGCACGGTCATCGGGCCGTTCGCCTACATCGGGCCGCGGGTCACGCTCGGCGCAGGCACGCAGGTGGGTCTCCACGCGATCCTCGAGGGCAGAACGACGCTCGGCCCGCGCTGCCAGGTGCATCACGGCGCCGTCATCGGGAACATCCCCCAGGACCTCAAGTTCCGGGGCGCGCCCACCGAGGTCCGGATCGGGCACGATACGGTCGTGCGCGAATACGCGACGATCCACGCGGCGACGGAGGAGCGCGAGTCCACGATCGTGGGGGACTACGTCCTCCTCATGGCGTACACCCATATCGCGCACAACTGCCTCATCGGAAACCACGTGATCCTCGCGAACGCCGTGAATCTCGGCGGCCACGTGCGGGTCGACGACTACGCGATCATCGGCGGCATGACCCCCGTGCATCAGTTCGTCACGATCGGATGCCACGCCTTCGTGGGGGGCGCGTCGCGCGTGCCTCAGGACGTTCCGCCGTTCGTCAAGGTTGCGGGCAACCCGCTCCGCGCGTGCGGGCTCAACTCGATCGGGATGGACCGCCGCGGCATTCCCGCGGAAGTGCGCCTGGAATTGAAACGCGCCTATCGAATCCTCTACCGTTCGCAGCTCAACGTCTCCCAGGCGCTCACGCGCATCGCGCGCGATCTGAAGCCCTACCCCGAGATCCACGAGTTCATCGAGTTCGTGCGCAGCTCGGAGCGAGGCATCGTGCGGTGAGCCGGCTCCGCGTGGGGGTGGTCGGGGTCGGACACCTCGGCAGCCACCACGTGCGCGCCTGGTCCCGGATCGAGGGCGCGGATCTGGTCGGGGGATTCGATCCCGATCCGGCCGCGCGGGAGCGCGCCGAGCGCGAGCTTACGCTCACGGCCTACGAATCGCTCGAGGCGCTCGCGGACCGCGTGGACCTGGTCTCGATCGCGGCCCCCACGCCGCGCCATGCCGATCTCGCGCTCGATTGCCTCTCGCGCGGGCTCCACGTGCTCGTGGAGAAGCCGATGGCGGGGAGCGTCGCGGAGGGAGCCTCCATGCTCGCCTCCGCCCGCGCACAGAAACGCGCCCTCTTCGTCGGGCAGGTCGAGCGCTTCAACCCCGCGGTCCAGGCCGCGCGCCCGTATCTCCATTCCCCCCGCTTCATCGAGGCACACCGGCTGGCGCCGATCGTGCCGCGCGGGATCGACGTGGACGTGATCCTGGACCTCATGATCCACGACCTGGACCTGTCACTGTGGTTGACCCGGTCCCGTGTGACGCAGGTGCACGCGGTGGGGGTCCCGGTCCTGACGCCGCGGATCGACATCGCGAACGCGCGGCTCACGTTCGCGACCGGATGCGTGGCGAACCTGACCGCGAGCCGGGTGTCGCGCGAGAAAGTCCGGAAAATCCGCTTCTTCGAGGCGAATGAATACCTCTCGATCGACTGTCTCAACCGGAGCGTCGAAGCCTACACGCTGATCCCGGCCAAATCCGACGCGCCGGAAGATCTGCTCCGGAGAATCCGGCCCCTCGTGCTGCGGGTCGATCCGCGCGACCCGCTCGAATCGGAGCTCACCCATTTTCTCGCCCTCGCGCGCGAGCCCGAGGGCTCGTGGGAAGAGACCGAGACGGCCCTCGAGGCGCTCCGGGTCGCCGAGGAGGTGCGGGCCCAGGCGATGCGGAACCTCCCCCTGGACCTGCCCGTCTGAATTTCCCGTTTCTCATCGTATCGGCGGGCGAGCCCTCCGGGGACCGCCTCGGGGCCGACTTGCTCTCGGCGCTCCGTGCCCGCGGGGTGTCGTTCGAGGCGGCGGGGATCGGGGGGCCGAAGCTCCGGGCCGCGGGTCTCAGGACCGTGGTCCCGATGGAGTCGATCGCCGTCATGGGGTTCGCCTCGATCCTCGGCCGGCTTCCGGAAATCCGGCGGGCCCGCCGCGAAATCGTCCGGCTCCTCTCCGACCATCCGGACGCCATCTTCCTGCCCATCGATTCCCCGGGGCTTCATCTGGGACTTGCCCGGGCCGCGAAGCGGATGGGCCGGCGCGTGGTCTACTATGTCTGCCCCCAGATCTGGGCGTGGGGCAGGGGCCGGATCCGGCGTCTCAAGAAGGACGTCGATCTCACGCTGCTCCTCTTCGGCTTCGAATCCGATCTCCTCGCGCGGGAAGGCGCGGCCGCGTGCTGGGTGGGGCATCCCGCGGGCGCGCTCGAGCCCGAGCCCGGCCGGCGCGCCGCGGCGAAGGAAGCGATCGGGGTCGACTCCGCGGCGCGTCTCGTCGCCCTCCTTCCGGGAAGCCGACGCGACGAAGTGCGCCGCCACCTCCCTCCGATGCTCGACGGGGCAGCGCGCCTCGTCGCTCACATGGGCGTCCGCGTGCGCGTGGCGGTGAGCGACGCGGGGCAGGTCGACACGGCGCTCCGCGCGCCCGCGACACGGCGGGCGTGGGAGACCCTCGCCCCGATCCACTGGCGCGGGGACGTGAAGGAGCTCCTGCGCGCGGCCGACGCCGCGGTGGTCGCCTCGGGCACCGCGACGCTCGAAACGGCGGCGCTCGGGGTGCCTCAGGTGATCGTGTTCAAGACCGGACGCCTCAACTACGAGATTGCGCGGCGCGTGGTGCGCGTGCCGTCGATCGGACTTGCCAATCTGGTGTCGGGGAGCAAGATAGCTCCCGAGCTCATCCAGGGCGAGGTGACGGGAACACGGATCGCGAAGGAGCTGGCGAGGCTCCTCACGGACGAGGGGGCCCGGGAAGCGCAGCTCCGGGCGTTCGCGTCGATCCCCGAGCGGCTGGGGGGCCCCGGCGCCGCGGATCGCGCGGCCGGGGCGCTGATGGAATTTGCCGGCCGGAAGGCGTACGCGTGATGGCGCTCGGTCTCGCCGCCTACCGCGCCGCCACGGCCCTGGCCGGCGTGGCCGCGCCTTTACTACGTCGGCTGGGAGGCCGGGAGAGCGCATGGCGGTCGGCCCTGAGCGGCGCGACCGAGGAGCTCACGAGCGCTTCGGGGAGTGTCTGGGTTCACGCCGCATCCCTGGGGGAAGTGGTGGCGGCGCGCTCCTGGATCAAGGCACTCCTCGGCGCGGGATTGAGCGCCCCCATCCTGCTCACCACGCGGACTTCGCGGGGGCTCGCGCGCGCGCGCGGCGAGCTGGGGGACCGCGTGGTCGCGCGGGTGGCGCCGCTCGATCTGCCGCAGCTCCTGAGCTCGTTTCTCCGCGCGTCCACGCCGTGGCGTCTCGATATCATCGAGACGGAGCTCTGGCCGCAGCTGATCCTCGAATCCCGAAGGCGTCACGTCGCGGTCGTGTTCGTGAGCGCCACCGTGTCCGACCGGACCCGAGGGCGCCTTCACCGCTGGGGCCTCGCGGGGCGGGACGTGTTCGGCCAGGGCGTCTGGGTGCTCGCGCAATCGGATCTCCACGCGGAGCGATTCTTGGCGCTCGGCGTGCCCTCGTCCCGCATCGCGGTGACGGGGGATCTGAAAGCCGAGCCTCCGACCGAGAGCGCCTCCCGCGATCCCTCCGGGAGATCCGCGGTGGTGTTCGGGTGCCTGCGGCCCGGGGAAGAAGCGGTTGCCGTCGCTCTGGCGCGGCGCCTCGCGCGCGACGAGGGGCGCGCTTTGGTGATCGCCCCGCGTCACCGCGACGGTCTGGAGCGCGTCCTCAAGGCGCTCGAACGGGAGGAGCTGCCCTTCTCGGTGCGCCGCGAGGAGAACCGCGCGGGGGAGGATCTCTCGGCCTGGATCTCGGGGTTGTCCGCCGTACGCCCGCCGCGCGTCGGGATTCTCGCGACCTCGGGAGAGCTTCCCTCCGGGTACGAATCGGCCGCGGTCGCGATCGTCGGAGGGACGTTCGCGCCTTACGGAGGGCACAACGCGCTCGAACCGGCGGCCCGCGGGTGCGCGATCGTGGTGGGCCCGCACGCCTCCGGCATCCAGGAGAGCGTGGAATCGCTCTCGCGCGAGGGGGCCATCGTACAAGTATTGGATGCAGCTACCGGGGTCGAGGCGGTCCAATCCCTGCTGGGAAACCCCGAGACGCTGCGATGCATGGGGCAGGGCGCCGCCCGCGCGGCGGCGGCGGCATCGGAATCGGCGCGCCGCTCGCTCGAGGCGCTCGAGCGGTTCGGTCTCATGCCGTGAGGGGGCTCGCCGGGGTGGTCGAGCGCTCCTGGTCGGGGGAACCGGGTACGCTCGCGTGGACCAAGCTCTTTCTTCCGGCTGCGTTCGGCTACGCCCTCGCGTCCGGGGCCGCCCGGAGGAAGGCGGCCGCCGGACGCCGCGCGCTCGAAGGATGCTTCGTCCTCGCGGTCGGGAACCTCACGGTCGGCGGCGCGGGAAAGAGCAGCGTCGCGCGCTGGCTCGCCCTTCAGGCCGTCGAAGCGGGGTCGCGCGCCGCGGTCCTGCTCCGGGGCTACGGCGCGAGCGCTCCCGGACGCGAGCGGGGAGTGGTGCCGGACTTCGCGGCGTACCCGCTCGAACGCCGCGTCGCGCGTTACGGCGATGAAGCCATCGCGCACCGCGTGGCGCTCCCGCGGGAGGCTTCGGTGGCGGTGGATCCCGACCGGTGGCGCGCGGCCCGCGCGGTGCGGTCCGGCTACGCGGCGCGTGTGCTCGTACTGGACGATGGGTGGGAACAATCGGGAGTCCTCTGGAACGAGCTCTGGGTGGCTCTGGATCCGCGGCGTCCGGCTGGGAACGGCGCGCTTCTGCCGGCGGGACCGTTGCGCCGTCCCCCGGCGACGCTTCGCGAAGCGTCCCGCGTCGTCTTCCTCCTGGAGGAGCCGGGGGAGGCGATTTCGCAGGAGACGCTGGCCTGGCTCGCGCGCACGGCGCCGGGGGTCCCGGTTCTCCGTCTTCGGCGCACGCTGGAGTCCACGACTCCGGTTGGCGAGCCGGAGAAACGGGAGCCGCTCCCGGGCGGGGCCAGGATCGCGCTCGTGTCCGGGGTCGGCGCGCCCCGAAGGCTCGAGCGCTTCATCCGGGGCCAAGGCTTCGACCTGCGCCGGCACGAAATCTTTCCGGATCACGCACGATGGCGCTCGGGACCGCTCGAAGCGGCGATCGCGCGCGCGCGTCTCGAGGGGGCCGAAACGGTCCTCATCACGGAGAAGGACGAGCCGCGCTGGCCCTCCGGGCTCAGCACCCCGCTCCCCGTGCGCGTGATCCGGACCGGCCTCACACCGCTCGATCCGGTCGACGAGGCGCTCCGCCCGCTCCGCGCCGCGGCGGCCGGGGCAAGGAGCGTCCAGGCCTGATGGCAGGAGCGAGGAAGCGAGCGTTGAAGCGATCGCCCAAGGCGCTGGAAAGCGACGTGCTGGTGATCGGGAGCGGGATCGCGGGGCTCTCAGTCGCCCTCCATGCGGCGAGGTTCGCGCGCGTGCTGCTCGTGACCAAGCGGGAGGGACATGAATCCAACACCAACTACGCGCAGGGAGGCATCGCCGTCGCGCTCGGTGAGGACGATCGCCCGGATCTCCACGAGCGGGACACGCTGATCTGCGGGGCCGGCCTCTGCGATCCCGAATCGGTCCGCGTGCTGGTCGAGGAGGGTTCGGGGGAGATCGCGCACCTGGTCTCGCTCGGCGTCCGCTTCGATCGCGATCCGAAGTCGCCCGGCACGCTCGCGCTGGGGCGGGAAGGGGGGCACTCGCGGCGCCGCATCGTCCACGCGAAGGACCGCACCGGCCGCGCGGTCGAAACGACGCTCCTCGAGCTCGCGCAGGAGCACCCCAAGATCTCCATCCTCGAAAACCACATCATGATCGATTTGATCCTTGAGTCGAAGCACCTGGCCGGACGGAAGGTGCCGCCCCAGCGCGACCGCGTCTGGGGCGCCTACGTGCTGAATCGCGCGACCGGCGCGATCCGCCCGTGCGCCGCGCACGCCACCGTCCTCGCCACGGGAGGCGCGGGAAAGGCGTACCTCTACACCACGAACCCCGACATCGCCACGGGGGACGGGCTCGCGGCGGCGTTCCGTGCGGGAGCCCTCGTCGCGAACCTCGAGTTCGTCCAGTTCCATCCCACGTGCCTCTTTCACCCCGAGGCGAAGTCCTTCTTGATCTCCGAGGCGGTTCGCGGCGAAGGCGCGAAGCTTCTGACCGCGGATGGAAAACCGTTCATGCACCGCTACCACAAACTCCGCGAGCTCGCGCCGCGCGACATCGTCGCGCGGGCGATCGACGCGGAGATGAAGCGCCGCGGCGACAAGTTCGTCCTCCTCGACTTGGCACGGCTGGGGGCGCGGCTCCTCCGGAAGCGCTTCCCGAACATCACGAGCCGCGTGCTCGCGTTCGGCTACGATCTCTTCCACGATCCGATCCCGGTGGTCCCCGCCGCGCACTACGTCTGCGGCGGCGTCGTGACCGACCTGGACGGGCGCACGGCGATCCCGGCGCTCTACGCCTGCGGCGAAGTCGCCTGCACGGGCGTCCACGGCGCGAACCGGCTCGCGTCGAACTCGCTCCTCGAGGCGCTCGTGTTCGCCCGGAGGTCCGGCCGCGCCGTGCTGGAGCAGCTTCTGTCGGAAGGGCGCGCCCGCGTTCCCAAGCTTCCTGCCTGGAGGACGGACGGCGCGATCACGCCCAAGGAGCAGGTGATCTTCGACCACAATTGGGATGCGCTGCGGCGCGTCCTATGGGACTATATGGGCATCGTCCGGAGCGATGAGCGGCTGAAGCGAGCGGCCACGATGGTCGGCGTGTTGCGCGATCAGATCGAGCGGGATTACTGGCGTTACCGGCTCGACAGCGATCTGGTCGAGCTCCGCAATATCGGTCTCGTGGCCGATCTCATGGTGGCCTGCGCGCTCAGGCGCAAGGAAAGCCGGGGCCTCCACTACAACGTCGATCATCCCAAGCCCCTCGATCCGTTTCGCAAGGACACCGTGCTCACCCGTCGGGACGTACGCTGATATGGCGACCGATCTGGAAAACGCGCTCCTGGACGTCTCGCAGAAGCACGGGCGCTACAAGCCCAACGCGTATCGCTTTACCCTCGACGCGGTCCATTTCACCGTCCAGGGCCTGGAGGAAATCCGCCACGTGCGCGGAGAAGAGCTCCTGGACGGAATCCGGCGTCTCGCGCTGGAGCGGTTCGGCCCCATGGCCAAGACGGTCTTCGAGCAATGGGGAATCTCGAGCACGGAGGATTTCGGAAAGATCGTATTCCAGCTCGTGGACGAGGGGCTCCTCGGCAAGACGGACCAGGACACGTTGAGCGACTTCGCCCGCGGATACGATTTCAACGAAGCCTTCGTCCGGGACTTCGACTGGCTGGGCCGGATCGCGGGGGATTCGCCCGATCCCGCCCCGTAGCATGTCCACCCCGAATCCCGGATCTCCCGCAAGCCGCGAGAGCACCTCGCTCCGTCTGCTCCGCTATCTCCGCCCCTATCGCGGCCGCCTGATCCTGACAGCGCTCCTTATGGTCGGGTTCGCGCTCTCGAGCGGGATCACGATCGGGATGATCTCCCCCTTCGTGAAGGTCCTCTTCACGCCGCGTTCCGCTCCGTCCGTAATCTCGAATCCCGGGGCGGCAGCGGCGCCTGGGCGGGCCGCGGTCCGGACGCCAGAGGGTACTGCGCTCCCGAGCTCCGGCGAGGCCGGGGCCCTCATAGCGCTCGGCGCCACTCCCGCTTCGCCTGGTGCGGACGCGACCGCGGCCGGTAAATCGCAGACCGGGATCGCCAAGCGCTTCACGGCGTGGAAGCAATCGCTCCGGACCTGGTTCGAGCATTTCTTCCTGACCGGGAATCCGCTCCGCTCCCTGACGCGGATCTGTCTTGCGCTCCTGGTCGTGTTTCTTCTCAAGAATATCTTCGACTACCTCCAGAGCGTGCTCACGGTCTGGGTCGAGCAGGCGGTCGTGCGCGATATCAGGAATCGGCTCTACGCCCATCTCCACGACCTCTCGCTCTCCTTTTTCCACAGCCGGCGCACGGGCGCTCTTCTTTCGCGACTCACGAACGACATCGCGCTCGTCCGGGGCGCGCTTGCCGCGGGCTTCAGCAACCTGATCAAGAGCGCGCTTCTTCTCATCGTCTGCCTGTTCTGGATCTTCTGGACCTCCTGGCGGCTCGCGCTTCTCTCGCTGATCGTGATCCCGCCGTCGCTCTTCCTCATCGTATGGCTCGGGAGGAAGCTCCGGCGGCGGAGCACCATCACGCAGGAACGCATGGCGGACCTGAACGCGATTCTCTCCGAGACCCTCGGGGGGATCCGCGTGGTCAAGGCCTTCTCGATGGAGGAATTCGAGAAGCGCCGCTTCGCCGGCGCGGCGAACGAGTACTTCCGCGCCTTCGTGAAGCAGCGAAGAATCGGGGCCATGGCGGGGCCCGTCTCGGAGTACCTGGGCGTCGTGGCCGCCACGGCCGTGCTCTGGTACGGCGGCCACGAGATCCTCCTCCAGCGCGCGCTCGAGCCGCAGCAGTTCTTCATCTTCCTCTTCGCGATGCTTCAGCTCATGAGCCCGCTCAAGTCGCTGAGCAACGTGAACGCGACACTCCAGGAGGGGCTCGCGGCCGCGGTGCGGATTTTCAGGATTCTGGACACGGAACCCGCGATCGTGAGCCGCCCGGGTTCCCGCACCGTCTCGGGCATCCGGAGCGGAATCGAATTCGACCGCGTGAGCTTCCGTTACGGAAACGGCCTCGACGTGCTCCGCGACGTTTCCTTCTCGGTCCGGGCGGGGGAGGTCGTCGCTCTGGTGGGTCCGAGCGGCGCGGGGAAGTCGACTCTGGTGGATCTCGTCGCGCGCTTCTACGATCCGACGGACGGCGTGATCCTTCTCGACGGGACCGATCTCCGGGACTACGACGTGGGGTCGCTCCGGCGGATGATGGGAATCGTCACCCAGGACCCGCTGCTCTTCAACGACACCGTCGCGCGCAACATCGCCTACGGCGTGACCGACGCGGATCCGGAGGCGGTCCGCCGCGCCGCCATCGCGGCGAACGCGGACCACTTCATCCGGGAGATGCCCTCGGGCTACGAGACGAAGGTCGGGGACCGCGGCATGCGGCTCTCGGGAGGGGAGCGGCAGCGGGTCGCGATCGCCCGCGCGATCTTCAAGGATCCCGCCCTCCTCCTGCTCGACGAAGCCACCTCCAATCTCGACTCCGAGTCGGAGCTTCTGGTCCAGGAGGCGCTCGAAGTGCTGTTCCGGGGCCGCACGGTCTTCGTCATCGCGCACCGCCTGTCCACGATCCAGCGCGCCGACCGCATTCTGGTACTGGACCAGGGGCGGATCGTGGAGACGGGGACCCACGCCGAGTTGGTGAGGCGGCCGGGCCTCTATCAGAAGCTCCACCGCCTGCAGTTCCGGCTGGCGGAGACCGAGCCGCTTACGGCGCTTCCGGGCTCGCTCGCCGCGGACCAGGCGGGTTAGCCGTGCCTCACCGTCGCGCGGCGGCGGTCGTCCGCTTCTCCTCCCTGGGGGACGTGCTGCTGGCGGCCCACGTGCCCGGCCTCCTGAAACAGGAGGATCCCGGCCGCCGCGTGCTCTTCGTCACGAAGGGGCGGTACGGGAATCTCCTCCACGGACATCCCCATCTCGACCGCGTGTACGCCCTGCGAGAGAACGAGATGAATCTCGACGCACCCGGGGCGCCGGTGCTCGGGTCGCTCGGGGATCTGATCGCGGGCCTGCGCCGGGACGGCGTCGAAGAGATTCTCGATCTCCATCAGAACTGGCGCTCTTCGCGGATCCTCTCGGCGTTCCCCGAAGCGAAGCACCGTTTGCCCCCGAAGCATGCGCTCCGGCGCCGCCTCTGGGTGTACGCACGGTGGCTTCATCCGGCTCCCGTGCCGCCTCTGCTCCGGACGTACCGGGCACTGGTCGGGGTCGATTCAAGTAAGGAACCGGAACCCTGGCTCCGCCTGGCGCTCTCGGACACGGAGCTCAAGCGCGGCGCGGAGCGCGCCGGAGCGCGCGCGCGAGGCGGCGGCTTCGTCCTGATGGGCGCAGGCGCGCGCTGGGAAACCAAACGATGGCCCGCCGCTCATTTCGCCGAGCTCGCGCGGCGGATCGAGCGCGAGCGGGGCTGGGCGGCGCTCTTCGCCGTGGCGCCGGGCGAGCCGGCCGCGGGCGAGATCGCCTCCTACCTCGCCTCCCGGGGAGAAACTCCGGTGTCGCTCCCGTTCCGTGAGCTCGCGGGCGTGGCCGCGCACGCGCGCGGGATCGTCTCCAACGATTCGGCGGTGCTCCACCTGGGCCCGGCGCTCGGGGTTCCCACGGTCGGGGTGTTCGGAGGGACCGTCCCCGAGTTCGGGTTCGCGCGGCAGGGCCCGCGGGACCAGGTCGCCGAGATCAAGCTCTGGTGCCGACCTTGCGGGGTACATGGGCGGAGGCGCTGCCCGCTCGGCCACCACGCGTGCATGAAACGGCTCGATCCCGATCTCGTAACCCGCGCGCTCGACCGCGCGCTCGGCGGCCCCGCGGTTTCGGACCACGGCGCCGCTGCAGCGTCCCAGGCATGAGCGAGCGCGTTCTCATCACGAGCTCCGATCCCGAGGGGCTCGCGCGCGCGGTGGGGGTCGAGCTCGGGGAGCCGCTCCCGTGGTGCCGGCTCGACGGGCCCGGGTTCGAGCAGGCGACGATCTGGCTCTGCGCGAGCGCGCCGCCCGAGTCGCCGCTTCGGCTCCCCCGGCTGCGTTGGATCCAGAGCGGGTGGGCGGGCGTGGACAACTGGTTCACGCGCCCGGAGTGGGTGGATGGAATCATATTGACGCGCACCATCGGCGACTTTCCGCAGCGCATCGCGCAGCACGTCCTCGGCTATCTGCTCGCCCGGACGCTCCGGGTGGACGAGGCGCTGCGCGGGATGGCGGAGCGAAGCTGGAAGCGCTGGACACCGGACTCGATCGCCGGGAACCATCTCCTCATCGTCGGCATGGGCGCGATCGGCGCCGAGGTCGCGTCCGTCGCGCGCGCGTTCGGAATGCAGGTCGCCGGCGTGCGACGCAACGCGGGGCAGGAGGAGCCGCCTCGCGCGGGGGCCGCGGGGCGTTCTTCCCCGGAAGTCGCGCCGCCGCGGGATCTCCCCGGGCTTCTCGCGTGGGCGGACTTCGTCGTGAATCTCCTTCCGCTCACCCCCGAGACGGAATCCTTCTTCAACGCGGAACGCTTTGGCAGCATGAAGCGCGGGTCCGTGTTCCTCAACGTTTCGCGCGGCGGCACGGTGGACGAGACAGCGCTCCTGCGCGCGCTCGGGCGCGGCCGCCCGGGTTCGGCGATCCTGGACGTCTTCCGGGAAGAGCCGCTGCCTCCAGACCACCCGCTTCGCGGGCGCGAGGATATCTGGGTGACGCCCCACGTGGCCGGCATCGGCACGGCGGAGCCTCTGGCGCGCGACTTCGCGGAGAACTGGCGGTGCTACAAAACCGGAGCGCCGCTCCGGAATCTCGTGGACCGCGCGCGGGGGTATTGAGCCGCCGCAACCGTGCGCCCCGCCGGAGGGGAAAGGACTTGATTCCACGAACTCCTCTTCCATAATCCAGCCGGAACCCACTTCGCGCTCAGCGAAAGGAGCTTCCGTGACCCTCGAGACCGCCACCCGGTTACCCGTGACACTCGACCGCATGTGGGCCATCGAGAAATCCAAGCCGGAACCCGGACTCTGGCGCGTCCAGGTACTGCTCCCATCCGGCGGACCCAAGGATATCCGGATACGCGTGACCGCCTTCGCCATATGCGGGACGGATCTTCACATCGTCGATTGGGACCGCTGGGCCGCGTCCCGCGTGAAGACGCCGCTCGTCTTCGGCCACGAGTTCACCGGCGTTGTGGACTGGATCGGCGCCGAGGTGAAGGCGGTGCAGCCGGGGGACCGCGTCACCGGGGAGACCCACGTGTACTGCGGTCTCTGCTATGCCTGCCGCCGCGGGCTCCAGCACCTCTGCGAGAAAGTCGAAATTCTGGGCGTGGACCAGCAGGGCGCCTTCGCCGACTACGTGATCCTTCCGGAGCGAAACGTGTGGAAGCTCCACCCGGACATTCCGGAGGAGATCGCGGCGGTCCACGATCCGCTCGGGAACGCGGTGCACACGGCCCTCGCGGGCCCGGTCGCCGGCCTCAGATTCGCCGTCTTCGGTTGCGGTCCGATCGGCTGCTTCGCGGTGGGCGTGCTCAAGGCGTCCGGTGCCGCGTGGGTCGCCGCCGTCGACAAGAATCCCCTGAGACTCGAGCTCGCCGAACGGATGGGCGCGGATCTGGCGCTGAACGTCGAGAAGGATTCGGTCGTGAAGCGCATCCTCGAGAAGACGGACGGCCGCGGGGTCGATGGGATGCTCGAGATGTCGGGGCATCCCGACGCGTTTCGCGACGGCTTCGAGTCGCTCGCGAACGGGGGCCGCGTTTCCCTTCTCGGCATTCCCTCCAAGCCGCTCCAGATCGACGTCGCCAAGGAAGTGATCTTCCGCGGCGCCCGGGTGCAGGGGATCAACGGCAGGCTCATCTTCGACACGTGGTATCGCATGGAATCACTCCTGTTGAGCGGGAAGCTCGACGTTCGTCCGGTGCTTACCCACGTGCTGGGCTGGTCCGATTTCGAGGAGGCGGTGCATCTGCAGCGGTCCGGGAAGGCCGGGAAGATCGTGCTCAAGCGGGACCATCCTTGAGCTCCACACCGGTCGCGGAGAGTCCGCTCCAGTACCTGGACGAAGCCCTGGTCCAGCTCAAGCGCGACGGGCTCTACCGGAGCCTCCGGCGGCTCGAAGGGGAGCAGCTTCCACGGGCCCGGTTCGACGGCCACGAGGTCATCAATCTCTCCTCGAACAACTATCTCGGGCTCACGACCCATCCGAAGCTCCGGGAGGCCGCGATCCAGGCGGTCCGCGCCCTCGGGGTGGGATCGGGCTCGGTCCGGACGATCGCCGGAACCATGGAGCTCCATATGGAGCTCGAGCGGCGCATCGCGTCGTTCAAGAAGACGGACGCCTCGGTCGTGTTCCAGAGCGGATTCGCGGCGAACGCCGGCACGGTCTCCTCGCTGCTCGGGAAGGGAGACCTCATCATCTCGGACGAGCTGAACCACGCGAGCATCATCGATGGGGCAAGGCTCAGCCGGGCCGAGATCCGCGTCTTCCCGCACCGGGATGTGGTCGCGCTCGAGCGGCTGCTCGAGGAGACCCGGGACGTGAAGCGCCGCCTCGTCATCACGGACGGCGTCTTCAGCATGGACGGCGACATCGCTCCGCTGCCCGGCATCGCGGCGCTCGCGCGTACCCACGGTGCGATCATGATGATCGACGACGCGCACGCGAGCGGCGTCCTGGGCTGCGCGGGCCGCGGCACGGTGGATCACTACGATCTCCACGGTCAGGTCGACATCCAGGTGGGGACGCTCTCCAAGGCGATCGGCGTCCTGGGGGGCTACGTCTGCGGGTCGAAGAGCCTGATCGACTATCTCTATCATCGCGCGCGGCCGTTCCTCTTCAGCACGTCCCATCCGCCGGCCGTCGCGGCCGCGTGCCTCGCCGCGTTCGACGTGCTCGAGGGCGAACCCGAGCGGATCGAGCGGCTCTGGGCGAACACGCGCCGGTTCAAGGAGGGGCTCGAGCGCCTCCGGTTCGACACCGGCTCGAGCGAAACCCCGATCACGCCCATCCTCGTCGGAGAGGCCGATCTCGCGATGCGCTTTTCCGACCGGCTCTTCGAGCGGGGCGTCTTCGCGCAGGGGATCGGATATCCCACCGTCGCGAAGGGGAAGGCACGGCTCCGCACGATCGTCACCGCGACCCATTCCGACGAGGATCTGGATCGGGCGCTTTCCATCCTGGGAGACGTCGGCCGCGAGCTGGGCGTCCTCACCTAGATCGCCGCACGGTGCCGCGCCCGCTCCTCGTCCGGCTTCCGAACTGGCTCGGCGACCTGATCCAGGCGCTGCCCGTCGTGAAGGCGGCCGCGGAAGATGCCTCGGTTCCTGCGCTCTTCCTCGGCCCCGCGCCGTTTCAGGCGCTGCTTCAGCCCCGCTTTCCCGCTTCGACGTACCTCCCCTGGTCGCGCGAACGGCGCTTCGCCGCTGTCGGGGCGATCCGGCGCCACCGCCCGTGCAAGGCGCTCCTCCTCACGGATTCGCTGTCCTCGGCGATCCTCGTGGCGGTCGCCCAAGTTCCTGAACGCATCGGATACGCGGCCGAATTCCGGGACGCGTTCCTGACGCGCCGCGTTCCCCGGTTGGTACCCCCACGGACCGCGCCGCGTGTCGAAGAATACCGGGTGCTCGCCCGCGCGGCCGGGCTCGCCGTCGGAGAGGCGATGCCGCGACTCGAGGCGCTTCCGGAGGAGCGCGGGGAAGCGCTAGCACTAAGGCGTCGGGCCGGAATCGGAGAGGGCCCCTACGCCGTGCTCGCGCCGGGCGCGAGCTACGGGCCCGCGAAACGCTGGGAGCCCGGGAACTTCGCGAAGCTGGCGTCGGCCCTGCATGCGCGCGACGGCACTCGGTCCATCCTGGTCGGGACGCGGGAGGATCGGGGGCCGGCCGCCGAGGTGGCCCGGATAGCAGGAACTGCGGTCTCCGATCTGGTGGGCGCGACCGACCTCGCCTCGCTGACGGGGCTTCTCGCGGAATCGATCCTGGTCGCCTCGAACGACTCGGGGGTGATGCATCTCGCCGCAGCCCTGGGGAAGCCCACCGTGGCGGTCTTCGGATCCACGAGCCCCGTCTGGAGCGCTGCGGCCGCCCCCTGGGTGCGTGCCCTCTACGCGGCCTATCCCTGTTCTCCGTGCTTTCGCCGCACGTGCCCGATCGGGTACGGCTGTCTCCGCTCGATCGAAGCTTCGCGGGCGATCGGCGCCGCCGAGGAGCTGCTCCAAGGCGCGCGGTGAGGCGTTCGATTCCTCCCGCGGGCCCGGCCTTCGGCGGAGCGATTCTCTAGAGGGCGGTCTTCCGGTAGGTGCTGCCGTCGCTGTGGTATTCGAAGCGACGGTAGAAGGAGGAGACCGCGGAGGAGGGAAGGATCCCCTCGCGGGAGAGCGCGCGCAGCTCCGTGGGATAGGAGCCCCGGATCGAGCGGTAGACTTCGAGCGCGAGCGCCAACCGTTGCGAGTCATCCACGGTGGAAGCGACCTCGGGAGCGTGCCGAACCGCGCGCTCGGCCTGGGCGTAAAGCGCCGGCGTCGCGTACCGTCCGATCGCGACCGAACCCAGGAGGACGAGCACAGCCACCGGGACGGCGAAGCTCCGCTGCGGGGGCTTGACGACCTCCTCCTTCACGATCGGTGTGACCTTGGCGGGCGCCGCGCCGAGCGAGATTTCGATCACGCCGAGCTCGAGGAGGTGGTGCAGCGCCTCGTAGACCTCGAACTCCACGAGCTTCGACTGCGCCGCGATGTCGCGCAGCGGGCGCAGCCCGTCCACGAGCGGGAGCACACGCTGCTCCGGCGCGGTCATCTCCTTGGGAGGAACCGCGAGCGCTTTCGGCCGCAAAACCATCGCGGGCGAGGAGAGGATCTGCTTGTAGCGGACGATCTCGTCCAGCCGGCGCATCGACTCCATGAGCAGGCCTTCGGTGTTCAGCCGCACGTTGGCCGCGAATTTCGGGACCGTCCGGGCGTCCCCCGAGAAATGGTAGGTGCCCGCCTTCCACGTGAGGAGCTGGTGCATCGTGTCCTGGATCTGGTCCTGGATCGCGGCCGCCAACTGCTCGCTCGTCATGTAATTCCCGCTGAGCAGCACATCGGTCAGCTCGCGGCGGCTTTCCGCCTCGATGGTTTCGATCTGTTTGAGCTGCGGTTCGGTGATGTATCCGGTCTGAGTCAGGAACGACTTGAGCGGATCACGCGCGTTCCTGCGCCGGTCCCGGGTCGAGACGACGCGCCCTCCCTCGAAGAAGATCACGGCGACGTCGGATCCCGACGAGAGCTTGAGCACGCCCGATTTCTGCTGGACGGCGATGAGCTGGAGGATCTCGGGGAGACTGAAGTCGTCGAGGTTGCCTTGGAGCGCCACTTACGGTGCGCCTCCTTCGGCCTTCGCACGCGCGGCGGGACGGCCCGCGGCGCGGCCGATCGAGTGCGTGATGCTCGGCCCCTTCGCCGTGGTCCTCGCGTAGTACCGCGCCACGGTGAGGACGTAGGTGAGGGCGAAGAGCAGGGTGAGCGGAATCCGCTTCGCCCAGCCCGCGGAATCCAGCGGCAGCACGTCGACCGAAGGGACCAGCGACCCGTTCCCGATCACGAGCACCGCCGCGGCCACCATGACCAGGATCGCGAAGAACCCGCTCAGGCAGGCACCCCGGAGCATCTGGCCCGCGCCCGGGAGCAGGAACGTCGTGGCGGTCTCGCGGAAGGTGCGGCGCTTGGCCGCGCGGCGGTCCCGGCCCGTGAGCAGGAGCCGCGTGAACTCGACCGATTTCAGATTCCGCACCGCGCCGAAGCACCCCTCGCAGAAGGCGCGCTGCTGCATCCGGAACACACAGCGGCGGCAGATCACCTTGTGGCAGTTGGAGCACTGCAGCGTCGCGAGCGACCGTCCGAGCATCTGCCCCAGCCCCGCGAAGAGCAGGAAGAGCGCCACGAGGAAGAAGATCGAGAACGGCGGCGGGGGCAAGAGCCGCATGAGGAAGGAAAGATACGGATTGCTCCGGGTCGCGGCGATGCCGCGCTCGGGGGCGGTCCTGCGCGCGAGGTCCCAGAGCGAGCGGACCGGGGGCCTGGCTTCCATGACCGTCCGGTTCAACTGCGGCGTGCTGATCCTGCTCATGTCGCGGACCCGGTCGAACGCGAGCGCGGACGCGACCGACTGCTCGCGGTTGGCCTCGGCGAACATGAGCTGCTTCGTGTAGGTCTGGGCGAGATTGAAATGCGGCTCGACCGCCTTCGGGGCGGCCTTCGCCGCGGATTCGTACGCATCACGGGCGCGGGCGTAATCCTCGCGCGCGAAATAGACGTTGCCGAGATTCGTCAGCGTCCAGGCAGCGTTGGGGCGGAGGGCATCCGCCTGGCTCAGGTGCCGCTCCGCGGAATCGAAATCCCCCTCGCGGCGCGCGATGGTCCCGAGCGTGAACGGGTAGAGCGGCTCCGCGGGGTCCCGCAGGGCGAGCGCCACCAGAGCGCCCGAGACTTCGGAGTCGGCCCCCGAGTGAATCGCGCGGTCCACGAGCAGGCTGGGCTCCTCGAGGCTCGGAGGGGCCGCCCAGGGCGCGACCGACATCAGGAAGCTCGCGAGCGCGATCGAGGAGACGACGAACATGCCGACGAGGAACGCCTCGCGCCGTCCGATCCGGAAGGAGAGGAGCCCGGCGTACACCGTCGCGGTGGGAATGGGGCCCAGCCCCCACAGCAAGGGGGAGAGCGCGATGACGGTCGAGGCTCCACGCGCGATCGAGCTCTTCGACCGGCCGACCAATTCCAAAATGATGTGGGTCAAGTGGGGGAGATGCCGAAGCGTGATTCCGGCGATCGCGAAGAGCAGACCCAGCATCCACACCACGAGAAATCCGGTGATCGCGTTGGCGAGAAGATGGCGCTGCCAGGGGTAGCTCCGGCCCACGATCCGAAGGGCTTCGCCCAATTCGCCGACCGCCTTCTCCGGATTTCGGAACGCGAGCACGCCGGCCAGTGTGAAATGGGGATCGGGATACTGCGGATCGAATTCCGCCGCCGCGGCGAGGAGGCGGGTGCCTTCGGGGATGTTTCCCGCCCGGAGCGCTGAGAGCGCTTCCCGGTAGCGGGTCTGGGCGGGAGCGAGGGCGCGGATCTGGCCCGCGTTCCGCATCTCCTCCAGCTCTTCCTGCACGGCCTCGGACCCGGCGTAGGCTTGGGCTGGGGGAGCGCACGCGGAGGACAGCGGCGCGAGCCACGCGAACGCGATTCCCGCCGCCACCGCCGCCGCCGGAACGAACGGCCCCACCCACGCGCGCCCGAGTTTCAAGGGCCTGAAGAGCGCCACGGCGGAAACTTAGGTGCGTGACCGGGGGGTGTCAAGGGGAAATGTCCCCGGGCATGCTATCCTCTACCGCGATCCCGGGCCGCGGGCCCGTCGCATCCAGCGGAGGTCCGTCCATGAACGACGCAGCGACCCGGATCGGGGCGCTTCGAGAGCGAATCGGCGAGGAAGTGCGGATCCAGGGATGGCTCTACAACCGCCGCTCGAGCGGGAAGCTCGAATTTCTCCTCGTCCGAGACGGAAGCGGGACCGTCCAGTGCGTCGCCGTGAAAGCGGAGCTTCCCGAGGACGTCTTCGCGAAGTGCGCGACGGTAACCCAGGAGTCCTCGATCCGCGTGACCGGCGTCGTCCGCGAGGACAAACGGGCGCCGAGCGGCGTCGAGCTCTCTCTGCGCGGCCTCGAGCTCGTCGGGGCGAGCGTGGATTTCCCGATCACCCCGAAGGAACACGGCCCCTCCTTCCTCCTGGACCAGCGCCATCTCTGGATCCGCTCGCAGCGCCAAGCGGCGATCCTCAAGGTGCGCCACACGCTCGTCCAGGCCTGCCGGGACTGGCTCAACGCGGACGGGTTCATCCTCGCAGACGCGCCGATCTTCACGCCGTCCGCCTGCGAGGGGACCACCACGCTCTTCGAGACCCAGTACTTCGACGAGAAGGCCTACCTCACGCAGAGCGGGCAGCTCTACAACGAGGCCACCGCGATGGCGTTCGGAAAGACCTACTGCTTCGGGCCGACCTTCCGCGCCGAGAAATCCAAGACCCGCCGGCATCTGATCGAGTTCTGGATGGTGGAGCCGGAGGTGGCGTTCGCGACGCTCAAGGACGTCATGAGCCTGATCGAGCGCTTCCTGGAAGGGATCGTGGGACGTGTGCTCGAGGATCGGCGCGAGGAGCTCAAGATCCTCGAACGCGACGTGACGCCGCTCGAGCGCGTTCGCGCGCCGTTTCCCCGACTTTCCTACGACGAGGCCGCCCGCGTCTTGGTGCAGAAGGAGCTCCCGTTCGAATGGGGCAGCGACTTCGGCGCCGCCGACGAGACCGCGCTGACCGAAGCCTATGACCGCCCCTTCTTCGTCCACCGCTTTCCGGCCGCCGTGAAGGCGTTCTACATGAAGCGGGATCCAAAGGACGACCGGCTGTCGCTTTCCTGCGATCTGCTCGCCCCCGAAGGCTACGGGGAGATCGTCGGGGGAGGCGAGCGGGAGGACAGCCTGGAGCAGCTGGTCGCGCGGATCCGCGAACATGGCCTTCCGACCGAGGCGTTCGAGTGGTACCTCGACCTGCGCCGGTACGGCTCCGTGCCCCATAGCGGATTCGGCATGGGGATCGAGCGGACCTTGACCTGGCTCTGCGGCATCGACCACCTCCGCGAGACGATTCCCTTCCCACGCTTGCTGAACCGTCTCCGCCCGTAGCCGGCGTGGAGAATCTGCGCCCCCTCCGGGCCGCCCGCGGGCAGAATTCGATTGACAGAATCTCCCGCCCCGCACTAACTTCCAGCCTCTTTTGTGCACACGATCGTGCTGCGTGCCACCCTCGCGAGGGTGGCGTTTTTGCGAGCAGCCCGGGTGCACCTCGGCACCGGTATCCAGGTCCTCTGCGGAGCCCTTGGTCCGCTGAGGTCGAGGGAATTAACAGGCGCGAAGCGGGGTATTTAGGGCAGGATCCGGGCGCGCCGCAAGGAATAGGGCGGCGTTGACACGGTCTCGCGGGGTGGGTACTCTGGCATCGTGAGAGCCACAGGCCGGGTGCGAAAGCCCCGGCTGCTTTGGGCGGCGGTCACGCTGGGCGCATTCGGCCTCTGTTCGTGCTCGTCCCCATCCCCCCCGCGCGAGACCCCTCCCGCACCGATCGTGGTTGCCGGCGCCGAGCATCTGGTTCCGCTGCTTCGCGGAGAGATCATGGCGTTCCGGGATCGGTACCCCGAGGCGCCCGAGATCCGGATCCACCCGAACGGTTCGGCGGAAGGAATGGAACAACTCGTCAACAGTGAAGTCACGATGTCGGTCCTGACCCGGGAGCTGACCGATCCGGAGATCAAGGCGGCGATGGCGCGCGAAGGCTTGAACGCCTTTCCGATCGCCTGGGACGCGGTGGCGGTGATCGTGCATCCCCGCTCGCCGGTGCGCCAGATCTCGCGGACCGAGCTGGGGGCGATCTACCGGGGTGGTCTGACCGATTGGTCGGAGCTTGGGTGGAAACAGGGGGGCGCTTTGATCCCGCTCACGACAGGTCCGAGGCTGGGGCTCTACGAGTTCATCCAGCAGGCAGTCTTGGGTAGCGACCCCTACGGTCCGGGCGTCTACGCCCAGAAGAGCGAGGCGGACATCGTGGACATCGTGGCGACGCGCCCCGGCGCGATCGGCTGTGTCTCGAAGGGATTCGTGGATGCGCGCGTCCGGGCGCTCGCGGTCTCGTCGGCGATGGGGTTTCCGTACGTGCCGCTGGCTCGGGAGACCTTGATGTTGCGGAAGTACCCGCTCCTGCGCGGGATTTCGCTCTGCACGCGCGGGAATCCGCCGGCCACGGCTACCGATTTCGTCAATTTCGTCACGAGCGTGGACGGGCAGCAGATCGTCACGAAATATGGCTACGCGCCTGCGACGGTGTCGGTGCGCGTGGTACGCACCGCGGAGGAGGCACAGTGATCCGGGTATTCCGTAGAGTCCTGCCCGCGCTCGTGGCCGGGACGTTGCTCCTGGCCGCCGGGGCGGCCTACGCCCTGCAATCGGGGGACATCATCAAGCAGGGCGTGGAGGCGTATCGCGCGGGCAACTACAAACGCGCGCTGGAGCTCTTCACCCAGGCCCAGCGGCTCGATCCCGGCGGCGCCAAGCCGCACTACTTCATCGGAAGCGCGCTCGAGAAGCTGGACGAGCCGGACAGCGCCCGCGTGGAGTACGAAACCGCCATCCGGATCGATCCCAAATACGTGGAGGCGCTGACGGGTCTCGGGAAGCTGCTCCGCAAGCAGGGCAAGCTGGAGGAGGGAACCGCCAAGCTGCAGGAGGCGATGAAGTACAACTCCAAGGATTCGGCCGCGCTCTACGCGCTCGGGCAGGCGTATCTGCAAGACAAGAAATGGGACGACGCGCTCGCCGTGTTCACGAAGGGGACGCTCCTGAAACAGGGTCGCGCGCTCTTCCTTGCCGGGCAGGGGCTCGCTCTGGAAGGCAAGGGGGAGACCAAGAAAGCCGAAGAGGTCTTCATCCGGGCGCGCGAGACCGATCCCAACAACCTCCGCGTGAGGCTGGAGCTCGGCGGCTTCTACGAGCGCAAGAAGATCCCGGTGCTGGCCGCGCCCGAGTACGTGAAAGCCGCCGAGCTGGACCCCCAAAACGCCGAGGCGCATTTCCTCGCGGGACGTGCACTCGTTGGGATGAACGAGTTCAACGCGGGACTCTCCTCCTTCATGCGGGCGATCGAGGTGGATTCCACCTACGCCCCCGCGTATCTGGAGGCGGGGCGGCTCTACTTCCGCGCCAACCGGCCCGCGGACGCAGCGGAGAAGCTCCAGATGTACACGAGCCTGAAACCGGACGACCCGGAAGGATATGTCGAGCTGGGACGCTCGCTCGCCAAGAGCAACAATCCGGATGACCGCCAGAAGGCGATCCCGGTGCTCGAGAAGGCGTTCGAGGCGAATCCGAAGTCGTGTGAGGTGGCCGGGGCGCTCGGGAAGCTCTACTTCGAGAAGCGCCCGCCCGATCTGGACAACGCCCTCAAGTATTACGACCAGTACGCGCAGTGCGCGGATACGCTTCTGACGGCGGAGGAGCACCTGCGGCTCGGCACCATGTACGTCGCGAACAAGGACTCGGCCAAGGCGGTGCCGCAGCTCGCGAAAGCCATCGAGATGGATCCGTCGCTCACCAAGGACGCCAACTTCCAGCTCGGCTTCCTCTATTTCGCGCGGAAGGATTTCCCGGGCGCGATCCCGTATTTCGAGGCGGCCCTCAAGGCGGACTCGGCCTACCTGCCGGCGCTCCTGAACATCGGGCTGGCCAAGCTCGCCATGAAGGAGCCCTCCGTCGGCATCGGATATCTGCGCCGCGCGCTCGAGGTGAACCCCAAGGAGACCCGCGCCCGGATCTGGATCGCGCAGACGCTGACCTCGATCGACTCGCTGCCGGAGGCGCTCGAGATGTATCAGTCCGCGATCGCGCAGGATTCCGTGAACGCCGAGGCGTTCCGCGGGGCGGGGGTCGTGCTCCTGCTCCAGAAGAACTGGAGCGATGCGATCCCGTATCTGGAGAAAGCCATCGAGCTCGAGCCGACGAACATCCAGGGGCACATCTGGCTCGCCCAGGCGTACTCCAACAGCGGAGATCTTTCTAAGGCGAAATCGGAATTCAACAAGGCGATCGACATCGATCCGAACAACCCGGATGCGGCCAAGGGTCTGGAGCTGATCCGGAGATACGAGCAGCAGAAGGCGCAGAAACAGAACGGGGCCGCGAAGCCGGCCGATGCCGCGAAGCCGGGCGGAGCTGCGAAGAAGAGCGGGGCGACCCCCTAGGCAAGGGCGGCCCAGGGCCGCGGAGAGGGAGGAACCATGAGTCTGGATGTCCGCACAGTCGGTGACGTCACGGTGCTCACCCCGAAGGGAATGCTCCTGGGCGGCAAGGAGACGGACGAGCTCCAAGCCAAGATCCGGTCACTGACCGAAGCGGGGAACAAGAAGCTCTTGATCAACCTGGGCCAGACCACGTTCATGAACAGCGTCTCCCTTGGTGTCCTGATCGGCGGGCACACCAGCTACGCCAAACGCGGCGCCAAGATGAAGCTCTGTGCGGTGGACAAGAAGATTCAGAACATCTTCGTCGTCACGAAGCTCTCCCTGGTCTTCGACGTCTACGAGACGGAGAAGGAGGCCTTGAAAAGCTTCGAATAGGCGGGGTTGCCGGAGCGGGGACGCTTGGTCCATACTTGGTGGCCGGCAGCTACTCGGGTTGTAAGCGTTCCTTCAGGGTGCCCCCTCGAGTCGTTTCGAGCCGCGTCGCAAGAGGTGATCGGCTCGCTCAACTGGAATAGGAGGAGGTTTCGGTGAGACAAGGCTTGTTCATGACGATTGTGTCCGTCGTCGCGCTCGGGATCTCGATCGTGGTGTTCAATTTCCTTCCGGAGTACATCCAGAAGGGCGGGCCCCTGGTCGCGCTCCTCATCATGCTCTCGATCATGTCGGTGACCCTGACGTTCGAGCGGCTCTTCACGCTCGGCCGGGCGCGCGGGAAGCTGCCCGTCCCGGTCTTCATGAGACAGATCCGACAGAAGATCGACGCCATGGACATCGAGGGCGCGGCGGAACTCTGCGCGAAGCAGCGCGGATCGCTCGCCAACGTGCTCCGCGCGGGGCTCGACCGGTACGCCGTGGTCCGCAACGTGGACCTGGATATGAAGACCCGGATGGACGAAGTGCAGAAGGCGATGGAAGAGGCGAACATGCTCGAGGTGCCGCTCCTCGAGAGGAACCTGATCGCGCTCGCGACGATTGCTTCCATCGCGACGATGGTCGGGCTTCTCGGAACGGTCATCGGGATGATCCGCTCCTTCTCGGCCCTGGGCCATACGGGTTCGGTGGACGCGGTGAAGCTGGCGCTCGGAATTTCCGAGGCGCTCATCAACACCGCGGGCGGTCTCTTCGTCGCGATCTTCTCGATCGTGCTGTACAACGTGTTCGTGACGATGATCGACAACTTCAACTACATGATGGACGAGGCGACCGTGGAGGTCGTCGAGGTCCTTTCCATGAAAGAGGCGACGAAGTAAATGGCGGTAAAAAAGCTCCGGCGTATCGGAATCAAGATCGACATGACGCCCATGGTGGACGTGGCGTTTCTATTGTTGATCTTCTTCATGTCGACCTCGCAGTTCGATCCGCCGCAGAAGGTGCCCATCACGATTCCGGACAGCCACTCGAACCTGAAAGTTCCTGAGTCCGACGTGCTGACGATCGGAGTCGGCAAGAACAACGAGATTCTCTATTCGGTCGGGAAGGGCCCGCAGGAGTTCACCGATATCGCGAATCTGGAATCCGTGGTGACCGAGCAGCGCCGGCGGAATCCGCGCCTCCGGGTCGCCATCAAGGCGGACCGGGTCTCGGACTACGGCACGATGGAAGACATCATGGCCGTCATGCAGAAAACCAATACGATCACCTTCAGCCTGGTCACCGAGCTTGTGACCAGTCAGAAATCCGCGCTGTCGCACTGATACGCGCGGGGAGAATCGGAAGGAGTAGGACTCCATGGGTGCCGTAGACACCCCCGAAACCGGCGTAAAACACAAAAAAGGCGGCAGGCGCAAACCGAAGCGGATCGGGATCAAGATCGACATGACCCCGATGGTGGACGTCGCGTTCCTCCTCCTCATCTTCTTCATGTGCACGACGGTGTTCCGCAAGCCGCAGGCGCTCGAGATCAATTTACCCCCCGACCCGAATGCCCAGGTGGAGATCGCGGAATCGAACGTGATGACGCTCCGGGTCGTGGCTCCCGCGGACAGCGCCCAGACCGTCGCGCGCGCCTTCTGGAGGATCGCGAAGGAGCCGTTCCAGGAAGTCAGCATCGAGAAACTGCAGCCCATCTTCGAGGCGGAGGGGAAGAAGAATCCCAAGCTGGTCGTTCTGGTGAAGATCGACCGCAAGGCGAAGTACCAATACATGGTGAACATCATCGACCAGCTCCAGTTCGCCGAATTGAACCGCTTCTCGCTGGCGCCGCTCCTCCCTGAGGAAAAGAAGGAGGTCGAGACGCTGTGAGCGCGACCTCCGCGGCGACCATGGGGTTCAAGGATTCGAGCGAACGCATTCCGATCGGAGCGTCGGATCTCAAGGCGAACGCGCAGCGGCTGTTCCGCAAGGCGCTCATCATCTCCGCCGCGATCCACCTCGGCCTGGTCGGGATCTATTTCCTGACCACGGTCTGGAAGCCGAAGGACGAGGCGGCGTACACGGGGCGCGTGATCCGCATGCAGACGCTGCCGCCCCCGCCGCCGCTCTCGAGCGCGCCGCCGCCCCCCGTGATCCCGAACCAGCCGATCGTCAAGCCGACGATCGGAACGCCGGTGCCTGTGGCGGACGCCCTGGCGCCCGAGCAGACGATCATGACCCAGCAGGAGATCTCGGCGCTCAACCAGCCGATCGGCGTGAGCGGATCGGGGAAGGATAGCCTCGTGATCGCGTCCACGGACGACATGCCCAACGAAGGGGAGTTCGTCTACTACGAGGACGAACCGGTGCCGGTGACCCGGGTCGAGCCTGCCTATCCCGAGTTCGCGCGTGAGGCGCAGATCCAGGGCAAGGTGACGCTGCACGTCCTGGTGGGGAAGGACGGCCGGGTGAAGAACGTGAAGGTGATGAAAGGCGTGACCGGTCTCAACGAAGCCGCCGTGGAAGCGATCAAGAAGTGGGTCTTCAAGCCGGCGCTCAGCAACAACAAGCC
>DASXQO010000115.1:0-4936 GCA_036507115.1 Candidatus Eiseniibacteriota bacterium | reverse complement strand
GCCGAGCGTCTCGAGAACGCGCGGTTGAGGCGGCTCCTCGCGCTCTCCCAGGAAAACCCCACCGACCTCACGGCGGCGCGGGTGACCGCGCGGAGCCTGGATCGTCTTGGCGGGAGCCTCACGATCGGCAAGGGGGCGAAGGACGGCGTCCTTCCGAATCGCGCCGTTATCACCCCGGAGGGACTGGTCGGACGCGTCGAGCGGTCCACGGCCCATGAAGCGAGGGTGCTCACGCTCCTGCACCGCGACTGTGCGGTCGCCGTGCGCGTCGGGCGGTCCCGTGTGGACGGCGTGCTCCAATGGGAATACGGAGACCGCCCGCTCCTGAGCCTCCTCTACGTCTCGTCCCAGGAGGACGTGAAGCGTGGGGACTGGGTATTCACCTCCGGACTGGGGGGCATCTTCCCGGAAGGCGTGCGCGTGGGCACGGTGAGCCGCGTGGGGACCGCGGAGAACGGGCTCATGAAAGAGGTCCAGGTAAAGCCCGCCGTGGATTTCCGGAGCCTGGAAGAGGTTCTCGTCTACATGCCGGCGGGCGCGGGCCGGGGCCCGAGCATGCCGGCGGTGGAATCGACGGCACCCGACAGCACCGCACAGGACAGCGTGGGGCTGGGGGGCGCGCCATGAGAGGCATCCGGGACGCGCTCGTGCTCCTCGTGGTGCTGATCCTCCAGGTCACGCTGGCTCACCGGATCGCCATCGCCGGGGTTCGGCCGGATCTCCTGGTCGCGTTCGTGGTCTATTTCGCGTGGATGCGCGGACCGATCTCCGGCGTCGCGGGGGGATTCACGGTCGGCCTCCTGCAAGACGTGGACGCCCCCGGTCCTCTGGGGCTCAACGCGTTCGCCAAGACGGTGGTCGGTTTCCTCGTCGCGAAGGCGGGCTTCCGCGTCCATCGTTCGAACGTGGGCGTCCGGTTCATCTTCTTCCTGTTCGCGATGCTCGTCCACGACGTGATCTACTTCGCGGTGTATTCGGCGGGCGAATTCGGTTCCTTCGTGCGGCAGTTCCTGTTCGTCGCAATCCCTTCAGCGCTCTACACGACCGTGCTCGTCCTCCTCCTGCTCTCGACCGTGGAGCGGTTCTCCCGGACCCTCCTGCTCACCGACGAGGTGTAGCCCGTGCGTGCGGACCCGATCGCTCTCGGAGGGGGCTGGCAGCGGCGCGAGCGCACCCTCACGTTCGCGGTCATCGGAATTTTCGCGCTCGTGGTGCTGCGACTCTTCGTATTGCAAGTACTCGAGGGCGCGCGGTATCGCGAGCTCTCGGAGGGAAACCGGATTCGCGTGGAGGTGCTCACGGCGCCCCGCGGCGAAATCCGGGACCGCAAGGGACGGTTGCTCGCCGATTGCGTCCCGTCGTTCACCGTCACGCTCGATCTCTTCGACAAGGCGTACACCCGCGATGCCGCCCGGCTCGATACGACCCTCGCGGCACTCGGGCCGATCCTGGGCGTGGATCCGGCGCTCCTCCGGGAGAAGATCCAGCGGGAGCGCAAGGTGTCGTTCCTCCCAATCCGTCTGAAGCGCAACGTGGACATCAAGTCGGTCGCGTTCGTCTCCGAGCACCGGGATCAGCTCCCCGGGGTTCAGGTCGAGTCCGAGCCCCTGCGCCGCTATCCGCTCGGGCTCATGGCGTCGCACCTCCTCGGGTACGTCGGAGAGATTTCCGACAAGGAGCTGGCGGATCCCCAGCACGCCGACTATCTGAGCGGGGATCTGATCGGCCGGATGGGGATCGAGCGGAAGTACGAAAAACTCCTGCGCGGGCAGGACGGGAAACGCTTCGTCGAAGTGAACGCGATGGGGAGGAAAGGCGAATTCCTGGGGGAGAAGCACCCCATCCTCCCCCGGCGGGGACTCGATCTCGAGCTGACGATCGACCTCGACGTCCAGCGGGCGGCCGAGGAGGCGTTCGAGACGGGCGCGCGGGGCGCCGTCGTGGCGATCGATCCCCGGAACGGGGAGGTGCTCGCGCTCGCGTCGAAGCCAAACTACGACCCGAACGAGTTCTCGATGGGGATCACCCGGGAACGCTGGAACGAGCTGAGCAGCGGAGGAAACTATCCTCTCTTCAACCGCGCGATCCAGGCGGCCTACCCGCCGGGCTCCACGTTCAAGCCCTTCACGGCGCTTTCCGGCCTGGAGGCCGGCGCCATGGTCCCCGGCACCCATTTCGCCCAGTCGTGCAGGGGAGAGTTCCGGTTCGGGACCCGGCTTTTCGGCTGCTGGAAGCACGAAGGGCACGGCAGCCTCGCCATGCACGACGCGATCGTCCGTTCCTGCGACGTGTATTTCTACCAGCTCGGAATTCGGACCGGACTCGAGCGGATGGCCGAAACCATGGCGAAGCTCCAGCTCTCGGAGAAGACCGGGATCGATCTGCCGCAAGAAAGGCGCGGGCTCTTCCCGACCCCGGCCTGGTACGACCGCCGCTACGGCACGGGGCGCTGGAGCCGCGGGGTGATCCTGAATCTCGCCATCGGCCAGGGGGAGTGTTCGCTCACGCCGGTGAAACTCGCGCAGCTCGCGGCGTTCGTAGCGAACGGCGGCACCCTGTGGAAACCGCATCTGATCCGGAGCGTCGCGGCAGGAGGTTCTCCGCAGTGGGCCCCGCCGGACGATTCGCTCGCCCAGGCCGTGCCGGTCTCCGCCCCCAGCATGCGGGAGATCCGGGACGCCATGGCCGCGGTCGTCTCCGATCCGCACGGCACGGGCGGGCCCGCCCGGATCGACTCCATCGCGGTTGCGGGGAAGACGGGCACGGCGCAGAACCCGCACGGCAAGGATCACGCGCTCTTCATCTGCTACGCGCCCGCCGAGGCGCCGCGCATCGCGGTGGCGGTGATGGTCGAGAACGCGGGGCACGGAAGCACGGCCGCGGCGCCGATCGCGCGGAAGGTCCTCCAGGGCTACTTCCATCCCACGCCCCCCGACAGCGCGTCATTCCTGGTCAAGCGCTGACATGATCGCGCCGCGATTTTCCCCCGACATCGACCGGCCGCTCCTCGCGGCCACGCTGCTCCTCACGCTGATCGGAATCGCGTTCGTGTTCAGCGCCACCTCGATGCCCTCGGCGGCGGCGGAGCATGGCCTCTATCTCAAGCAGATCGCCTACCTCCTTCTCGCCCTCGTGGCGGGCGCGCTCATCGCCGCCGTTCCGTACCGGGTGTACGAAGGAAAAACTTCGTACCTCCTCTACGCCATCGGCCTGGGACTTCTCGTGCTCACGCTCTTCGTCGGCCATGTGGGTCTCGGCGCGCAGCGGTGGCTCGGGTGGGGGCCGATCAAGATCCAGCCCTCCGAGCTGGCGAAGGTCGCCACGGTGATCCTTCTCGCGAGCCAGCTCGCGGACCGCAAGAAGGATTGGACGCAGATCCGGAACCTCGTGGGGCCGGTCCTCACCGCGGTGGTTCCCTTCCTGCTCGTGCTGAAACAGCCCGATCTCGGAACCTCGGTCACGTTCGTGGCGATGCTCTTCACGATGCTCTACTGGGCCGGTCTCCCGCTTCTCTATCTCTTCTTCATGATCACGCCGCTCGCCAATATCGCGCTCTCCTTTTTCACGCCGGTGTGGCTCGTGTTCCTCGGACTCCTGGCGGTGATCCTCTACCGGTCGCGCATCCGGCTTCTCCCGCTCCTGCTCGTGGTCAGCGTGAATCTGGTCGTGGGCATCGCGACGCCGCAGATCTGGAACCATCTGCAGCCTTATCAAAAACAGCGCATCACGACCTTCCTCGACCCCGGGGCGGACGCGTACGGGGCGGGGTATCAGATCATCCAGTCCAAGATCGCGATCGGCTCGGGGCAGGTGTTCGGGAAGGGATACCTCCAGGGAACCCAGAAGGCGCTCGCGTTCCTCCCCGAGCAGCACACCGATTTCATCTACTCGGTGGTAGGAGAGGAAACCGGATTCGTCGGCGCTGCGGTCGTCGCGTCGCTCTATCTCCTTCTCATTCTGCGCGGGATCCGCGTCGCCAACCGGGCACGGAACCGGTTCGGCGGCCTCCTCGCGATTGGAATGACCTCCATTTTTCTGTACCATGTGCTCGTCAACATATGGATGACGGTCGGGCTAGCGCCCGTGACCGGCCTTCCCCTGCCGCTTCTGAGCTACGGCGGATCCTCGCTCGTGGCGAGCTTTCTCCAAGTGGGCCTCATCCAGAACGTCGCCATGCGCTGGCGCGAGTACTGACCCGGAGATCTTCGTGCATCCGACACTCGTTCGATTCCACGGCCTCGAGCTGCACAGCTACGGCCTTCTCCTCGCGATTGCGTTCCTCGTCGGAATCCAGCTCTTCTTGCGCAGGGGCGCGCGGCGCGGGTTTCCCGAGGACAAGCTGAGCACGCTCTCCCTTCTCCTGCTCGTGCTCGCGATCATCGGCGGACGCGGGCTCTACGTCCTTACCCACTGGAGCGACTACGCGCGGGATTTCGCGGGCGTGTTCCGCATCTGGGAGGGCGGCCTGATGCTCTACGGGGGCTACTTCCTCGCGATCGCCGGAGGCATCGTCTACGTCCGCCGCGCGGGGCTCCCGGTGTGGCGGGTCGGCGACGCCGCGGCGCCCAGCATGGCGCTGGGAATCGGGATCGGGAGGCTCGGGTGCTTCCTGAACGGCTGCTGCTTCGGGTTGCCGGCCACCCTCCCGTGGGCGATCAAGTTCCCGCCGGGCTCCTACTCGAACTTCGTCTTCCCGAACGAACCGCTCCATCCTTCGCAGCTCTACCTCGCCGCGGCGGGCGTGGGGCTTTTCGTCCTCCTGCTCGCTCTGGACAAGAAGCCGCGCTTCGATGGGTGGCTGTTCTGGACGTACATCGCGCTCGATGCGGCCCTGCGTTTCGTGATCGATTTCACCCGCTACTACGACGCGACGAGCTACCTCGGGAAGATCGGGCCCTTCCCGTTCAACGTGAACCAGGTCTTCAGCGTCGTGCTC
>DASXQO010000114.1:0-2447 GCA_036507115.1 Candidatus Eiseniibacteriota bacterium | reverse complement strand
GATCGAGTCGCTGTGTTCATCGAAAAAGAGCGGTTGGACAACTTCTAATGGAGGGCCCGATCGCGATGAATCCTCAAGGGATTCCTTCCCACGAACGGAGGGTACGGAAGATGAGGGCCTTCTTGATGAAGCTCGCCCTTCCGCTCGCGCTGCTCGGCCTCGCCGGGAGCGCCGGCGCGGGAGGGCTCGACCGGATTGGAACCGTCGGGGCGCAGGAGCTGCGCATCCCGGTGGGGGCCGCCTCGGTCGCCATCGGCGGCTCCGCGGTGGCGCTCGGAAACGGCATTGCGAATCTCTATTACAACCCGGCGTCGCTTGCGGCGACGGACAACGCGGAAGCGATGGTCTCCTACAGCACCTACATCGGGGATACCAAGGTGAACTACGGGGCCGTCTCCACGAAGGTCGGCTCGGCCGGCAACGTCGCGCTTTCGATCAAGGTGCTGAATCTCGGCGACATCATCGTGACGACAGAGGACGCGCCGGAGGGGACCGGGGAGATCCTGAATCCGAACTATTCGGTGTTCGGTCTCTCCTACGGCCGCCGCATGACGGACCGGGTTCTCATCGGCTTGACGGCGAGCTACATCAGCGAGAAGATCGCGCAGACCTCCGCGGCCGGATTCGCCGCGGATTTCGGAGTCCAGTACGACACCGGCTGGCGCGGGCTCCGGTTCGGGTTCGCGATGAAGAACGTCGGACCCAGCATGCGTTTCAGCGGGCCCGATTTCGAGGAGCGGTTCACGCTCCCCGGCGACGACCCGTCGGCGCAACCCCACGTGGTTCGGCTCGAGGCGACCGAATTCGAGCTGCCGTCCTGTCTCCAGATCGGAGTTTCCTACGATCTCGGGATCGCGGAGAAGCAGCAGGCGACGATCTTCGGCACGTTCCAGGGCAACAATTTCTCGGCCGACGAATATCGTCTCGGCGCGGAGTACCTGATCGGCGAGCACATCGCGCTCCGGGGGGGTTACGTCGGCCAGATGGCGCTTAAGGAAACGGATCGGCAAACGAGCTATCTCTACAGCTACAATTACGGCGCGGGGCTCAATTTCAAGCTGGGGGACCGTCCCCTGAGCTTCGACTGGGCGGGGACGCACGTGGGCGAATTCTTCGACGACAATCAGCAGGTCTCGCTCAAAATCGCGTTTTGAGCGGGAGTGGCGGACCCTGGATGGTCCGCCCTGATCCACTTCGGAAGGGAGCGGCCGCGGCGAGGATCGTCGCAGGTGTACGGATCGCCGGAGCGGCACTGATCTTCGCGGCGGCAGGCACCGCGGCACTTCATCCCGGCCGCGCCGCCGCAGCGCCCTGCTGCGTGCCGTTCGGCTTCCTCTCCGATTCCCTCTCCGGTCTCGGGGTGAACGCCTCTGCACGCTCCCATTTCGGTATCCTCGCGATCTCGACGGATGCCGGCGATACTCTGCTCGCCCTCAATCCGGATGCCCGGTTCATCCCGGCGAGCAACATGAAGCTCTTCGTGACGGGCGCTTTCCTCGCGCAGTTCGGCGCGCAAGCCCGGGGCGTCACCGAGATCCGCGCGGCGGGAAAGCTCAACAAGAAACGCGGCGGCCGGGAGCTGGAAGTGAAGGGGAGCCTGATCCTACGCGGGTCCGGGTATCCGGACGTCTATCAACTCCTCCGTCCCGGCTCGCGCGGGCTCCTGGACTCGCTGGCGTACCTGCTTCGCGCGTCGGGGCTCCGGAAGTTCGAGGGAACCCTGTGGGTGGACGGGACGCTCTTCGCCCCCGAGCCCTACGGTCCGGGATGGGCGATCGACGATCTTCCGTTCTCGTACGGCGCTCCCTTGAACGCGATCCTTGCGAACGGGAACGCTGCGACCTTGCTGGCGACCGCGACCGCCAAGGGCGTCTCGCTGGCTCTGGACCCTCCCGAAACGCCGCTCACGATCACGGGAAGGGTGGCGCTCGCGGACTCCTCCGCGTCGCTGCAGCTATCGATCTCGCGGGATCCGGGGTCGCGCATCCTGCGCGTCACCGGCAGGATCCCCCGCGGGGGTACGGCCAAGCGCCAGGTCGCGGTCCCCGATCCGGATTCCACCGCGGGGCTCGTCCTTCTGGGAGCGTTGCGGCGCGCGGGAGTTGAGGTACGGGCGAACGTCGCGGTGGTGCCGGCCGGCGGGAGCGCCCCCGCGCACACGGCTACGCTCGTCCGGCTCGAGTCGCCACCGGCTTCGGAAGTGGTCGGCATGGTGGACGCCTACAGTTTGAACGTGGAGACGGAGGCGCTCCTCCGCCTCCTGGATCCGGCCCCCGCGGGGAAGACCGCGGCCCAGGCGCTGCACCGGCTCACCGCCATGCTCGCCGAGGCGGGCGTGGATACGCTCGACATCTCCCTCGTCGACGGCTCCGGCCTTTCTCCTCTCAACCTCGCGACCGCGCGCGCGTTCGTGCGATGGCTCGAATACCTCGCCCGGAATCCCGCGC
>DASXQO010000113.1:0-3400 GCA_036507115.1 Candidatus Eiseniibacteriota bacterium | reverse complement strand
CCGTCCGGGACCGGAGATCCGCCCGGCCCGTACCAAGTCCCGACCCGGGCGTCTTGCGGAGTGCCGCTCCCACAAGCCCCGAGGAGAAGCGCGACGAGGAACCACAACCGTCGCATGGCGACAGTTTGATGCCCCCTGCACCTCGCCGTGTTCCCCGAGGTCTACGATTTAGGAAACTTCTCCGCCGATCGAAACGGTGGGGGGTGGCCAACGAGATCACGGCTCGGCCTGGCCCCACCGACGAAGAACTTGTCGACCGCTTGCGTAGTCTTATAGCGCGTGAGCCGGAGAGATCGAGCGCGCGAACTCCTGATGTTCGTGGCGACGGCGACTCTGCTCGCGGTGTCGGCCCGCTGCGTTGGTCCGCCCACGCCCGCCCAGTGCATCGCTCGCTGGAACCTTCCCGCAAATCGAGAGTCCCAGGAGACGATCGCCGAGATTGGCCATCCTCGAGCATATGTCGCCGGCTGGCCTACGAAGGCGGGCGACCACTGCTCCGCTACGTTCTTTACGCGTTCGGGGGAGCCGTGGGTAATGTTCGTGCTGTGGCTTGATGCCCCTGAGCCGAGGGCGCGGTTCGAAAGAGACATCGCGGGTTCACGGTACGGGCGAGGCGAGCTCGGTGCCGAGACGCCGATCGCGCCGAACGCGGAAGTCGAAGGGGACGGAACGCTCAAAGAACAATAGACCGCCTCACCCATTGCGAAGGTCGCTGCGGAGAAAACGGGTCCTCGCCTGGGGGGAAGGGGTGCTCCCCCAGGCATCCCAGATGGCCCATAGCTCCACGTAGCGACGGCTCCGAGCGCCCAATTCGGTGTCACGGGGACTTCTATCCAGCGGAAAATGGTGACTTCCGCCACTCGAACCTGGGAAGTACGCGTCTAGTAGACGCCGGCCAGGGGGATCAAGATTCAGCCATGAGCATCCGGATATCACAAGGCGGTCGTCTCTTCGGGATCATGGCCGGGCTGGAGGGTGCGGTTGAGCGGCAGCGCCGGGGTCTCCTGGACGAAGGCCGTCTTCGTCTCGTCCGACTACCTGCGCTCCGACATCAGCAAGCTGAGAGGCGCCGACAAGCGAACCATGCTCGTGCTTGGGCTCTTCGTGATCGCCGCCGCAGCCTGCTTCATAGCACTCGGATCGAGACGGATGAGGATGACGGCCGGCGCCTTGATGGTGCTCGCGGCCGCCGCAGGCCTCATGATCGCGTTGCGCGCAGATCCACCTTCACGCCCGGGTTTTCGGGCTTCCGTGCACCAATGCTGCTCGGCCTACTTGCCTCACGAGCGTTAGTGAAGGCAATGGTCGCCTGCTGGCGGGCTTGGGGGCGGTCCTGGCCGCTGGCTATGGGATCGTGGCCCTGCTCCGTTCGGGCGGGGAGGCCCCCCCGATTCCCGCGACCGAGCGCCCGGCCGGCGCCCCCTCCGGCACGGGCCGAACGGGGCCTCCCACAACATCACAGAAACCGCCGATGTCCGATGCCTCTTTGCTCGCCTGGACCGTGGTTGCCATCGTGATTGCTCTCGTTGTGGGCTTCTTCGTGGTTGTTTGGAGTATTTGTTCGGACCCCACGGAGTGGTGTTGACGGCGTGGCCGCGAAGGCGCGTTGAGCCCGAGAAGAGACTCCCTCGCGTGACCGAATGTTCCGGAATGTCCCCTGACAATCGCTGGTCATCCTGCGTCGACGCCGGGCGTTACTCGATCAGCACGAAGAGGAGAGTCGCTGCACCCGCGATAGAGAGAACGATGCCGGCGTAGAACGTGAGGCGGATGTCCATCTCCTCACTCAAGGGCCCGAACGACCTCTTCACGCGACCGAACGTGAGCCACCGAGTCCAACGGTCCGCCCATCGCTTCCGAGACCTGAACGCCTTCTCCGGCGCGACGATCCCGAAGAGACCTCCTCCGAGGGCCAGTAGCCCCCAGCCGAGGAAGAACCATTCGTTCTCGCTCATACGGTTCGGGCAGTGTCACGGTCTCGGACGCTCGGAGCGTACAGCACAGCGTGGTGCACGAGCGTCCTGTTCCTCGAGGCCTGCAGAGACGGAACATATCCCCGGCTCGAGACGGTGACGGACTGTTTGTTTGAGCGAGGGGGCCGTCCTGCACGTGAGGGAAGGGAGATAGGGGCCCCGGAAACCCCTACGATCGAGGGCCGGGCAGCACGAGACGCAGCGCAAGGATGCACAAAAGCGCCGTCCTGACCAGGTCATGCCGTAGAGGCAGCGGTTGGACCCAATCCCCGACACGCCGTCGAGGAGTCGATGGACCTCGGGGTGTGGGCTTTCTCGGTCCGGGGTTTGCAGGTGTGCGGTTTCCTGCAACAGGACGCCCGATCGGGAGTCCCAATCGGGCCCCGAGGCGCATGACGGTCCGTTCGGTTCCCCGGATCGGGATGAGCTCGGCGATCCGAGCTCGCTCCGCACGGTACCCGTACTCGTGTTCGATGATCTTTCCCGCCAACTCGACCCGGCCCAGAAGGATGCCAGACTCGACACCCCGATTGACACCGGATTCCAGTGTGCGAAGGGGGAACGGAGGGAGGAGCTGGGAGAGCAAGTTCACGGCATAGAAGCCGCAGGTGCAATCCTCGTTCGGCGCGCGTCCGCATATATCGCACGAGGCGAACACCCAGCCCGACGCGGCACCGTCCCAGTCGCTCTTTCCGAGCGGGTGGACGATCAAGCTCAGCGAGCGAAGCGAGTGCAGCTGGGCACGTCGACCCCCGAGCGCGTAGACCCACAGCCGATAACCCACCATTGGCACGATTCCGTCGGGCACCCGGTCCGGCAAGCTGTCCATGCTGGCCTCAACGCGCGGGTTCGGGTTCGAGCTCCGGAAGCGGATACGAGGGCTCCGGGTGGATCGAAGGCGAAGGCTCGGCAACCGGGGCGGTGGGGGGCTCCTCGATCGGCTCAATGTAGATGGTCCGGCGCTGCTCACCGATGTTCACCGGGGCTCCTCTCTTCAGGCTTCAACGAGTCTCCGTCACGGAGCATGGTACCGGGCCGCTGGGCTCGGCGGGGCGCCCGGCGCACCAGTCTGCGGTTTGGGAACGTTGTCCGCCGATCGGCAAGGTATCAGGCACAACGCTTGGCAGATTGACCGAAAATGTGGATGGCCTGAATAGCATCGGCACGTGCGCGCTGGTCGTGCTGGCGACGTCGCGTGGAATCCGCCGACCGGAGAGAAGGCGTTGGCTAATGGAATCCGCGCATGCGGAGGGGTCGCCGTAGCCCCACCGAGGGCGAGGAGGATGTTGATGGCGCTGATCGACCTTTCCCATCCGATCGAGGACGGGATGGCGGCCTACCCCGGGCTCCCGCCCGTGCGCATCTTCACGATCCTCGATCACGACGCTTCGCGCGACCGGTACGGCGGCCGGGCCGAGTTCCACCTC
>DASXQO010000112.1:0-4977 GCA_036507115.1 Candidatus Eiseniibacteriota bacterium | reverse complement strand
ATGCCGATACCGTTGTCCGAGACTCTCAGGACCGCGTGGGGTCCTTCCGCTCCGATCTGCACCGAGATCCGTCCACCCTGGTCGGTGTACTTCACGGCGTTCACGAGCAGGTTCGTGATGATCTGATCCGTCCGCGCGATGTCGGCTTCGACGATGACGTGATCGGATTGGACCGAGAGCTCGTGGTTGTTGAGGCGCCCCGAAGTCTTGAGCGATTCCACGGCCCGGGTCGCGACCTCGCTCAGATCGAACGGCTCCCGCTTGAGCTGGACGCGGCCCGTGGTGACCCGGGACACTTCGAGCAGATCGTCCAGCATCCGGGAGAGCTGGAACGACTGCCGCGCGATCACACCCCCCGCGCGCTCCACATTCTCCGTCGAGGCCGTGCCGAGCTGGAGCACCTGGGCGGCCGTCGTGATCGCGCCCAAGGGGTTCCTCAATTCGTGCGACAGCATGGCGAGGAATTCATCCTTGCGCCGGTCTCGATCTTGCAGCTCCTGATACAGTCTCCGCGTTTCCAGGACGCTCGCGGTGCGGCTGGCGATGATCTCGAGCAGCTCGAGATCGGCGTTCGTATAGCGCTTGTCGGAATTCATCGCGAGCGCGCCGTAAATCCCTCCTCTTCCCGCCAGCGGGAGCGCGATGCCGGTCACGCCGCCCGACTCGTCGCGAATCTTTTCCACGCGTCCCGACGCGAGAACGCTCGATACCGCGTCCGAGAGCGCGGGCGGCGGCACGCCGGGCAGGCGGGTGGCCCGATCCCCGGCGGTCCCGGACCGGAACCATGTCGAGGTGCCCGGACTTTCGCCGTTCGCGCTGAAGACGAGTCCCGCTTCCTCCGCGAGGAGCGGCACGAAAAGCCCGAGCAGCTCCGTCTCGAAGGGGGAGCCGTCGACGGCGCGGGTCAGCACACCGCCAATCTCTACCAGAACGCGCAAGCGGCCGCTCTGCTCCTCGGCCGCCGCTCGCGCGGTCTGCTCTCTCGTGAGCGCGACCCGCTGCTCCGCTTCGCGCTTCAGTTGCTCGTTCGCCCGGGAGAGGGCGACGAAGACGCTCACCTTCGTGCGCAGCACGTCGGGCGGGAAAGGACAGATGAGATAATCTACGGCGCCCAGCGCGTAGCCCCGCGCGGCCTGCACCTCGTCCGCGTTCGCGGTGAGGAAGATGATGGGCGTGTGGGCGTTCCGCTGCCTCTGTCGGATCAGTGTGGCGGCTTCGAATCCATCCATCTCCGGCATGTTCACGTCGAGGAGGATGACGGCGGCGTCGTTCTCGAGCAGGAACTTGAGCGCCTCCCTCCCCGAGCTGACCGACACGACGCGCTCCCCGACGTCGGCGAGGGCCGCCTCGACCGTCAGGCGCTGCGTCGGCAGGTCGTCGACTATGAGAATGTTGACGGGCTCGGGCACGAGCGCCTCCCGGATCCTAGCGAACCAACCACGCCCGCAGCATCGCGAGCAGCTCGCCCTGATCCACGGGCTTCGACAGGTAGTCCCACGCCCCCGCCTCGATGCACTTCTCGCGGTCTCCCTTCATGGCCTTCGCGGTCACCGCGATGATCGGCAGATCGCGGAAACGCCGGATCTGGCGGATGGCGCGCGTCGTGTCGAGGCCGTCCATCTCGGGCATCATCACGTCCATGAGGACGGCGTCCACGTCAGGGTTGCTCTCGAGGATCGAGATCGCGTCACGTCCGGTTTCCGCGGAGAGCGTGATCATGTGGTGCTGCTCCAGGGTGCTGGTCAGCGCGAAGATGTTCCGGATGTCGTCATCCACGATCAGAACCTTGCGCCCGCTCAGGCTTTTGTCCCCGTTGTGCAGGTCCAGAATGGTCTGGCGCTGCGATTCCGGCAAGTCGTCGAGACGCCGGTGCAGGACGAGCGCGGTCAGATCCAGGAGCCGTTCGGAGCTCTGGACCTCCCGTACGATCGCCATCTTGGAGAGCCGCCGGGCCGCCTCGGCCGACGCTTCGGACGCGTCTTCCGGTCCGTGGACGAGGACCGGAACACCGGAGATCCTTCCGCTGGCGACGAGCTCGTCGATCTGCTCGGAGAGCGTCCCGTTCTGGGACGAGGGATTCAGGACGACGCAATCCGGGACCCGCTCGCCCAGACGCGTGAGCGCTTCCTCGGCGGTCGCGACCTCCACGATCTCGACACCGCCCGTCGGAAGGTACGGGCGGAGCTTCCTGCGGCGCTCGGGGTCCGGCTCGACCACGAGCAGCTCGCGTTCTCCCCTCTCGGCGTAGCGGAACAGATTTCCCAGAACGCCCACGAGAGCCTCCCGGGTCTGGAGCGGCTTCACCGCCACCCCGATCGCCCCCGCGCGAAGCCCGCGCTCGCGGTCCTCGTCGGTCGTGATGATCTGAACGGGAATATGGCGCGTGGCGGGCGAGTGCTTCAGCTTGTCGATGACCCGCCAGCCGTTGATATCGGGCAGGGAAATGTCGAGCGTGATCGCGTGCGGCTGAAACTGTCCCGCGAGGCTGAGGGCGGCCGCGCCGTACCCGGTGATGAGCGCCTTGTAGCCGTGCTCGTGCGCCACGTCGAGGAGCACGCGGGCGAAGGCCTCGTCGTTTTCGATGATGAGCAGCACCCGGTCGCCGGGGCCGATGGCGGCCCGATCGTCGCCGGCGTCTTCCGCAATCTCCTCGCGGTCGGGAGCGAGGGCCCGCTCCTCCACCGCGACGGGACTGGCCATGGCCGGCCGCCCCGTTTCACCACCGGCAGGAACCGGACGATTCCTCATTTCTCCCGCGGGAGCCATCGGCCTGCGGGCCGGGGCCACGAATCCTGCCGGAAGATAGAGCGTGAACAAGCTTCCCTCTCCGGGCGCGCTCTCGAGCTGGATCTCGCCACCGAGCAGCCAGGCGAGCTCGCGGCTGATCGCGAGCCCGAGCCCGGTGCCGCCGTATTTGCGGTTCGTGCTCCCGTCCGCCTGCTGGAAGGCCTCGAAGATGATCTGCTGCTTCTCGTGCGGAATCCCGATCCCGGTATCGGAAACCGAGAACGCGATCACCTTCTCCTGCTGCCGCAGGGTCTCGTTCTCGAACTGGACGGAGGGCGCGGCGGGGTAGATCTCGAGCGTGACCCGTCCCTGCCTCGTGAACTTGAAGGCGTTCGACAGGAGATTCTTCAAGATCTGCTGCAGACGCTTCGCGTCGGTCTGGATCGACTTGGGCAGATGCTGGGACAGCTTGACGTCGAAGTCGAGGTTTCTGGACTCGGCCACATGGTTGAAGGTCCTCTCGACGAAGCCGTGGAGCTCGTCGAAGCGGAGGTCGCTTGGGTCCACGACCACCGTTCCCGATTCGATCTTCGAGAGGTCGAGAATGTCGTTGATCAGGTTGAGCAGATCGTTCCCCGACGCGTGGATCGTCTTCGCGTACTCCGTCTGCCGCGGATTCAGGTTCCCCGTCGGATTCTTCGAAAGCTGGTCCGAGAGGATCAGGAGGCTGTTCAGCGGCGTCCGAAGCTCGTGGGACATGTTGGCGAGGAACTCGGACTTGTACTTCGACGTGAGCGCGAGCTGAGCCGCCTTCTCTTCCAACGCCTGGCGCGCCTGCTCCACTTCCCGGTTCTTCCGCTCGACCTCGGCGTTCTGGTGCGCCAGGAGACGCGCCTTCTCTTGCAATTCCTGGTTCGCCTGCTGGAGCTCCGATGCAAGGGACTGCGACTGCTTGAGCAGATCCTCCGTCCGCGTGTTCGCCTCGATCGTGTTGATCACGATCCCGATCGTCTCGGTGAGCTGGTCGAGGAAAGCCTGATGGGTGGGGCTGAATCGCTCGAAGGAGGCGAGCTCGATCACGCCCCGCACCTCCCCCTCGAAAACGACCGGGAGGACGATCAGGTTGAGCGGATTCGCCTCACCCAGCCCCGACCGGATCTTGATGTACTTGCCCGGCACGTTGCTGAGGACGATCTTTCTCCGCTCGCGCGCGCACTGCCCGACGAGTCCGCTCCCGATCGCGAACCCGCGTTCCGCGTTTGCCTTGTCATCGAGCGCGTATCCGGCCAGCAGGGTGAGCCGCTCGCCGCGCTCCGGCGTATCCATGAGGTAGAACGCGGCGCGGTGCGCGTTCACCACCGGGGCGAGCTCCGAGAGGATCATCTGCCCCACCGCCAGGATGTCTTTCTGGCCCTGGAGCATGCGGCTGAACTTGGCAAGGTTCGTCTTAAGCCAGTCCTGCTCGCTGTTCTTCAGGGTCGTCTCGCGCAGGTTCCGGATCATTTCGTTGGTCGTGTCCTTGAGCACGGCCACCTCGCCGCGCGCCTCGACCTTGATCTCGCGGGTCAAGTCCCCTCTCGTCACGGCGGTCGCCACATCGGCGATGGCGCGCACCTGCGTGGTGAGATTGGCGGCGAGCTGATTCACGTTGTCCGTGAGGTCCTTCCAGGTCCCCGCCGCGCCCGGCACGCGCGCCTGGCCGCCCAGCTTTCCTTCCACGCCCACCTCGCGCGCCACGGTCGTGACCTGGTCGGCGAAGGTGGCGAGGGTATCGATCATCGAGTTGATCGTTTCCGCCAACTGCGCGATCTCGCCCTTCGCCTCGAGTGTGAGCTTCCGCCTCAAATCTCCATTGGCTACGCTGGTTACGACCCGCGCGATTCCGCGCACCTGGCCGGTCAGGTTGGACGCCATCGAGTTCACGTTATCGGTCAGATCCTCCCACACGCCCGAGACTCCCTGCACCTGGGCCTGGCCTCCAAGCTTTCCTTCCGTCCCCACCTCGCGGGCCACGCGCGTCACCTCGGCCGCGAAGGAGCTCAACTGGTCCACCATCCGGTTGACCGTGTCCTTGAGCTCGAGGATCTCCCCTTTCACGTCCACCGTGATCTTCCGCGAGAGATCCCCGTTCGCCACGGCCTTCGTCACGTCGGCGATGTTCCGCACCTGCGCGGTGAGGTTCGACGCCATGAAATTCACGCTGTCCGTCAGGTCGCGCCAGGTCCCTGCCACGCCGTGCACGTCGGCCTG
>DASXQO010000111.1:0-1807 GCA_036507115.1 Candidatus Eiseniibacteriota bacterium | reverse complement strand
CTCGGTCCCGAACGCGAAGTGGAGCGGACCCTTGATGTGGGTCGCGCCGAAGGAGAGCGGCCCGGCCGTGATCCCGATCCGCTGCGATTTTCCGGGCGGACCGGCCCAGAACCAGGCGAACTTCTTGTTTTCGAGATTGTCCTCGAGCAAACCGACCACGTCCCGGTAGAACGCGACCGAGCGCTCCACGTCGGCGACGACGAGGATCACCTCCGAGATGCCCTGGAGCGGCGCCCCCCGGAGCGCACCGCGCGCGATGTCGGATGCCCGCCGCGACGCGCCCGGCGTGCCGCCTTCCCGCCTGCCGCCCCCATCCCCGCCGCGACTCACAGCCCGTACTCCTTCTGCTTCCGGTAGAGGGTCCGGAGCCCGATACCGAGGATCTTCGCGGCCTTCTGCTTGTCGTGGCCCGTGGCCCGCAGCGTGGCCTCGATCGCCCGCCGCTCGATCTCCTGCATCGACATGCCCACCGTGACACTCAGGTCCTCTCCCGAGGCCGTACGCTGCTGCCGCAGCTGGATGGGAAGGTCCGAGACTTCGAGCGCGCGCTTTCCCTGCGTGTAGACCACCATTTCCTCGATCGTGTTCCGGAGCTCCCGCACGTTTCCCGGCCAGTCGAATTGCATGAACCGGTCGGCCACGCCGCGCGTGATGCCGGTCACCTTGCGGCCGTGCTCGCGGTTGAACTCCTTGATGAAGGCTTCCACGAGGAGGGGGATGTCCTCCTTCCGCTCCCGCAGCGCCGGCACCTCGATTTGAATCACGCGCAGGCGGTAATGGAGGTCCTCGCGGAACTCGCCTCGCGCGGTGAGGACGTCCAGACGCCGGTTGGTTGCCGCGATCACGCGCACGTCGACCTTCACGGTCTCGTTCCCGCCGACCCGCTCGAATTGGCGGTCTTGCAGCACGCGGAGGAGCTTCGTCTGCACCGGCGGAGGAATCTCGGAGATCTCGTCCACGAAGAGCGTGCCCTGATCCGCCAGCTCGAAGCGCCCCTTGCGCTGCTGGTCCGCGCCGGTGAACGCGCCCTTCTCGTGCCCGAACAGCTCGCTCTCGATGATGTTCGCGGAAAGCTCGGCGCAGTGCAGCTTCACGAAGCGCTCGTTCCGCCGCGGCGAGAGCTGGTGGATCGCCTGGGCGATCAGCTCTTTCCCGGTGCCCGTCTCCCCATAGACGAGAACCGTGGCCCGGGTCGGCGCGATCTGGACGATCTTCGAGCAAAGCTCCTGCATCACGCGGGAATGCCCGGTGAGATTCGGGACTTTGAGCCGCTCGTCCAGCCGCTCCGTGAGATCCGACACGCGGCTCACGAGCTGCTGATGGGAGAGGGCGCGCTCCACGACGGCGAGGAGCTTCGGGAAGTTCAGCGGACGGAGCTGGAAATCGTAGGCGCCTTGCCGCATCGCCTCGGTGGCGAGCTCCAGGCTTCCTGCGTCCGCGATGAGGATGACGCAAACTTCGGGGTTCCGGCTCTTCGCGACCTCGAGGAGCCGCATGCCGTCCACGCGGTGCGCCTTGAGCTCGGTGATCACGAGCTCGGGGCCGGAGCCGTTCGCGACCCCGGCCGTCTCGGGGGCGGGCCGGTCCAGCAGATTGAACGCCTGCTCGCCGTCCTTCGCCCAATGAACCTCGAAGCCCTTCGCGGTCAGGAAGGACTCGAGCTCCTTGGTTTCGGACGAGTCCTTGTCGACGATGAGGGCGCGGGGACGACGGAACAAGGAGGGTCTCCCGTTTCGGGGAAAGTCACGTGAACATAGGAGCTTACCACGAAGGAAGAGGGTTCGTCGAGGGGTGCAGCGTGGAGAGG
>DASXQO010000110.1:0-4273 GCA_036507115.1 Candidatus Eiseniibacteriota bacterium | reverse complement strand
AGTCCTCCGACTTCCCTCGGTGCGGGATCGAATTCCTGCCTGGCCGCCGGTTACGGAGCGATGGCAGCCGTCGCGCTGTAGGGCTCGACGGAGGTGACCTTGATGCCGGTCGCGCCTCCGCGTGTGTACACCCGCCCCTTGACCAGAACTGTTTGGCCGACGTAATCGATGAGGCCCTTGTTGGGGTCCTCCCCGGGCTTGTCCGTCGCGACCATGTAGAGCTTCTGCGACTTGTTCTCTACGATTCCGAGAACCTGCCCCGCCTTCGCGCAGGCGATCGCGCACTCCTTGTGGGAGGCGCCCTTCGCGCCGTTCACGATCCAGCACGCCGGATCCACGACCTCGCCGATGACCGAACGCGGCCCGGTTTTCGCGGCCGAGGCCGTTTCCTTCGTCCTCGTGGCCTTGGTGGTACCCGCAGCCTTCGCGGGCGTGACCGCGACCGGCTTGACCGCGGTCGTCGTGACCGTGGGCTTCGGAGCATCCGGTTTCCCGGCGGGCTTTTGTGGAATCGCCCCGGCGGGGGGTCCTCCGGACTGCGCGAACGCGGCCGACAGGGACCAGAGCGAGAACGCGGCTAGCGCGAGCGAGGCTATAGCCTTGCGGGTCTTCATTCATGTCCTCCATGCCTGGTGTTCAAGGCGGCGGGTAACGGCGATTTCCCTTCGAGCCGGAGCCTATCAGACCCCCGCATGGGTCACAAGGCTGACCGCTCGATTTTCGCGAACGCGCGGGCGAGAACCGATTCTGCCGGCTTGCGTTGGGGGGAGTACTCGGTGTCCCCCGGCCCGCCCGCGCGGGCGTGGTCGGGGTGCCACTTCCAGATGAATACCCCGTGCACGCCGGGATGATCCGCGAGAGCACGAAAGAGGGCCTCGTAACAGCGGGCCTGGGTCTCGAGCGAGAGGTTCCCTTCGAGGTCCCATTCCCAGGGACGGCTCGCCGCGGTGTCCAGGCTGTGGTAGCCGATCTCGGTCAGGATGACCGGTTTTCCCCAGACGCGCGCGACGATGTCCAGCTCGGCCAGGGGTCCGCTCCATCCCCGGACGAGATCCTCGGTCGTGGGTTCGCGCTTCTCGCTCAACGGGTAATACGCCTGCACGCCGATCCAATCGAGCGCGTCCCAGAACTTTGTGTGATGCAGGTCGTCGGCCCAGTTCGCGCAGTAGACGAGTGATCCGCGGTAGCGGCGGCGGACCTCGGCGATGACCGAGCGCCATTCCTTCTCATGCTTCGTGGTGCCGCCCAGCTCCGCTCCCACCGCGAGCGCCTCCGCGCCGCAGCGTTCCGCGAGATCGGCGTAGTGGAGGATGAACGCGCGGTAGTCCCGGAACCATTTCGCCCAGTCCTCCTCGCGCGTCATGGCGATCGACCCCGACCAGCCCCCGCGGGTCCAGATGTGCGGCTTGAGCAGGACGTGGATGCCACGCGCGTGCGCCCAGCGTGTGGTCGCGACGATCCCCTCGTCGCTCTCGCCCCAGTGTCCTCCCCGGCGGCGTGGCGCGCCGTACGAGCCCCGGATCTCGGGCGAATCGGGGCGCCGCTGCCATGCGAACGGGGTCTGCGAGATCCAGTTCGCGCGGATGCGGACGAGCGGGTCCAGGTCGGTCGAGTCGATCCTGCCCGCGGCTTCCCAGCAGATGCCGCGGAGGAAGGGCAGATTTCGCGGCGCGGAGGTCGCTGGGGTCGCGACGGCTCGCGAGCGCGGGGCGCGCCCGCCGCGCATCGGAGAGTGGCTGGACGTGGACTCTTGCGGCGGCAACTTCGGCACGATGACGGCACCCGCAATCGCTCCCGCGAGCGCGATGAGGACGGCGACGGCGAGGAGGCCAAGACTCCGCCGGCGTCTGCTATGATCGGCGCCCTGTTTCAGGTTTTCGTTCACGGGAGATTCACGATGCCTCAGCCGTCACGCCGGAGCCAGTTGATTCCGTTTTCACCCATCCGGACCATGTTCCGCCTCGCAGACGAGATGGAGCGCGCGGGGGGAGGACCGGTGATTCGCCTGCACGTCGGCGATCCCGACTTCGCGCCGCCGGATTCCGTGATCGAGGCCACCGCGGCCGCGCTTCGGGCGGGAAAGACCCACTACGCCCCCACCGCCGGCGTCCAGGAGCTGCGCGTCGCGCTCGCCGAGAAGGCGCGCACGAGAAACGGTCTCGCCGCCGCGACCGAGCAGGTCATCATCACTCCCGGCTCGACGCAGGCTTTGTTCGCGACGCTCGAAGTGTTGTTCAGCCCCGGCGACGAGGTTCTCCTCCCCGAGATCTACTGGCCCAACTACGTCCAGGAGACCCTGCTCCTCGGCGGACGCCCCGTATTCTACCCGCTCGGCGCGGGATATCAGCCCGAATTGGGCGCGCTGCGCGGGTTGGTGACCCCGCGCACCCGGGCGATCATGCTCAACAGCCCGAGCAATCCGACCGGCGCCGTCTTCCCCGAGGCGGCCCTCCGCGTGTTCTATGAATTGGCCCGCGAGCGCGATCTCTGGCTCTTGAGCGACGAGGCCTACGAGGACTTCGTGTTTCGCGGCGCGCACGTCTCGCCCGGATGCTTCGAGCGCGATCTTCCGGAGGAGAAACGCCGGGTCTTCACGCTGTTCACGTTTTCGAAGTCCTACGCGATGACGGGACTCAGGCTCGGGTGCGTCGTCGCGCCTTCCCTCTATACCGCCACCCTGTTGCGCAAGTGCCAGGAGCCGCTCGTAGCAAGCTCCGGGATGCCGGTCCAATGGGGCGCCTTGCCGGCTCTGGGCGAGGCGGAGCGCGCGGGCGTGGAGCGGATGAAGGAGACCTATCGGAGGCGGCGCGATCTGGCCGTGTCAATCTTGCAACCCGCGGGGATGACGGACTACGTGCCGGAGGGCGCCTTCTACATCATGGCCGACGTATCGGCCACCGGCATGACGGGCGATGAGTTCGCGGAGGCGCTGCTGCATGAGGAGCGGGTCGCCGTGGCGCCCGGGTCCGGGTTCGCGATCCTGCCGCGATTTGGAGCGGATGGATCGATTGTCGCCGAGCCTTCGCCTTCCGGCGCGCCGGAATATCCCACGAATCCAAAGGCCCGCCACCGCGTGCGGATCGCGTTCTGTGTGTCGGACGAGGAGCTGGCAGAAGGCCTGCGGAGGATGGTCCGCTTTGCCGCTCGACGCCGCGTCGGCGCGGGCCCCGCGTCTTCTACTTCTTCTCTATCTGCTTCTTGAGGTTCTTGGCCACGTTCTGAGCCGCGGATTGAGAATTTTCTTTCCGTGACGTGTACGCAAAGACAACCGTCCCGTCCCGATTCAGTACGGTGACCGTCGCGTCGAATTTATCGCCGCTCCCCGCGCCGCCAAGGAACCTCACGATCTTCACCGCCGTCTTCTCCTCTTTCGCCTTCGATGTCGTGAGGACCCAGAAATCCGCTTTCGTGCTATCCGTGAGCACGCTCACCGGCACGTTCTTCTTCAGAAACGCGGCTGTGAGCGCCATGCCGAAATCGTTCGGCTGTATGTAGACCTTGGCCCCCGGGCTGATTTTCGTCGGCGCGGGAGCGGCCGGCGCCGCGTCCGGAGCCGTATCGGCAGGCATCTTGTCCGTCGGCGCGGGAGCGGCTGGCGCCTTGTCCGGAGGCGTGGCGGCAGGCGTCTCGCCCGTCACCGGCGCCTTATCCGGCGCCACGAGGCTATCGGCAACGGGTGCGGCGCCATCCTGCGCTGACGTGGGACCCGGTACGATCAACTGAGAGGTTGCGATTACCGCCACGAGTACCAACGCTGCGCGTCTCATCGTTTCTCCCCCTTCACAATGTGACCGATACCATTTGCGCGACGCCTTGCGAGCGGGGCAAGCGGGTGATGCTCCCATGAACGCATCGGTGCCACAACAGGGTAGATTGCCCGGGATCCAGGCGAGTCATGCGTCTATGAAGAACTCCCCGTAATGCGCCTCGACGTAACGTTTTCCGTAGGCCACGATCGGGTCGTCCACCTCCATCAAGCTGTAGAACGTTTCGTCGAACTTCTCGAAGGCGCGACTTCGGACCTTCCCCGGCATGGCCGTCACCGCCGCCAGCCGCTCTGTCTGATTCTTCGGAACACGACCGCCGGGAAAGAGCGCCACGACAGCTCCGAGCAGCTCGGCATACCGCTCCGCGCCCATCATCCGGAAACCCTCGAGCGCCTCGTGAGCCAGAACGCCCGTGCTGTTCGTGAAGAACTGATGGATGCCTCCGTTGTAAACCTCTTTCGAGAGCCAGTCGACCGCGATCAAGCCGCGCTGGCCGGGCGTAAGCG
>DASXQO010000109.1:0-5797 GCA_036507115.1 Candidatus Eiseniibacteriota bacterium | reverse complement strand
ATCTCCCGCACCATCTCCTCGGCGTCGCTGTCGGTCAAAGGCGCGACCCGCAGCGAGACGTCGCGCAGGAGCTCGACGGCGATTCCTCCCAGGCCGAAGAGCACGACCGGGCCGAAGGAAGGATCGCGCGTCACGCCCACGATCGTCTCGATCCCTCCCCGGATCATGCGCTCGACGGTGACCCCTTCGAACTTGGCGTTCGGATTGGCGCGGGCGAGCGCCAGGCGGATCTCGTCGAACGCGCGGGCGGCTTCCTCCTCGCTCCTCAGATCGAGACGCACGCCGGAGACCTCGGTCTTGTGGACGACGCCGGGCGAGCGGACCTTGAGCGCCACGGGGAACCCGACGCTCTTCGCGACCGAAGCCGCCTCGCCGCGGTTACCAGCCGAACGCGCGGGGTTCGCGCGGATCCCGTAAGCCTTGAAGAGCTCGTGCATGCACTCGGTCTGCATCCAGCGCTCTTCCCCGGGCTTTGCGCCCTCGAGCGCTTTCGCGATGACCTCGCGGGCCCGATCGGTCTGGATCTCCGGGAGCGCGGGCACCTTGCCCGCCGGCTTCGAGCGCCAGACCCCGTAGGAGACCGCCCGCGCCAGGGTGCGCGCGGCCGCCTCCGGAAAGGTGTAGGAGGGAATATGCCCCTCTTGCAAGGAGCGCAGACTCTCGGGCACGCCGTGGCTTCCCATGAAGCAGGACAGAACCGGCTTCTTGCTCCCGGAGGCGCCGGCGAGGATCGCGCGCGCGACCTCCTCGGCTCCCGTGACCAGCGGAGGCACGAAAATCACGATCACCGCGTCCACGTTCTTGTCCTGGGCGAGCAACCGCAGCGAGCGCTCGTAGGAGGGCGCGTCGGCGGACGCGATCATGTCCACGGGGTTCTTGACGCTGGCTTCGGGGGGGAGAAACGCTTTCAAGCCCTTGACGGTCTTCGTTTCCAGCTTCGCGACCGAGAGGCCCGCCGATTCGCACGCGTCGGCGGCCATGATGCCCGGGCCTCCCGCGTTGGTGAGGATCGCGACGTTCGGCCCCGTCGGCACGGGCTGGGAGCCCAGCAGCATCGCCGAGTCGAAAAGCTCCTCGATCGTGTCGGTGCGGATCACGCCGCTCTGGCGGAAGAGCGCATTCACCGCGGCGTCCGAGCCCGCGAGCGCCCCGGTATGCGACGAAGCCGCCCGCGAGCCGCCCGGCGTGCGCCCGCTCTTCACCGCGATGATGGGTTTCGTGCGCGCCACCCGCCGCGCGAGCTGGGTGAACTTGCGCGGGTTCCCGAACGACTCGAGATACAGCAAGATCAAGTCCGTCCCCGGATCCTGCTCCCAGTATTCGATCAGGTCGTTTCCCGAGACGTCCGACTTGTTCCCCACGCTGACGAAGTGCGAGATGCCGAGGTTCAGCCGGCGGGCGTAATCGAGGATGGCGAGTCCCAGCGCCCCGCTCTGCGAAGAGAAGGCGACCCGGCCCGCCGGAGGCGAGACGGGCGCGAAGGTCGCGTTGAGCGAGACCTTGGGATCGGTGTTCAGGACGCCGAGGCAATTCGGTCCGACGAGACGCATGTCGTAGCGGCGCGCCACCTCGAGGAGCGCCGATTCCCGCTTCAGCCCTTCGTCCCCGGTCTCCTTGAACCCTGCGCTGATGACGATGAGCGCCTTGACCCCCTTTTCACCGCACGCGGTGGCGGCTTCCAGCACCTGACCGGCGGGGATGACGATGACCGCCAGGTCGACCTCGCCCGGAACCGCCGCCACGTTGGGGTAGGCGGGGATCGACTGCACGTGGGTCGCCTTGGGATTGACCGGGTACACCGGTCCCTGGAAGCCCTGCTCGATCAGGTTGTGGAGGATCGCTCCTCCGATGGAGTCCCGGCGCCGGGAAGCTCCGATCACCGCGACCGACCGGGGCGAAAGAAGCCGCTCCAGTGCCGGCATTCGTTACGCCGGCACTCCGGCCTTACGGCGGACTTCCTCGATCTCACGCGCCAGGTTCACGTCTTTCTCGGTGATGCCGCCCTGATCGTGGGTCACGAGCGAGATCGTCACGTTCGTGTAACGAATGTCGATGTCGGGGTGGTGGTTCGCGAGCTCCGCCAGGTGCGCGACCGCGTTGACGAACACGATCGCCTCCGCGAAGGATTCGTGCTTGTAGGTCTTGGTGATTGCGCCTTCTTTCGTCGACCAGCCGGGAAGATCGCGGAGCGCGCGATCCAGCTCGGCCTGAGGAAGCTTCGGCATGGGTCCTCCTACCACCGGCCGAGAAGGCCGGGATCGGGCATCATTTCCGGAGTCCATTGCTCCGGCAGGATCTCCACCTCGGCGGGCTTTCCCGTCACGGTGGTGACCACTTCCTTCACCTGCGCGATGATCTGGGGCGCGTACGGGCAAAAGGGCGTCGTCAGCAGCATGCGGACGACGTTCGGCTCGACGCTCTGGTCGATCTCCCGGACGAGCCCCAGCTCGATGATGCTCAGGCTGATCTCGGGATCGACCACCTGTTCCAATGCGGTCTTGATTTCCTCGTCGGTCGCCATGCGCTCCTCGTCGTGTGGGGCCCGGAGGGCCGGCCCGCGGCCGGCCTAGTCCGGGAGCCCGATGAAAAGTTCGTTCCCGTCCACGCGCACCGGATAGGACTCGACCGGCGTCACCGCGGGAAGCGTGAGGGCGGTGCCCGTCTTGATGTCGAATCGCGCGCCGTGGCGGGGACAGATGACCTGGTCCTCCTCGATCTCCCCCTCCGCGAGCGGTCCCCCGTCGTGCGTGCAGAGGTCCTCGATCGCGTAGAAGCCGTCCTCGAGGCGGAACACCGCGATCTTCCGGTCCTCGACGTCGAAGACTTCCGCCCGCCCGACCGGCACGTCGCTCGCCTTGCCCACGCGTACGTAACGAGTCGCCGTCTGGCTCATCCCTCGTCCTCTTCGCCGGGCCAGTTCTGCTGGATCCCGTACACGCCCACCTTGAGCGTCTTGAGCGCCAGGAGCGCGCATTTCAGCCGGACCGGCCCCAGCTCGATCCCTAGCATATCCAAAACGTCGTCCCGATTGATCTGTTTTACCTCGTCCAGGGTTTTTCCTTCGATCGACTCGGTGAGCATGGAGGCGGCGGCGCGGCTGATCGAGCATCCCTTGCCGCTGAACCGGACCTCCTCGACCCGGTCGTCCTTGATCTTCAGATCGATTCGGATCTCGTCGCCGCAGAGCGGATTCGCGTCCGAAGCGGTGATGTCCGGCTTCTCGAGGGTGCCCCAGTTGCGGGGGTTCTGGTAGTGGTCGAGAATGCTTTGACGGTAGAAGTCGTCGAGACTCATCGGTGGAAGAGCTGCTTTGCCTTCCGCACTCCTTCCACGAGCACCGCGATATCGGAGGGCACGTTGTAGACGTAGAAGCTCGCCCTCGTGGTCGCGGCGACCCCGAGCTTCGTGTGGAGCGGCATGGCGCAATGGTGACCCGCGCGCACCGCCACCCCCTCGTGATCGAGAACGGTCGCGACGTCGTGCGCGTGGATGTCATCCAGCGTGAAGGCGACGATGCCCCCGCGCTCCGCCGCCGGCGGTCCGTAGGTCGTCACCCCGGGAATCTCCCCCAGCCTCCGCATGGTCTCGGACGCAAGCTCGCGAGAGTGTTCCGCGATCGCGGCGAACCCGATCTTCTCGACGTAGTCGATCGCGGTCCCGAAAGCGATCGTGTCGGCGATGTTCATCGTGCCCGCCTCAAATTTCCAGGGAATCTCGTTCCAGGTCGATCCTTCGAGCCTCACCTCGCGGATCATCTCCCCCCCTCCGAGGAAGGGAGGCATCGCGTCGAGGAGCGCGCGCTTGCCGTAGAGCCCGCCGGTTCCCGTCGGGCCGAGCATCTTGTGCGCCGAGAAGGCGAGGAAGTCGCAATCGAGCGCCCGGACGTCCACGCCCAGATGCGGGAGACTCTGGGCCGCGTCCACGCACACGAGGGCGCCCTGGGCGTGCGCCTTCCGGGCGATCTCGGCGACCGGGTTCACCGTGCCGAGCACATTCGACATATGGGTGAGCGAGACGATCTTGACCTTTCCCTGTAAAAGGGCGTCCAACCCGCTCAGGTCGAGCCTTCCCTTGCCGTCGAAGGGGATGTAGCGGATCGAGGCGCCGCGCTCCTTCGCGAGGATCTGCCAGGGCACGAGGTTCGAGTGGTGCTCCATCTCGGTCAGCACGATCACCTCGCCCGGGCCGACGTTGCTCCGCCCCCAGGCGTTGGAGACCAGATTCATCGACTCCGTGGTCCCGCGCGTGAAGATGATCTCGCTCGGGGAGCGCGCGTTCAGAAGCCGCGCCACCTTTCCGCGCACCTCCTCGTAGCGCGCGGTCGCCTCCTCGGCGATCGCGTAGACGCCGCGATGGATGTTGGCGTTGTACGTGCGGTAGTAGTGCTCCAGGGCGCGGATCACCTCGAGCGGCTTCTGCGTCGTCGCGGTGCTGTCGAGGTAGATGAGCGGCTTCCCGTGGACCTTCTGCTCGAAGATCGGGAAGTCCTTGCGGATCGCGGCGAAGTCCACCGGCCGCTCGGGAGCGAGCGTCTTCACGTCAGGCAGCGGCTTTCCGTTCCACGGCGGCCGTCACCGCAGTCCGGAGCGATTCGGCGGGAATCCGCTCGAGCACCGGCTCGAAGAACCCCTGGATGATCATCCGTTCCGCTTCCGGCCGCGGGAGTCCGCGGGTCCTCAAATAGAAGAGCTGGTCCTCGTCCACCTGCCCCACGGTGGCTCCGTGGGTGCACCGCACGTCGTTCGCCTCGATCTCGAGACTCGGAATCGAATCCGCGCGCGCTTTCTCGGAGAGCAGCAGATTCCGGTTCGCCTGGTAGGCGTCGGACCGCTGCGCGTCCTTGTGCACCTTGATCAGCCCCTGGTACACCATCCGCGCGCGATCGCGGAGCGCGCCCTTGAAGAGAAGATCGCTGACCGAGTGCCCGACGTTGTGGTTCTGGAACGTGTGGAAATCGAAGTGCTGCGTCCCGTTCCCGAAGTAGCATCCGGAGAACTTGGCCTCGCTCCCCTCGCCGTCCAGGTGCATTTCGAGATCCAGCTTCGTGAGCTTTCCGCCGAGCGCGGTGTAGGTCCAGTGGAACCGGGCGTCGCGCCCGATGCGCACCCGCTCGGTGCCGAAGTGATGGACGTTTCCGCCCCAGCGCTGGAAGGTGGCGAGATGGAGGCTGGCGTCCTGTCCCACCGTGACCTCGGTCGCCCCGACGTTCACGCCGACTCCGGGCTCCCCGTGCGAGACGTACTCCTCGATCACCGAAGCCTCGGACCCGCTCCCCATCGCGACCACGACGTGCGGGAAGGTGCCGAGATCGGGAGTCTCGCGGGAGAAGAGAAGATGGATCGGCCGCGGAACCTTGACCCCGTCCGGAACGTAGACGAACGCGCCCCCGCTCTCGAGCGCGGCCGCGAGCGCGGTGAACCGGCTCTCGTCGGGACGGACCGTGCGCCCGAGGAAGCGCTCGACCAGCGCGGGGTGCGCGCGGGCCGCATCGAGCAGAGGCATCAGGATGATCCCGAGCTTCTCGAGCTCCGGGTCGCGCTCGATCAGGACCGCGTTGGAGTCGAGCTGAACGAGGATCGCGGAACGCTCCTCCCGGGGCCCGATCTCGACGCGGAGCGATGCGGGAAGCTCGCTCGTGGCCGATACGCTGGGATGTGGATCCCGCGTGGCGAGGACCGATTCCCACTTGAACGAGCTGATGTCGGTCCGGCGCCAGAGTTCTTCGGTTCGCGCGGGAAAGGGCGTCTTCTCGCAGTGCGCCCAGGCTTGGGCGCGGCGCCGGGCCAGAAATTCCGGC
>DASXQO010000108.1:0-3139 GCA_036507115.1 Candidatus Eiseniibacteriota bacterium | reverse complement strand
GCCCGAGAACAAAGTCCTCGCGAAGATCACGTACTGGTTCGCGATCTGACTCCTTGGATCAAGCGGTGGCCCGAGGATCCAGGCGAGCGGGCACGCTACGCCGAATCGATCTTCCATCGCGTGGCTCCCCGCTATGACGTCCTGACGCGTGCGCTTTCGCTGGGGCGGGACGGCCGCTGGAAGGCGCGTCTCGCCGCGGAAGCGCGGGCTCTCGGTGAAGGCTCGCGCGTTCTCGACCTCGCGACCGGCACCGCCGCCCTTCCCATCTTGCTTCGACGTAGCGGACACCGGGGCGCGATCGTGGGTCTCGACCGGAGCGCCGACATGCTCGCCCTCGCGCGTAGGAAGTGCTCCGGCATGGAAGACGTGCGGTTTCTGCGCGGCGACCTGAGCCGGCTTCCCTTCGCGGACCGCTCCTTCGACGCGGTGACCATCGGCTACGGGCTTCGCTACCCACCCGACCTGCCGGCGTTCCTGAGAGACGTCTTTCGCCTTCTGCGTCCGTCCGGCCGCTTCCTGAGCCTCGATTTCGGACTGCCCGGATCCGCCTCCTACCGATCGCTCGCTCTGGGATATCTCCTCGTGGCGGGCGCCTTCTGGGGATTCGCTCTCCACGGGCGCCCCGGCACCTACACCCATATCGTGGAATCGCTCCGCGCCTACCCTGGGCAACGCGTCCTCGCCGCGCTGATGAACGAGGCCGGGTTTGCCGATGTCTCCTTCGAGGAGCACCTGGGCGGAATCGCGGCCACCATACGCGCTCGCAAGCCCTGACATAACTTAGGTATTCTTGTTCTTGTCGCGGAGTACCGGTTCGCCCGGGGCGAACCGATAGCAGCCCGGCCTCGAGGGGGGATTCTTCGTAATGACCGTTTTCGCGCTGCTCCTGATTCTCGCGGTCCTCGCGATCGCCCTGGTCCCCGCGATCCGGAGGCGTGTCATCACCCCGCCCATCATGCGGGTGCTGGCGAGGGCGCTCCCGCGCATGGGGGACACCGAGCGGATCGCGCTCGAAGCGGGGACGGTCTGGTGGGACGGCGAGCTTTTCTCGGGCAGTCCCGACTGGAAGAAGCTCCTCGAGTTCCAGTGCAAGCCGCTGAGCGCGCGCGAGCGCGCCTTCCTCGACGGACCGGTGGAGGAGCTTTGCGGCATGGTCGAGGAGTGGAGGGTGGAGGGAGAGGGGGACCTTCCGCCCGAAGTCTGGCGGTTCATCAAGGAGAAGAAGTTCTTCGGGATGATCATCCCCGAGGAATTCGGCGGGCTCGGGTTCTCGGCCCTGGCGAACTCCGCGGTGGTGACCAAGATTTCGAGCCGGAGCGTGGCGGCCGCTGTGACCGTGATGGTCCCGAACTCGCTTGGTCCGGCGGAGCTGCTCCTTCACTACGGCACCGAGGAGCAGAAGCGCCACTTCCTCCCGCGCCTCGCGACCGCGGAGGAGATTCCGTGCTTCGCCCTCACGGGTCCGGAAGCGGGAAGCGACGCGGCCTCCACCCGGAGCAGCGGAATCGTCTGCCGCGGGCAGTACCAGGGAAGGGAAGTCCTGGGCATGCGGCTCAACTGGCGCAAGCGCTACATCACGCTCGGGCCGGTCACGACCCTCATCGGCCTCGCCTTCCGCCTCTACGATCCGGACCATCTCCTGGGGGACAAGGTGGATCTGGGTATCACCCTCGCCCTCATTCTTCCCGATCTGCCCGGGATCGAGATCGGCAAGCGCCACGATCCGCTGGGCGTGGCGTTCCTGAACGGGCCGATCTACGGGCGCGATGTCTTCGTGCCCCTGGATTCCATCATCGGGGGGAGGGCGCGCGCGGGGCAGGGCTGGCAGATGCTCATGGCGAACCTCGCCGCGGGGCGGGGGATTTCGCTTCCGGGCCTCTCGACCGGCGCTGCGCAGCTCTGCGCGCGGGTCGCGGGCGCCTACGGCACGGTGCGCGAGCAGTTCGACCTTCCGATCGGCCGCTTCGAAGGAATCGAGGAGCCGCTCGCCCGCATCGGCGGGCTCACCTACGTCATGTCCGGCGCGCGGGTCCTGACCGCGGGGGCGGTGGACGCCGGGGAGAAGCCGGCGGTGGTCTCCGCGATCATGAAGGCCTATTCCACGGAGGGAATGCGCACGGTCGTCAACGCGGCGATGGACATCCAGGCGGGCGCGGGAATCTCGCGGGGACCGCGGAACGTGCTCGCGAATGCCTACATGGCCGTGCCGATCGGGATCACGGTGGAAGGGGCGAACATTCTCACGCGCACGCTGATCATCTTCGGACAGGGCGCGATCCGCTGCCATCCCTACGTCCGCGCCGAGATGGAAGCGGTCGCTTCGAAGGACGTGGCCCGGTTCGACCGGGCGTTCTTCGCGCACCTGGGCTTCATCGTCTCGAACGCGATGGAATGCTTCGCGCACGCGCTCACGGGATCGAGCGTCGCACGGCCCTCGGGCGTGCCGGGCCCGGCCGGCTTTTACCTCGCGCGGTTCACCCGCCTGAGCGCGGCCTTTGCGCTCGTCTCGGACGCCGCGATGGCGACCCTGGGGGGCCAGCTCAAGCGCCGCGAGAAGATCAGCGGCCGGCTCGCGGACGCGCTCGCGTGGCTCTATCTCGGCTCCGCAACCGTGAAGAAATTCTGGGACGACGGAAGGCCGGACGCGGATCTCCCGTTCTTGAAATGGGGATGCGAGAAAGCGCTCTACGAGATCGAATCCGCGCTCGTGGGCGTTCTGGAAAATCTACCCAACCGCGCGGCCGCGTGGATGCTGGGTCTCGCGATCTTCCCGTTCGGATCGCATCGGAAGCCTCCGAGCGATGCGCTCGGCGCCCAGGTGGCGCGGGCGCTGCTCGACGATCGGGAGGAGCGCCTGCGGCTGACGCGCGACATCTACGTGCCGCCTCCGGACGATCCCGGGCTCGGGAGGCTCGAGGCGGCGCTCGACAAGGTCGTGGCGGCAGCCCCGGCGTACCAGACCGTGAAGGCCGCCGTCCGCGCGAAGACCCTCGCGCGCGATCCCGAAGCCACGCTCTACGACCGCGCCTTGAAGGCCGGGGTGCTCGACGAGGCCGCGTGGAAGCGGATCCGCGAGGCGGAAAAGGCCCGCGACGACGCCATCCAGGTGGACGAGTTCGACCCGCGGCAGCGCCCGCGT
>DASXQO010000107.1:0-4587 GCA_036507115.1 Candidatus Eiseniibacteriota bacterium | reverse complement strand
GCCCGGCCCGTCTCGGTGTAATAGATGTTGTAAGACCTTGGGTTGATCGCGCCCTCGGGCCAGATGTCCGCCTCGAGGTCGCTGATGTTCTCGGCGTCGAGCAGGTTCGTTCCCTGAACGTAGAGCGTGAGGTTCTGTCCCCAGGCGCGGAAGAACCGCTCCCCCTGCATCGAGAGCGTCGAAACCGAGGGCAGGCGTTCCGAGTTGATATCGTCGGGATTCTGGCGTCGCTGCTCGCGCTCGTGCGGCGTGAAGGGGAACCCGGAACCGAATTGATAGACGAACGAGGCCCGCCAGTCTTTCTCGTTTCCGAGACTCAAGGTCGCGGAGATGTTGTGTCTCTGATCCCAGTTGAGCGGCTGCTCGGAGGTCGGCTTGAACTGATCGCGCAGGTTGCCCTGATTTGGCAAGGCACGGTTCGGATCCGATGCCGTCCCGGTGGCGTTGCCGTACGTGTAGTTGACCTCTCCGGCGAACCCGTGGCTGAAACGCTTGATCAAGGTGAACTCCACTCCGCGCGAGGACGCGTAGTCCGCGTTCACGTAGGTAGGCACGGTGATCGCGATGCCGGGGATTTCCTGGTCCACCGTCGTGAGAAGGCCGAAAATGTCTTTGAAGTAGACGCCGAACTGGCCGTAGATGTCCTTGCTGAAGAGATGCTGGACGCCGAGCTGATAGCTGATGGTCGTCTGCGGTTCCAGATTCGGATTGCCGCGCGCGGTCGCGGAGAGCAACCGTCCCTGATAGATGAACTGGCGGTCGGGGACCTGGAACAGGCGCCCGTAATGGAAGCTCATCACGTCCCGGTCCGAGATCGGGTAGGCGATCCCGATGCGGGGGCTGATCTGAGTCTTCACGCGGTCCGCTACCTCGGACGACGCGATCTGATTCCCGATGGAGAAATTGTCGTACCGGACTCCCGCGTTCAGAACCATGCCCTCGTACTCCCAGCGGTCCTGGACGAAGAAGGAGCCCTCGGGATTGAAGTACCGGAATTCATCCCGATCCGCCCCGTAGAGGCCCTGACCGGTCAGCACGTTCGGGAAGCTCGTCCGGAGAAAGCCCAGGTCGTTGTAGTTGATGTCGCCCCCCATCATGAAGTTGTGCGGGTGACCGCCTTGATCCGCGGGTCGGCCAATTCTCTTCGAGAAATCCCCGTTGAAGGTGTAGGTGACCGTGCGCTTCCGCTCGAAGAAGGGATAATCGCCGTTCGTGACGTAGTACTGCCCGTCCAGCCGGTTCTGAGGATCGTAGTAGTTGTTCGGAGTCTGCCGATACTCCCACGGCATCCGGTCCAGGACGTCTCGCGACGTCTCCCACGTCTGACGGGAGGCGCGCAGGTTGTAGATCGTCCCGACGCCGAGCGTGTGCTTCCAGGTCAGCGCCGTCTGGAGATAGTCCACGTTGGTGACCGGGAGATGCTCCGCGGTGTTCGCGGGGATATAGGTGGAATCGACCTGGAAGTAGGACCAGGCGCCGTATCGCGTCGTGACGTTCCCGTCCGTCGGGGCCGTCGAATCCTGCTGGACCTGGACCCAGCCTTGGCGGTTCCACCGGTTGTTGAATTCCCCGTCCAGGGCCTGATTCTTGATGACCTCGAAGTTGAGCTTCTGGTTCGGGGTCACCTTGAACGTCAGCTTGCTCGAGAGCTTGGCGCTGTTCGACTGACGATTGCCGAGCCGGATGAAATCCAGGAACCGGTGCTCCCGGTGGGTCGCGAGATTCCTGAGATACGTATCGGTGTAGGTTCCCTCGAAGGAGATGAAGTAGTTCGTCTTGGGAAAGAGGAACGGGCCCCCGAATCCGGTGGAGAGCCGTTCGAAATTGTTGAAGGACTTGTCCGCCTCGCCGTACCGGTCGGTGAAGTAACGGACCTCGCCGCCGAACTTGTCCCCGCCTTCGCGCGTGGTGAGGTTGATCACCCCGGAAAGCGCGTTTCCGTACTGCGCGTCGAGACCGCCCATCACCTGCTCGCTCGAGGAAACCGCGAGGAGGCCCAGGTCCACGCCTTCCGCGCGCATCGGATTGCGGCTCGCGATTCCGTTCACGATCGTGAGGACCTCATCACCGCGCCCGCCCCTGAAGTGAAGCTCGCCCCCCTGGCTGATGACGCCGGCCTTGAGGCCGATGGCTTCCTTGTAGTTGTCGACCGGCAACGAGCGGAGATCCTCGCTCGTCACGATCTGCTTGGTGGAGCTGTCCTTCTTGCGGATGGCGATCTTGATATTCCCTGTGACGTCGACAACCGGAATCTTCACGGCTTGCTCGGTGATCTTGAAATCGGCGGTGGCGGTCTGGTTCGCGTTCACCTGCACGGTCCTCTCGATCGAGGCGTAGCCCATCATCTTGGTGGCAAGGGTGTACGTACCGACCGGCACTTTCACGATCGTGAATTTTCCTTCCGCGTTGGCGCGGCCCCCGAGCTGCGTCCCCTTGAGGATGACGTTCGCGTACGGCACGCCGACACCGCTGTCGTCCGTGATCTTTCCCGTGATGGACCCCGTCTGCGCTTGGGCGGACGTGGCCACGGGACCGAGGAGTGTGAGGCCGAGGAGGAGCGCGACGGTCCATGCGAACACCGTCAGAGGCCCGCGACGGCCGAGCTGGTCTGACATAGGTTAGAACGCTCCTTTCTTCATCCGGGGTGTCATCGGAAACCGGCTATCTTTATGCCGCTTTCGAGCGCGCGCGTCAAGGCAATTCATTGCAAGACGCCCGTTTGACCGGTTCGGAGAGGCGAGTCTGGGGGTAGTCGAATCTGTCAAGCTCTTCTCACAGCCGGCGATCGGGTGCAGGGGGGGAAAAGCTGACCTTTGCGGGGGGGAGGCCAGTGCACCAAGGGGCGCGGCGCTACTCCGCCGCCTGACGCGCATTATAGAGGTGCCCACCGTCCCCGGCAAACAAAATTTTTCAGAATTCGGTGGCGCTCGACATGTGGAAGTCCCGGACCAGGAGGGCGGGACAAACGACCCCCCCCGAACGCTCCGGGGTCGACATCCCTTCCACCTGGTTGAGCATCTGGACCACGCTCTGGTTGAATCGGAAGTTCCGGACCGCGTGCGTCACCTTCCCGCGTTCGATCGCGAAGAGACCGTCCCGCGTCATGCCGGTGAGCGTGACGGTCTTCGGATCCACTACGTTGGTGTACCAGACGCGTGTGACCAGGAGGCCGTGGTCGACGCGGCGGATAAGGTCTTCCGCGCTCCCCTCGCCCCCTTCCAGCACGAGGTGGCGGGCCATCGGTCCGTAGGTATTCGGCACGGGGAGGCCGTGGCCCGTGCTCTCGCGGCCTTCCTTGGCAGCGGTCTGCCGGTCGTAGACCGCGCTCTTCGCGATCCCGCGTTCGATGATCGTGGTCGTGCGGGTCGGCATGCCTTCGGCGTCGAACGGGCTCCCGCGCTGGAGCAGATGGAAGGGATCGTCGCGCAGCGTGATGTTCTCCCCCATCACCTTCTCGCCGATCTTTCCGGAAAGAAAACTCCGTCCCTCCTGGACCAGGAGCGCGCCGAATGAGATCCAGGACATGTCCTGGATCAGGTCCGCCACGGCCGCCGGCTCGAGCACCACGGTGTACCGGCCCGGCTCCCAGGGCTTCGGCTCGCGCGAGCGGAGGGCCTTCTCCACCGCGCGGGCCGACAGGGCGTCGCCGGAGATGTCGCGCGCACGAAAGGATTCATGCCCCGCCCAGCCCGACGCGGTCCCGTCGAGCGCGGAGACGCGGAAGGCAGCCGACGTTCCGGTGTGATATGCGAAGAGGCCTCGCGAGTTGGCGATGGCGAGCGGTCCGATCTCGCCGTAATCGCCGATCGTGCCCGAGCGCACCTCGTAGATTCCCGCCCCTTCGAGCCCCGCGTTCCGGCACTGCCCGACCGCCTGGGCTATCTCGCGCGCGCGGACTTCGGCGTCCAGGGACTCCGTCTCGGGATCGAGTGCGTCGACGGCGCGGTATTCTTGCGGCCCCGGGAGCGGGAGGAGATCTGCGATCTCCGGTTGCAGGCGGGTCGCCGCGGTCGCCCGCTCGATCAGTCGCGCGATGCCGGCACGGCTCAGGTCGTTCCCCGTGGCGCGCCCGGTGCGCTTTCCCTGCACGGCGCGGACCGAGAGGAGGTACCGCCGCTCGGCCACGTTCTGGGTGATTTCGTTGTTCGCGAAGCGCGTCAGGGCTTCCGTCCCGCCGCCCAGGATGACTTCGACCTCTTCCCCGCGCGCGGCGGCGATCGCTTGATCGAGGAGCGATTTCGCCTCTTCCTTGCGCATCACGCGTCGTATCCCGCCCCGACCTGCACCTTGCGGAAGCGGGAGGGAGCGGCCCCGTGCGTGATCTCGGCGACCTGCCCCGGCTGCCCCTTGCCGCAATTCACAACACCCCAGGGTTTCCATTCATCGGGTCCGCAGATGAAATCGCACGAGTTCCAGAACTGGGTCGTGATGCCCTGATAGGTGGGATTCTTGAGGAGCCGGACCCTCTTTCCCTTCCGGATTTCCCAGGCGAGCTCCGTCTTGAACTGAAAATTGTAGCGAAGCTGGTCGATGCTCCAGCTCCGGTTCGTCTCCATGAGGAACGCGTGGTCCGTATCCGCGAGCAGA
>DASXQO010000106.1:0-9981 GCA_036507115.1 Candidatus Eiseniibacteriota bacterium | reverse complement strand
GGTGTCCCGCCGGCACGCCGAGATCGTCCTGCGCGACGACGGCTACTGGATCCAGGATCTCAAGAGCAAGAACGGAACGAAGGTGAACGGCACGCTCATCCAGACGCCTTCGCGCCTGAATCCCGGGGACCGGATCGACATCGGTCCCTGCCAGATCCATTTCGCCCGCGACACGGAACCGGGATCGTCCGTGCGCGTGGCCGACACGAAGGCTCCCGGCACGGTCCACGCCGTCCCGCTCGCCGATCTCGTGAATGCCTCGCATTCGGCCACCAACATCAAGGCGATCGCCGCAACGGGAGCGTCGCCGCAGCGCATGGCCCAGTTCTTCGAGGGCATGGAGCGCCTGGGGCCGGCGCTTCTCGCGCACAAGCCGATGGCCGAGCTGTTCCAGTTCATCGTGGATCTGACCTCCGACGTGCTGCGCTCCGACCGTACCGTGCTGATCCTTCGCGGCGAGGGAGAGCAGCTCATCCCGAAGGCGACCAAGCAGCGGGGTCCCACCGCGGGCCAGGAGATCCTCGTCAGCCGGAGCATCGCCCGGCGCGCCATCGACGATCGGACCGCGATTCTCACGAGCGACGCCCAGAGCGACGAGCGCTTCAAGGAGCAGCAGAGCGTCATCCGCCAGCGGATCAACTCGGCGATGTGCGTCCCCCTCTGGCACGAGGAGGAGGTCCTGGGCGTCCTCTACGTCGACAACGTGGCGGCGCCGGTCCCCTACGAGCACACCGACCTTCTCATCCTGACCCACATCGGCCACCTCGCCGCCGTGAAGATCTTGGAGACCAAATCCCTGGAAGAGCTGCAGCGGCGGAAGCTGATGGAGGAGGATCTGAAGCGCGCCGCGAACCTCCAGCAGTCGCTGCTTCCGACAGAGCCGCTCGTGAGTCCGCCCTACCGCGTGGCGGGGAAGAACATCCCCTCCTCGGACGTGGGGGGCGACTACTTCGACTTCATCGACGGCGAAGCTCCGGTGCTCACGGTGGGATTGGGGGACGTGGCGGGCAAGGGGATGCCGGCGGCGCTCCTCATGACGAACCTGCACGCGAGCGTTCGGGCGCACGTGGAGTCCGAATCCCAGCTCCCCATCGTGATGGGGCGTCTCAACCGCTCGATCCATCACGCCGTGCGCGGCGACCGGTTCATCACGCTCGTCCTGATCGCGATCGAAAAGAAGAGCGGAGAGATCCGCTACGTGAACGCCGGGCACAACCCCCCCTTCCTCGTTCGCGCGTCGGGGGAGACGGAGAAATTGTCGGTCGGGGGGCTCTTGCTGGGCATGTTTCCGGAAGCGGCCTACGAATCCGCCCTCCTCCGGATGGATCCCGGCGACGTCCTCGTGCTCTACAGCGACGGGGTCACGGAGGCGCGGGACGAGCGGGACGACGAATTCGGCGAGGAACGCCTCGCCTCGTTCTTGCGGGAGCACCGCACGATGGACCCGGAGCGCCTGGTGGAATCGCTGATCCGCGCGGTGCACGAGTTTTCGAGCGAAGGAAAACCGGGAGACGACGTCACCGTCGCCGTGATTCGCCGCGACTAGCGGCCCGGATCACTCCCCCGAGGCAGGACCCTAGGACCGCGGCCTCCCGACATCGACCGCGTGCTCCACGTGGCGCTCCACCACCTTGGCCTGCAGCAGCGCGGTTCGGTAGCTTCCGCGGTTGAACGAGTGGCGCGCCTTGGCCAGGTACTCGTTCGCGAGCCTCACGAGCCGCACCGCCTCCACGTTGGGCCTCGGGCCCAACTCACGATTTGCCTGGTCGAGCGCGGCCTGCGCGCCCCCGATCGCCTTCTCGGCGGCTTCGCGAGGCACCGGGAGATCTTGTTGCTGGCGCAGCAGCGCGAGCACCCCCTCACGAACGCCGAGGGTCTGCTTGTAGGCCGAGCCGACATCCCCCACCTTGAAAATCCTCCAGGCCTCCTTCTGCTCCTGCTTCAGGTCCTCGTGCCGGCGCCATGCGTACCGGCTCGCGCCGGTCCGCAACACGTCCTTCGCGCGCTCGATGGCGTCATCGGTGCGTTTCAAGACATGCTCGACGTAATTGGGATCTTCGCGGGGCGGTCCCACCATACGCGAGGCGCGGTCCGCGAAATCGCGCGCGGCGAGCGTGAGGCGCTCCGCGCGAGCGTACTGTCGCACCTTGCACGCTTCGCGCGAGTCGGATTGGAAATCGAGAGCCGAGGTGTAGAGCTTCATCGCCCGAGTGTTCTTGGACTGCACGATCGATCGCTGCGCCCGTCCGACGAACCGCTCGGTGCGCTCCAGCTCGGAGGCGACCCGGTCCGCCTCGGAGAGCCCCTCATGCGGGATACCGGACTTGGAAGGTGCCCCGTTCGCGTGAGTCTTCGTGGCCGGGGACTTCGCGAGGGCGCGGTTCCTGGGCGCGACCTTGGCCCCTCGGCCGGCGATGGCCCTGCCGCCCACCCGCGCCCGCGGCTTCACAGCGGCGCCGCCCGCCTTCGACTGTGACGGCGCTACGGCCGGCGGCTTTGCCGCCGGAGTCTCTATGGGCTTTGCCAGGGTCGACGGAACGAGCGGCGTCTCGGGGAGCTTCTCGGATGGCTGCGTGGTCGCGTTCTCGGTCTCCTCGCCGGGCGACGCGTCCTTCGCCTGGGTTTCCGGCGCCTTCGAGGTGTCCTGGACGGCGGGGGCGGCTACGAGGGAATCCACCGCGGCGGCCGGAGCCGGCGCGGGAGCACCCCCGACAGGTGCTGCATCGGCCTGGGGTGTGGGGTCCGAATCCGGCGCTGCCGTCGCGGCCGGTGGGGTCTCATCCGCGGCCGCGGAGCGCGCCCCTAACGGCATCCCCAGGAACAGGAGAACGCCGAGCGCGAAGAGCCCCGGCAGGGCCCAGACGGCGGCGACCCGCGCCCCTGCGCGGACAGCGAACATGATCCGGCGACTCACCGGTATGAGCGGCACACGGAATAGGGGGACCATCGCCGTTACAGGTCCGCAATCTCTATGCCACCCTTGAGCTTATGGCGCGGAGGGAGGGCTGCTCGGAGAAGGCTCGGCGCCCGATGGGGTTACAAACCCGTCCGGCCTTGAAGCGAGGAGTAAACCTCCGCTTCCCGTGGCGGGAATGGACCCCGCCGTACCAGGGACGTACGGATCGGTATTACGTAGTCTTCCGTGGCTCGGTGCTCCGCCACCCTCGATCGGCGGGAACACCCCCTCAGTCGGCAGGCTCGGACTCGGCTCCGCCTATGGGAATCCCGTGACTCTCCATGCGTGAATAGAGCGCGCGGCGCGAGATCCCGAGCAGTGCTGCGGCCTTGGTCTTGTTCCCCTGGGCGCGCTCCAGCGCCTCCTTGATGAGACGCTTCTCGATCTGGTCCAGGCTCAGTCCGAGGGAGAGCAGCTCGGCCGGGTCGGCCGCGAGCCGTGTCTTCCCGATCGGGAAGTGCCCGCGCTCGATCTTCCCCTCGCCCGCGAGAATGACCGCCCGCTCGATCAAGTTCTGGAGCTCGCGGATGTTCCCGGGGAACTCGTATCCACGGAGATGCTCGAGCGCCTCCGGAGTGATGTCGTCGAGGGACTTCTCTTGCTGCTTGAGAAAGGTTTCCACCAGCTCGGGGATGTCCTCGCGGCGTTCGCGGAGCGGCATGAGACGGATCGGGAACACGTTCAGCCGATAGTAGAGATCCTCGCGGAATCTCCCCGTGTGGATCATCTCGTCCAGGTTTCGGTTCGTCGCCGCGATCACGCGCACGTCGGCGCGTCGCATCTCCTCGCCGCCGACCCGCACGTAGGTCCGGTCTTGGAGCACGCGGAGGAGCTTGACCTGGATGCTCTGCGGCACTTCTCCGATTTCGTCCAGGAAGACCGTGCCCCCCTCGGCGAATTCGAAGCGTCCCGGCTTCGTGCGGATCGCCCCGGTGAAGGCGCCCCGCTCGTGGCCGAAGAGCTCCGACTCGAGGAGCGTCTCCGGCAAGGCTCCGCAGTTCACAGGCACGAAGGGCGCCTCGGCGCGCTTGCTCGCCGCGTGGATGGCCTGGGCGAAAACCTCCTTCCCGGTGCCGCTCTCGCCGAGCAGGAGCACGTTCGCGTCGGTGCGCGCCACGCGCTCCGCCAGACCCAGCGCGTCCCGCATCGCGCGGCTCTGCCCCACGATCATGTCGAAGTGGTGGAGGCTGATCTGCTCCTTCAGCGTCTCGATCCGACCCTTCAATACTGTGGATTCCTGCTTGAGCCGCCGCCGCTCGAGCACCTGGCCCACGCGGGTCACCAGCTCCTCGGGGTCGAAGTCCTTGAGGATGTAGTCGGCGGCGCCGTCCCGCATGAGGCGCACGGCCTCGCGGGTGTCGCCGAAAGCGGTCATGAGGATGACGTCCGGCAGATAGCTCTGGGCGCGCGCCTCCTGGAAGACGACCGAGCCGGAAGCCCCCGGCATCCGCATGTCGGAGATCACGAGGTCGAACGGATGCGCTTTGATCTCGTGGACCGCGGCGTCCCCTCCGAGCGCGACGACGACCTCGTAGCCCGCTTCGCTCAGCGCGCTCTCGAGTATCCTGCATAAATTCTTGTTGTCCTCGGCGATCAGGATCCGGTCACTCATGGTTCATGTCTCGATGGGTAGATGGATTTGGAACTGGGCGCCGCCGCTCGGTGACGAGCCGACGGTGATCGTCCCCCCGTGCTCGAGAACGATCCGCTCCACGAAGGCGAGCCCCAGGCCTGTGCCCTGAGCCCGCGTCGTGAAGAACGGCTCGAAGATCTTCGAGCGGATGCTCCGGGGGATCCCAGGACCGCTGTCCTGGAAGTATATCCGCAGTTCGGACTTCTTCGCTTGGACAAGGATGGTCAGCTCTCCCCCTCCGGGCATCGCGTCGCGCGCGTTCAGCGCGAGGTTCAGGAACAGATGGTGGATCGCCTGGGGCCTCCCGCGGATCGAAACACCGTTTTCGGCCTCCCAGCGCACGGCCGACCGGACCTTGCAGCGCGAAAGTTCCACGTTGAGGATCTCCATCGAGCGCTCGAGCACGGGGCGCAAGGGGAACACGGAGTCCTCGGCGTCCGGGCGCCGGGAGAGATCGAGAAAGGTCTGGACGACCTCTCCCATCCGGTGGACCTCCTCGTCGAGCATCCCGAGAAGCTCCTTCCGCTCCGCCCCGGAGAGATGCTCGAGCTTTTGAAGGCGCGAGGAGGCGCCGCGGAGCACCGCCAGAGGGTTCCGGATCTCGTGAGCGACCCCGGCCGCGACCTGCCCGACGGTCGCAAGGAGGTCGGCGTGGTTCATGCGCTCCTCCATGCGCGCGAGTCTCGCCTGCGTGCGAACGTATCCCAGCCCGACCAGCACGACCAGGATCGAGGCGAGGATCGCGGCGCCGTACAGGGAGGCTCTCACCTGCACGAGAGGGCGGAACGCGCTCGACCCCCCCTCCACCACGACGGCGCCGACGATGCGCCCATCGTACTGCGTGACCGGCGCGTAGCCCGCCTTGAGGTAGGTCGCCCCCTCCTCGAACAAGCGCGAATGGGCGCCCTCGCCGATCATCGCCCGCGCGAATGCGGCCTCGTCGAGCGCGACGCGGCCCACCTGCTTCGCCATGGACTCGCGGACCGAGAGGACGACTCGGTGCTCGGGATTCAGCAGAACGATGTTGGAGGCGCCGGCCCCATCGGCCAGCCGGCGCCACTGCTCCCGGACCACGTCCCCCGCCTGAGCCGCGTCCATGACCGCGTCGAAATCGGTCCGCAGAGAGTCGGAGGTTTCGGGGAAGAGCGCGTCGAGCTGGTCGGAATGGATCAGGAGCGCGGCCGTGTGGGCGGTCGCTTCGAAACGCTTCCCGAGCTCCGCGTCCAGAAAACGATGCGCGGTCTGGATCGCGTAGATCACGGTCCCGTTGACGAGAATGAGGAGCGCCCCGAGGAAGAGAAGCGTCCACAGGAGGCGTGAAGGCTTGATGGGAGGTAGGTTGGCCATAGCCGCGCTTGGCCGGAGGAGCGTACCGACCGGCACGGCGCATTGTCAACGCGCGCGAGCTTAAGCTGTGGTACGGTGCGCGCTTCCATGCGGACGAGTGCTCTGCCCTTCATCTTCGGCCTGATGTCGGGCGCCCTGGGGGGCCTCATGGGCGTGGGGGGCGGCATCCTGCTCGTCCCGCTGCTCGTGCACGCGCTTCGTACCCGCCAGCACGAAGCCCAGGGAACCTCGCTCGCGTTCGTCACGGTAATCGCCCTGGTCGCCGCCCTGCCCTACTTCCGCCAGGGCAACCTCGATCTCCTGCTCGCGCTCTACCTCGCCATCGGCGCCGTGCCGGGCGTTCTCCTCGGCGCCTCCCTCGCCCGGAAGCTGACCGCGAGGAAGCTCCGCCAGGCGCTCGGGATTCTCATAGCGGTCACCGCGGCGCGCATCCTCGTCGCGGCCCCCGTGCACGAGGGCCCGCCCCACCCCTGGCCCGCGCCGGGGAATGTTCTCCTGGGCGGGGCGGTGGGACTCCTGGGCGGGCTCCTGGGGGTTGGGGGCGGCACGATCCTCGTGCCGGTGCTCGTCCTGGCGCAGCGTTTCCCCCAGCACGTCGCGCAAGGGGTGTCGCTCCTCATGATCCTGCCCACCGGGATCGTCGGAGCCTGGAGCCACGCGAGGCACGGCCACGTCGTCCGCGGCCTTCTTCCTGGGTTGATGGCGGGGGGCGCCGTGGGCGCGCTGCTCGGCGCCCTGCTCGCCCAACGGATCGAATCCCCCGCGCTCTCCCGGCTCTTCGCGATCTTCCTCCTGCCCGTTTCCGCCCAGATGATTTTCGGGCGGGGGCGTGATACCGTGGCCGACTCGGCCGAACATCCAGGAGGATAGCCACGATGATTCGCGCTCTCGTATCCCTGTCTCTGCCCTTGTTCCTTTGCGCGCCCGCCCTCGGATCCGCGGCCCCGCGCTCCCCTGCCCCGGCCGTCGATCCGCTCGCGGCAGTCACCACGTCGGGGAACGCCGCCGAGAAGCGATTCTCGGCGCTCGTCAGCGACTATCTGCGCGGCTACTACGCCTTCGAGCCCGCCTGGGCCACGACCTCCGGGCTGCACCAGTACGACAGCCGGCTCGGGGACCGCTCGCGGGCCGCGATCGACCGTGAGATCGCCCGGACGAAGCGCGCGGTCGCGGAGATCAAGAAGATAGACGCCCGCAGCCTGAGCGACTCGGCTCGGGTCGACTACGACTTCTTCAGCCGGCAGGTCGAGGGGCACCTTTTCGATCTCACCGAAATCCGAAGCTGGGAAAACGATCCGAGCGTCTACAACTACGCGGGGGCGATCTTCTGCCTCGTCGCGCGGAACTTCGCGCCCCCGGAAGAGCGTCTTCGGATGGTGATCGCGCGCCTCGAGCAGGTTCCTCGGCTTCTCGAGTCCGGGAAGAAAAATCTGGTCAACCCGCCCGCGATGTTCGCGCAGTTCGCCGCGGAGGATTTCGAGGGCTCGATCGATTTTCTCGAGCGCGAAGTGCCGCCGGCGTTCGCCGACGTGAAGGATCCGCCCCTCTTGAAGTCCTACGCGGACGCGAAGGCGGTCGCGGAAGCGGCCACGCGCGGCTATATCAAGTGGGTGCGCGAGGACCTGGTGCCTCGCGCGAAGGGCTCGTACATTCTCGGCCCGGAGCGTTACCGGAAGAAGCTCTACTACGACGAGATGGTGGATCTGTCTTTAGATTCCCTTCTCCGCGTGGGGGAGCAGGAACTCGCACGCCTCGAGGCGCGCTACGCGGCGGCAGCGAAGAAAATCGATCCGAACGCGAGCGCGGATGAGCTGGTTGCGAGGATGCGCGCGGACCATCCCACCGCCGACGGCCTGATTCCCTACGCGAACGGCTTGCTCGAGGAGATGCGCGCCTTCTGCATCTCCTCCAAGTTCATCGACGTCCCCTCGGAAGTGCGCTGCACCGTGCGCCCGACTCCTTCCTTCGCGGCGTCGCGGTCGTTCGCCAGCCTGGACTCGCCGGGTCCCTTCGAGAAGAAGGCGAACGAGGTGTACTACAACATCACCGTGCCGAAGTCGGACTGGGATTCCGCGCGCGTGGAGCAGCATCTCCAGGGATACAGCCGATGGAGCCTGCCGTCCGTCAGCATCCACGAGGCTTATCCCGGCCACTATGTCCACTATCTCTATGGAAAGCGCGCCCCGAGCCTCGTGCGCCAGACGATGTACTCCGGGAGCTTCGGCGAAGGCTGGGGGCTCTACGTGGAAGAGGGACTGGTGGATCACGGTTACCGCAAGGAAGACCCCAAGGTGGAGTTCGGCATGCTGCGCTGGGCGCTCGTGCGCGCGTGCCGCTTCCAGGTCGGAATCCGTCTCCACACGAAGGGCATGTCGATGGACGACGCGATCGCGCTCTTCATGAAGCACGCGCACATGGAGCGGGCCAACGCGGAGCGCGAGGCGTACCGCGGCGCGTTCGACCCCACGTACCTCGTGTACACGCTCGGAGCGCTCCAGATACGGAAGCTCCGGGACGACGCCGCGCGCGCCGAGGGGCCTGCGTTCGACCTCGGCCGGTTCCACGCGCGCATCCTCTCCCAGGGCGCCTTACCCGTGACGCTCCTGAGGCGGATCCTCCTACACGACATGGGTCCGACGCTCTAGGGCAAAGCCCGGGCCGGCGCATCGGGCCCGGCGCTTCCGTCCGGCGCGCTTCCGATATGCGGCGCCTCCTCTTCGGGCCCTTTGACGCTTCGGGGGCGTGGGCGATCCCCGCGGAGGAACTAGCCCGACTTCACCGCGAGTTCCCCGATCTGGACGTCACGCGTGCGGGCTCCGCCGAAGAGCTCGCGGACCTGATCGCGGACGCGGAGATCCTCTTCTCCTGGGCCCCGGGGGAGGAGGCCGTGTCGCGGGCGGGCCGCCTGCGCTGGATCCACGCACCGGCCGCGGGCGTGGGAACCTTCATAACCCCGAGCGTCATCCACCGGGGCGTGGTCCTCACCAATTCGCGCGGCGTCCACGCGATTTCCATCGCGGAGCACACGCTCGGAATGCTCGTGGGGCTCGCGCGCCAGTTCCGGTCCGCGATCGCCGATCAGATCACGACCGGACTCGTCCGAGAGCGCTGGTTCGGCTCGGGGAGGCCGCGGGAGCTCCACGGGATGACGCTCGGCCTCTTCGGGTACGGCGCGATCGGGCGCGAGATCGCGCGGCGCGCGCTCGCGTTCGGCATGCGGGTGATCGCGGTCCGCCGGCACGCGGAGGATCCGCCCTCCTGGGATCCGGAGCTACTCGCAGCACTCGGCTTGCCGGCGGAAGAGCCGCCGCTCGACCGCGTGATGGGGCCGCGCGAGCTGAACCGGATGCTTTCGGACTCGGACGCCGTCGTGGTCGCGGCAGCGCTCACGCCGGAGACAGAAGGCATCTTCGACGCGGCGGCGTTTCGCAGCATGAAGCGCGGAGCCTGGTTCGTGAACGTGGCGCGCGGGAAGATCGTGCGGGAGCGGGACCTGATCGAAGCGCTCCGCGAAGGCCGGGTCGGGGCCGCGGCCCTCGATGTGTTCGAGACCGAGCCCTTGCCCCGCGAGAGCGAACTCTATAACTTAGACCATGTGATCCTGACCCCTCACGTTTCCGGAAACTCGACCGGCTTCTGGCCGCGCGCCATGGCGCTCTTCCGGGAGAATCTGCGCCGCGACGCGGCGGGACTCCCGCTCCTGAACCGGGTCGACCTCACGCGAGGATACTGAGAGCATGTCGAAACCGCTCATCGGAATCTGTCCCAACTTCAAGCTCGTCGGGGGCAAGAACGGCTATTTCCTCTACCCGAACTACGCATCGATCGTTTCGGGAAGCGGGGGCTTGCCGGTGATCCTCCCCCTGGTATCGAACCGGCAAGAGGCCCGCGAGGTCCTCGAGCGCGTCGAGGGTCTCGTCCTGACGGGAGGCGCCGACATCGATCCGACCCATTACGGGCAGGCCGCACGCCATCCCGATCAGATCGCGCCGCGCGAGCGCACGGAGTCCGATTTCGCCTATGCGCGCGAGGCGAAGGACCGGGG
>DASXQO010000105.1:0-28895 GCA_036507115.1 Candidatus Eiseniibacteriota bacterium | reverse complement strand
TCTCGCGCCAGCTTCGCGACTTCCTCCCGAGGATCGCTCACCGGGCGACCGCGGTTTCCAGCGCGCGCGCGACCCGGAACAGGATTGCGCGCGCCACGTCGGGCTTGGGACGGAGCCCGAGGCGCTCCGCCTCGCCCGAGCGGTCGAGGAGGGTCACATCGTTCTCGTCGGAGCCGAACGCGGAGCCGGGCTTGAGCGGATTGTTGATCGCGATGAGGTCGAGCCCTTTCTTCTTCAACTTCTCCATCCCGGCGCGCTCCTCGTCCTCCGTCTCAAGCGCGAACCCGACGACGAACTTCTTCGGGAATTCCTTCCGGATGGACGCGAGAATGTCGGGCGTGCCGCGCAGCTCGAGCGTCATGTCGCCCTCGCGGCGCTTCATCTTGGAGTCGCTCGGGGCCACGGGCGCGAAGTCGCTCACCGCCGCGGCCATCACGAGGGCGTCGGCGTCGGGCATCGCCGCGCGAACCGCTTTCGACATCGCCTCGCCGGTTACCGCGTCGATACGGGTGATGCCGGCCGGCGCGGGCGCGCTGGTCCGGGCGATGATGAGTTTCACCTTGGCACCCATCCGTCGGGCTTCCTCGGCGAGCGCGAATCCCATCTTGCCGCTGCTCCGATTGGTAATCACACGTACAGGATCGATGGGCTCTTCCGTCCCTCCCGCCGTGATGACGATGGTGCGGCCGAGGAGGGGTTGGTCTACGGATGGTGTGTTTCGAGGCACAAGCTGCGGATTGTAGGCCTCCGCAGCCCGCGCCGTCTCATCGCGCGGGCGAGGACCGGCGCCCGGAGGTTGCGCCGCCGGGGCCCCAGCCGCGTCGCGCCCGGTCTCCGCCAGCACGTCGCCAGCCGCCGCGACGATCGCCTCGAGCGACGCCATGCGTCCCATCCCCCACTCCCCATCCGCGAGCTCGCCTTCCTCGGGGTCGACGAAACGAACACCCCGCTCGCGGAGCACCCGAATGTTCTCGCGCACCGCGGGGTGTTCCCACATCGCGACGTTCATCGCCGGGGCCACGAGCACCGGGGCGCGGGTCGCGAGGAGGGCGGTGGAGAGAAGGTCGTCGGCCGCTCCGTGCGCGAGCTTCGCCAGGAGATTGGCGGTCGCGGGAGCGACGAGGAACAGGTCCGCCTCGCGCGCCATGCCGATGTGAGCCATGCCGAGCGAGGAGCGCGGGGAGCCGGGGAACCAGGGGCCTTCGCCCAGCGCTTCGGACTCGAACAGGTTGCCGAGGACCGGGCCGCGTGTGAGGGCGCGCAGCGCGTCGCGGGTGACGAAACGCCGCGCGTTGCGCGTGAGGATGACGGAGACCCGGGCGCGCTCCTTGGCTAGGAGCCGGACCAGCTCCGGCGCCTTGTACGCCGCGATCCCACCGGTGATCCCGAGGAGAACGCGCGCTTGATCGAGCCCGGCCCGCCCCTCCGCCACGGCAGCGCTACTCCTCGGAGCTCTCCGGAGTCTCCGGCTTCAAGTCTTCCGATTCGCTCCGGTAGCGGTACAAGACGTTTCCCTTGAGCGCCTCCTCCAGAGCGACGTTCGTCACCTTTCCGCCGAGGTTCAGCCCCGTCTGGCGGCTGAGCTCGTTGAGCCGGCGCGCCTCCTTGGCGGCCACGATGATCAGCTCGTATTTGTTGGGGATGTTGCTCGACCGAAGCACGCCCTTTTCGTCCAACACAGTTCCCCTCCTGAGCACTCTCGATTCGCTCGTTCGCTACGTTGCCATCGGAAGCCGGCGCGAAGCCCGGCACGATTCCGCCATGATGATCGAAGCGATCCGATCGAGCGCCGCCCCCAGATCATCGTTCACTACCGCGTAATCATACTCGCTCACGAGGTTGATCTCCTGGAGCGCGTTGTCGAGACGCAGCCGGATCCGTTCATCCGGATCGGTCCCGCGCCCCCGGAGCCGCTCTTCCAAGCTGGCCAGCGAGGGCGGCAGCACGAAGATGAACACCCCGTCCCGGTAGGCCTTCCGGACGGCCCGCCCCCCCTGGACGTCGATATCGAGCAGGACGTTCTTCCCGGCCTTGAGCCACCGCTCCGTTTCGCTCCGGAGGGTTCCGTAGAGCTCACCGTGGACTTCCGCCCATTCCACGAACTCGGCGGCTTCGATCCGTCTCCGGAATTCGTCGCGGCCCAGGAAGAAATAGTCCCGCCCGTCCGCCTCGTGGGGACGGCGCGCCCGGGTGGTCGCGGACACGGAGTATTCCAGATTCAGCCCAGCGCCCAACAGCTTCTCGACGAAGGAACTCTTCCCGACGCCCGAGGGTCCCGAAATCACGACCACGAACGGCCGGTGCCCGGTGCGGAGCCAGGCATCCAGATCATTCGATGTTTTGGACCTGCTCCCGGATCCGCTCAAGTTCCTCTTTCACTTCCACCACCTGTTCTACGATCGGAACGTCGGAGGATTTGGAGCCGATCGTGTTGATCTCCCGATTCATCTCTTGCAGGAGAAAATTGAGCTTCCGCCCCGGCGCGCTCTCTTCCTCGAGGAGTTTCCGGAAATGCCCGCAGTGCGCTTCGAGCCGGACGCACTCCTCGGTGCAGTCGAGGCGGTCCGAAAGAATCGCAACCTCCTGCGCCACGCGCTCCTCCGGGAGCTCCCCCGGCTCGAGGAGAAGATTCACCCGCTCGCGGAGCCGCGTCCGCGCCTCGCGGAGCCGGTCGGGCGCCCGCTCCCGGATCTGTGCCACGCGGTTCCGGATCGATTCGACCCGGGTCTCGAGATCGCTCCGGAGCGCCTCCCCCTCCAGCTCCTTCATTCGGATGATGTCGTCCGCGGCCTTGGTGACGACATCGCGGAGCAGGGAGACGTAGTGATCGGCGTCTGAGGCGGGTTCCTCCCAGATGAAGAGGTTCGGGAGCGCCGCAAAGGACTTGAGATCGATATCCCCGACCAATCCGTACTTGGACTTGAGCTCGCCGAGCAATTCCATGTACCGGTCGGCCGCGTGGGCATCGAGCCGAAGCGTTCCGGTCGGCTCGGCCTGTTGCTCCCCCTCGCCTCCCCACGTCACCGCGAGCGAAATCTTCCCCCGGGAAATCCTCTCCGTCACAAGCTTCCGCGCCTCCGCCTCGAAGGCCGAAAGAGCCCGGGGGAGGCGGACCGAAAGCTCGCAAAATCTGTGATTTACGGATCGGACCTCGGCCGTCAGGCGCAGGCCGTTCATCAGGACCTCGCCCCGACCGTAGCCCGTCATGCTTCGAACCATATGTCGGGTTTGGATCGCTCCTCGGGGTAGACGCCCAATGTAGCGCGTCGCGGGCCCGGGAGTCAACGAGCCCTTGACCGGTCCGGCGCGCAGTACCTAACGTCTACCCATGGGGTCCAGGGCGGCCACGCAAAACAAGATTTCGCAAGCACCTCGCAGCTCCTTCGAGGCGCGGTCGAAGCCGGGCGCGGGGGCCGGGCGGAAGGCTTCGACCGCGGTGCTTGCCCTTCTCGGGGCGCTCGTACTGCTGGCCGCCCTGCTGCCGAATTGGCGGTCGCTCGAGTACGGCTTCGTCTGGGACGACAGGGTCCTGATCGGTCCTCAGCTCGACCTCGAAGGGCCGGGCGACCTGGTCCGGCTCTGGCGCACGCCCTTCGACTCCCTCCTGCGCGATCCGGTTCTCCACAACGCTTACTTCCGCCCGGTGACCATCCTGAGCCTCGCCTTCGATCGGGCCGTTTACGGCGCGCATCCGGCGGGCTTCCACCTCACGAACCTGATCACGTACGCGCTCACATGTCTCTTCCTCTGGCTCTTCGCCTGGGAATTGTCGGGAAGGCCCGTTCTGTCCGCGGCCGGCGCGTGCGTGTTCGCGCTGCACCCCACCCATCCCGAGAGTGTGGACTTCATCTCGGGGCGCACCGACGTGATCTGCGGCGCGTTTCTCTTCGCTTCCCTGTGGGCCGCCGCCCGATGGGGGCCGCGAATCCGAAAGCCGGCGATGAAGCTCTGGCCGGCGGCCCTGCTCCTGCTCCCCGCGCTCTATTCGAAGGAGGTCGCCTTCTTCGTCTCGCCGCTCCTTCTCCTCGTGCTCTGGGTCCGGGATCGGAGATTGGGGGCGCGGAAGCTCGCGGTCTCCGCGGTCCCCTTGGGCGTCGTGGTTCTCGTCTACGGCTTGACCCGCCTCGCAGTGCTCGGACCGCCGGCGCTCCCGGCCGCTTCGCCGGTCGAGGGATCGGGAGCGCAGCTTCTGACCAGCGTGGCGCTCGTCGCGCGATACGTTCCGCTCCTCCTCTTCCCGGTCGGTCTCTCGGCGCGGCACGAGGTCCCCCCGCTCGAGCGGCCGGACTGGATCTTCGCGGCGGGGGCCCTGATCGTGTTGTCCACCGTGGTGGGATTCGTCCTCCTTCTCAGACGGCGTTCGCCCTGGTCCGTCCCGGTGTTCCTCTTCGCGAGCGCGCTCTTCCCGCTCTGCTACGCCCGGATCATCTCGGGCGCGCTCATCGCGGAGCGCTTCCTGTTCGTGCCGAGCGCCTCCCTGGCGCTCGCGGTCTCGCTTCTGCCGAGCACGGCCGGGTTCCTCCTGACGGCGATCGCAGTTCCCGTCTTCCTGGCGCTTCTCCTGCCGCGCGTGTCGATCTGGAAGGACAACGCGACCCTCTACTCCTCCATGCTCCGCGATTCTCCGAATTCGGCCTACGTTCACGCGGTGCTCGGGAGCTATTACTACGAGAGACGCGATCTCGAGCGGGCCGTCGAGCATCACCGGCGCGCGTTCGAGCTCAAGCCCGAATTCAACGAATCGCTGCTCAACCTGAGCGCGGCGGAGGATGAGTCCGGGCAGATCGATTCCGCGTTCGCGCATGTCCGGCTGCTTCTGAGGCTCCGGCCCGGCTATGCGGCCGGGTGGTACGCGTTGGGAAATCTCCATGTCCGGGTGGACCGGCCCGATTCCGCCGTGGCGGCGTACCGGGAATCGATCCGCCTGAATCCACGGTTCGCGCAGGCAGAGAACAACCTCGGCGTTGTGCTCGAACGGATGGGACGGACGGAAGAGGCGATCACCCACTACCGGCGGGCGGAGGAAGCGCTTCCCGGCTATCCGGACGCCGCGAACAATCTCGCGCGTCTCACGAAGGCCCGAAAGCCATGAGCAGAGCGGCGGAAATCCCGAGCCTTCTCGGTCGCGAGGTGCGGGGGGTGATCCCGTTCTCGAGCCGCTCGCTCGCGATCTCCTTCGTGGGAGAGCCCCGCGTCTTCCTCTGGATCCACCTCGAGCGAAAGGCCGGCTGGTACGCGCTCGCCCCGGATCTCCCGATCGGCCCCGATCCCCGAGGGTCGCGCTTCCAGCCGATCGAAACAGCGATCCGGAACACGCAGGTCGTGGAGGCGGTCGCGCGGGAGTCGGGGGACCTGGACCTCCTCTTCGATCCCGCGACCGGCGAGGGGAGCCGGTTCCGGCTGACGATCGACGCCGAGGGGCCTCGCGTGAATCTGAGCCTCATCACCGAGCCGGAGGGGGGCACGCTCTGGGCGTATCACCGGGACCACGAGGCGTCGGATCGCGAGGAGAAGCCTCCGGATGGAACCGCGGCTCCCGAGCTTCCCCTGGGCTACCGCCCTCCGGTGGTCAGCGACGCCACGCCGGAGGAGGCCCGCGAAGCGCTCCGCCAAACGATCGCGGGCACGTTCCGCGAGGAATTCCGGTCCGAGGTGGAGCGGCTCCTCAAATCGGCGGAACGGACGCTCGAGCGCCGCGCCGCGGCCGCGGAGGAAGACAAACGAAAGGCGCAGGAGATGCAGGCGAACCGAAGGCGCGCGGAGATCCTGCTCGCGAACTTCGGGAAGATTCAGAGGGGGGCGAGCCGCGTTGGTCTCCCCGATCCATACGCGGACTCGCCTCGAGCGACGGTCGAAATCAACCTGGATCCGGCACTCTCCCCCGACGAGAACGCGGCGCGGCTCTTCCAAAGAGCCAAGAAGGGTGAGCGAGGGGAGCGGCGCGCCGACGACCGGCTCACCGAAACTCGCCGCAGCCTTTCAGAACTGGACGAACTGCGTCGCGAGGCGCTCCTCATGAGTCCCAAGGAATTCCTCGCACAGATCGGGAGTTTCCTCAGGAACGCAAAAATCGATTCAAGTGCACGGGGCGACGTGCGAAAGACCCATCTGGGTCGACAGGCCGTCGCCGCGCCCCGTGCGGGACGTCCAGGGCACGGAGCTCCAGGGGCGCACAAGTCGCTCCGACCAAGGACGTACGTTACGACCGATGGATGGGAAGTCTGGGTCGGCCGCACCAACGCCGACAACGACTACATCACCCATCGATTGTCCAACCCCCACGACTTTTGGTTCCATGTCGTGGGGGCACCGGGGTCCCACGTGATCCTTCGCCGCCCCACTCGAAACTCCAAACCCAAGCCAGAAACGCTGGTGGAGGCGGCCCAGATCGCCGCATTCTTCAGCAAGGCTCGAAAGCAGACGCGGGTACCGGTGATCTATACCGAACGAAAGTTCGTATCCAGGCCCCGCGGAGCGAAGCCCGGCCAAGCTCTTTGTACGCGAGAGCGGGAGCTGATCGTGTGCCCCCGGAAACCCGGGACGCGTCCGGCGGCCTGACTTTTCGCGAGGTGTCGAGCTAGGTTGCGGGAAACGTTGTTGGGGGGGGACCCGAACAGAGACTTCCGTATTTCAAGTGGGTCGCGGACGAATGAGGCACCCAGAAAGGAGTCAGTCTAGGAGCCTTTATGTCCACTGGGACCTGAAGTAGATGGTTCGCCCTGGTCTTGGCTTCCCCTGAGAGCTCCCCATCGTCCGCGGCCCCACGTCATCTTAGCCGCGCGAGTCATCTCAAAGCTCATCCAACCAGTGCTGGCTACCTCGTTCCAAAAGCATGCGACGTGCCCCGTGGCCCGAATCGGCCAGGTCAATCGCTGCCTATTCACAAGTTGTTGTACTTCAAGAAGATCATGGAGCCGGGTAGATCCACGGAGGGAGCTTGATCCCGAGTGGAAGGACCGGTGCGCGACATGGATGTCACACCCTGACAGACCCCGAATCGCGTTAAGGAATTACGCGGCATGGACTCGTGCCATGTCACACGGCACCGGGCCGGCGCGACCTGGATGTCACGCCTATTAAATCATTCGAATAAAGGGAACGAATACTCGACGAGGGATGCGCGCGGGATGGATCGGCTGGGGTGGATCGGAGTTTCCGGCCTGACCGGGCCCGGTCTGGCCGGCCTAGTAGATCTGCTTGAGCAGCCGGATGAGATGCCTGCGGGTGATACCGAGCTCGAGCGCGGCCCGGCTTCGGTTCCCCCCGTTCCGCGACAGGGCGGCGAGGACCTCCTCGCGCTTCAACATGTCCACCTTGCCGCGCAAGCCTCGGGATGGATACGGCTCGGGCACGGAAGTCGCGCCGGGATAGAGGATCGGCATGAGCGACGCCCGGTCGAGCAGCTCCTGCCGGCCGGCGCAGAGGAAGATCGACTCGATCTTGTGCTTCAGCTCGCGGACGTTTCCCAGCCAGGGGAGCGACACGAGGTAGTCCATGGCGTCCTCGGAGAAGAGAACCTGCCGCCCTTCGCGGGCCGACAGCTCGTCGAGGTAGTTTCGGATCAGGAGCGGGATGTCTTCGCGGCGCTCGCGTAGCGGGGGAATGGATAGCACAACCTGCCCGAGGCGATAGAAAAGGTCCGCGCGGAACCAGCCCGCTTTCACCGCGGCGTCGAGATCTTTGTTCGTCGCTGAAATGATCCGAACATTGAGCTGCCGCGATCGAACCTCGCCCAAACGGCGGTAGGTGCCGTCATCGAGAACTTGCAGCAACTTGACCTGCGTGCGCTCGGAGAGCTCGCCGATCTCGTTCAGGAAGATCGTGCCTCCATCCGCGTCCTCGAAGATCCCCCGCTTCGTGATCGCCGCGCCGGTGAACGCGCCCCGCACGTAGCCGAAGAGCTCGCTTTCGACGAGATCCCCGGGAAGGCTCGTGCAGTTCACTTCCACGAACGGACGGCCCCGCTCTATTTCAAAAGTGCGGAACATGTAGGCGAGAAGGTTCTTCCCGACTCCGGTCTCCCCCTGGACCAGGACGCGCGCCGGCGTGGACAGAAGCTCGGAACCCTTCCGCACCACTTCGAGCGTCCGCGCGTGCTGCGTGATGAACCCGTGCGCGCGGGCGATGTCCTGGGTCTGGGAGGAAACGGGATGTGCCGGCCTGTCGGATCGCGGAGCGACGAGCCAGGAGGGAGCGTTCAGCTCGCGCAGGATGCCTTCGCAGTCGCGCACGGCGTCCGCGAGCCCGAGCTGTTCGAAGAGCGACATGGACTTGAACGCGTAGTTCTGGGCCTCGCGCAAGCGCTCCGGATCGGAGTCTCCCTTCGCGCGCTGCGACTGCTCGCGATAGGCCCGCGCCAGCTCGAAGCGTTCGTGGATCCCCTCGAGAATCCGGATCGCCTGGCGCGCCTGCGCTTGCGCTTCGGCGTGGCCGCCCTCGACGGTGTGGATTGCCGCGAGCACGCGCCGCGTCGCACCTTCCTCAAGCGAATCTCGCAGCCGCATGGCGCGCTGCAGGGCGTCCTCGGCCGCGTTCATCGCGCTCGGCACGTCTTCGCGCTGGGTGAACACCTCGGCGCGCCGACGCTGCAGCTCGTGGATCATGTCCCCTTCGGGCGCGATCTGGCGTGCCATCACGAGCGCCTGATCGTAGAAACCCAGCGCCGTTTCGTGATTTCCCATTTCGTGGTGGAGATCCCCCCGCCCCATGAGGCAGAGAACCTGCTCGCGCGAGCAGCCGAGTCGGGCCGTGATCTGGCAGGCGGCGCTCAGGTGCGTTTCCGCGGTCGTGAAGTCGTGCCGGTACGAGGCGATCGTCGCGAGCCCGATTCTCATGCGCGCGACGCCCGCGTCGCGACCGATCTGGACGTAGCTCGTGAGGGCGCGCTCGAAGTGCTCGCGCGCCTCATCCCAGGACCCGGCCTTGAGGTGGACGATACCGAGATTGGCGCAGGTGACGGCGAGGTACGCAAAGTTTCCGAGGCGTGTGGCGATTTCCATGGAGCGGAGCATGTGCCAGGTAGCCTGCCGCCAATCGGAAAGATGCCGGTAGAGGACGCCGAGATTGTTGTGGGTGCGGATGACCCCGTCGTCGTCGTTCAGATCCCAGCGGAAGAGGTGAAGGGAAGCTTCGTAGAACTCCTTGGCCTTGTCCAGATCGCCGAGCCGGAAGTAGATCCGGCCGAAACAGTTGTAGGTGTGCGCCAGCGGTCCGGTGAGGGCCCGGTCTCTGAAGTAGGCGTGTGCGCGCTCGCACGTCCGCAGCCCCTCGTCATACTGGCTCAACTCGATCAGGGCTCGGGCGCTCTGGAGCTGAAGCCGCGCGACCAGCTCGGGATGCGTCTCGGCGGCGATCCGCCCGCGGGCGCGGGCCAGATACCGGAGCGCCTCGGGCGCGTCGGCTTTGTCGATCAGGACCTGCGCCGCCTTCAGCTCGAGGGTCGCGATGCGTGCTTCGGCGAGACCCAGCCGCTCGGCGGACTGGATGCACTCGTCCAGGTTCTGAAGCGCGGGAAGGTAGCTGTCGGCCCGAAGGAAGATCTCGGCGAGATCTTCGAGGGATTGCAGATGACGTTCGGGATCCTGCGTGAGGCGAGCGGTCGAAACCGCTTCCTCACGCTCCCGAATAAGGTCCGCCGTTGTCTTGTTCACGATTCGTTTCCCGACGCTCTCCGGTGACGGACAGATCCGAGATCAGAGCCTCACAGTTGCCCAGTACACCCTCCACAAGACGCTGATCAGCGTGCGGCTCGACAGGGTGGTGCGGCCCGTGAAGATGCGGCCCGTGGCGCTCGTGGTATTCCCGGTCGAGATCAGCCATCTGGCGGAACCCTTCGGTGGTGTGGGAGGCGGGTTCAGCGTCTCATCCGGCGAACCGGCCCACACGACGCTCGGGCCGATCGCGCTCACGTGAGACTGGAAGGACGAAGGTACCGGCAGAGCAAGGAACAGAAACACGGCGATCGAGGATAGGAACAGGAATGCCGCCCGGTTGGTCTTTCGCTGGGAGAGGAGGCTCATAGTCGCTGCACCTTCCTGATCTGGCCCAGGGGGCTTCCCCCACCAGGCGGTGGAGAGTGGAGAGAGGGGGATAATCCACCCACCGTACGGTCGGTAGAATAGCAGAGAAATTGACGAAATGCAATCAGGGATGCCGGAAAAGTCACACTCCGCTCTAGTGACCCGCTGGTTCGCCACCTTTGATGCGCGGCCCAGGAACCCGCTCGTCTCCTTCGCGGCGCGTGAGGCCCGTTCGATCCAGATGCTCGAGCATGGGAACCGCGTATTTGCGGGAAACGTGTACCAATTCCTTGAAGGTCCCCATGCTGAGGGTCGCGTTCTTCTGAAAATGCGAGCGTAACCGCGCTTCGAGGTCATCCCAAAGCTCTCTTGGATAAAGAAGTTCTGACGTGACCTTTACGGCGCGGCCGCTATCGACGAGGTACCGGATCAGCTCGGCGGGGCGCTCCGCCGGGGGAATGCCGCGCGTGAGCTCCGACACCTCCGGCACCTGGAAGCCCCGGCCGGAGAGCTTGCGCTCGAGCTCCTCCACGGCCTGGGCCTGCTTGGGGCTCAGCGCGGGTGCCGCCTCGGGCAGTGTGACCCGATCCCCTTTGAGCGCAAGGCGATTGCCCCGAAGCAGGATCTCCAACGCCTCGTCGAAGACACCGCCCGGAAGCTCGCGGGATAGGAGGCTCTTGAGCTCCCCTTTCGGGACCCCGTCACGGAGCTTGTTCTTTTCCGCGTACCGGGTCACCGCTGCCAGGACCCGCTCGAGCGCGAGGCTCCAGGAAGCCGGAGTGAGCAGCCGCCCGTCGCGCAGGCGCACGAGCTTGGCCTCCGCGTCGACCGAGATCGCCGCGGCAACCGCGGCCGATGCCGCTTCGGTGATCGCCTCAGCGATCGAGCCGAGCCTCACCGCAGCACCTTCCCCCGCGATCCCGGCCGAGCCCGCCTCGTCGGCGAGCGCCGCCAGCTTCTCCATGGCCGAGCCCGACCGGAGCGTTTCCAGCCGCGCGCTGTCCCCCGGGCCGAGTCGCGCGCGCTTCACCGGAGTGGGATCGACTACGGTAGCCCCCGCGATCGTCGTCGCCGGCGAGTAGGACCGGATGACGATCCGATCTCCGGATGCTGCCACGGCCGGATGCTCGAGGCGAAGCTGAGCCCAGCACGATTCCCCGGGAGGGAGCGTGTCGCGCTCGTAGAGGACGGCTCTGCCCAGGATCTCGCTCGCGCCGAGATGACAGCGGAGACGGGAGCGGGAACCGAGCGGTTTCAACGCCGAGTCGAGGAGCTCGAGCCTGACGTCGAGCAGGTGGGAGGGCCGGTACGAGCCGGGAGAGGCGAGCCAGTCCCCGCGCTTCACATGCTCGCGCGAGACCCCGTGGATGGCGAGCGCCAAGCGCTGCCCCGCGTGCGCCTCCTCGACGGTCCGCTCGTGCACCTGCGCCTGACGCACCCGGACCGCCTTCCCGGAGGGCAGAAGGGTGAGCGTGTCCCCCGGCCGCACGGTCCCGCTCCAGAGCGTCCCGGTCACCACGGTGCCGATTCCCTCGACTGGAAAGACGCGGTCGATCGGAAGGCGCGCCGGACCCGACGCCTCGCGTCCGGGAGCCGACCCCGCCGCGGCGTCCAGCGCTTCGAGCAGGACCTCGAGCCCTTCCCCCGTGACCGCCGAGACCGGCACGACCGGACTTCCCCGGAGCGGAGTCGGCCCGAGCAGCTCCTCCACTTCGGCCCGCACGACCCCGAGGGTCTCGGGATCGACCAGGTCCGACTTGGTGAGGGCCACGACGCCCCGCTCGATGCGCAGGAGATTCACGATGGCCAGGTGCTCGCGCGTCTGCGGCATCACGCCCTCGTCCGCGGCGACGACGAGGAGGACGAGATCCACGCCGGTCGCGCCGGCAAGCATGTTCTTGACGAAGCGTTCGTGTCCCGGCACGTCCACGATCGCGATGCGCCGGCCGGATGGAAGCGTCCGATGCGCGAATCCGAGGTCGATCGAGATGCCGCGCTCCTTTTCCTCTTTGAGCCGGTCGGTGTCGATACCGGTGAGGAGGCGCACGAGCGCGGTTTTGCCGTGATCGATATGGCCCGCGGTGCCGACCACGACCGGGCGCATGGTGTTCGCGCGCTAGGCTCGGACGCGGCGGATCGCGGCTCCGAGTCCCTGGAGCTTTTCCTCGATCCGTTCGTAGCCGCGGTCGAGGTGGTAGATGCGGGAGACCCGGGTCTCCTTTTGCGCCACGAGCCCGGCGAGGATGAGCGCCGCGGAGGCACGGAGGTCCGTGGCCATGACGGGAGCGCCGCTCAGGGAGGGCACTCCGTGGACGGTCGCGGTGTTCCCCTCCACGCGGATATCGGCGCCGAGCCGCTGCAGCTCGGCCACGTGCGTGAAGCGGTCCTGGTAGATCGTATCGGTGATCGTGCTGCTCCCTCCCGCGACGGAGAGGAGCGCCATGAACTGAGCCTGCATGTCGGTCGGGAATCCCGGGTAGGGCGCGGTCGTGACGCGAAGCGGCCTCAGGCGCTCGGGTGCCCGGACGCGGACGCTCTTCTCGCCGACCGAAACCTCGGCGCCGGATTCCCGAAGTTTCTCGAACACGGATTCCAGATGTCCGGGTTCGACGCCGGTGGCCTCGATGTCCCCTCCGGTGATCGCCGCGGCGGTCAGGAAGGTGCCCGCCTCGATCCGGTCGGGAATCATCGCCGCGTCTGCGGGATGGAGCTGACTCAGACCTTTGACCGTGAGCCTCGTTGTGCCGATCCCGCCGATCCGCACGCCCATCGAGTCGAGGAATTCCGCCAGCGCCGTGATTTCCGGCTCGCACGCCGCGTTCTCGATCACGGTCTCCCCTTCGGCGGTGGCCGCCGCCATGAGGATGTTTCCGGTGGCGCCCACGCTCGAGATCTCGAAGGAGATGACGCTCCCCTTGAGGATGTCGCGCCGGGCCACGATGTAGCCGTGCTCGATTTCGACCTCGGCACCAAGCTGCTGCATGCCGCGGATGTGGAGATCGACGGGGCGCGGACCCCAGGCGCAGCCGCCCGGAAGCGAGACACGAGCCTCGCCGAACCGCGCGAGAAGCGGCCCCAGGACATAAACCGAGGCGCGCATGGTTTTGACGAGATCGTACGGAGCCTCGGCGTTGTGGGCGCCCGTGGAATCGACGAAGAGCGCGTGCCCGTCCTCGCGCCGGCTACGGACCCCGAACAGGGAGAGAAGCTCGAGCATCGTCGAGATGTCGCGGAGCTTCGGGACGTTCGTGAAGCGGTAAATGCCGGGCGCGAGCAAGGTCGCCGTGAGAATGGGCAGGGTCGCGTTCTTCGAGCCGCTCACCGGGACCGTGCCCCTGAGCTTGCGGCCGCCTTCGATCCAGACTTCATCCATGCCCGTCGCCTCGGTCGTTTCCTGGGTTTTGGGTGCCGGCAAGGCCTTCTGCTTGGTCTTCGTCTTCACCTTCATCGCGTACCCCGCATGATTCCGGATAGAACTCTCGGCAACCCGGCGAGGTCGCGCGCGACGCGCGCTCCCGCAAGGTGCGGCCCGAACAGCTCCATGCATGGATCGGCCTGTTCCGCCCCGATCTCCAGCGCAAGAAGGCCGCCCGGTTTGAGCCAGGCCTCGAGTCCGCCGGCCACCGTACGAAAAGCATCGAGACCGTCCGGCCCGCCGTCAAGCGCTTCCCGGGGATCGTGGTCGCGAACCTCGGGCATGAGACCCGGGATCGAGCCGGTCGGAATATACGGAAGGTTGGAAACGACCACATCCGCGGGGCAGGGGAATCCTGTCGGGGGCGGATCGCGGAAGTCGGCGACCCGGAGCTCGAGGCGCCGCGCGACGCCGTTCCGCCGCGCGTTCCGGGACGCGAGCGCGATCGCCTTCTCCGACCGGTCGATCGCCGCGGCGGTCCAGCCCGCGGGGAGCGAGAGGAGCAATGCGATCGCGATCGCGCCGGTTCCGGTCCCCAGATCGACGAGGGTGCCGCTCGAGGGGGCGTCCCCCAGCTCGGCGTCGAGCGCTTCCAGCACGCGCTCGACGAGGCGTTCCGTCTCCGGCCGTGGGATGAAGACCCCGGGCTCGATATCGAGCTCGGCGGAGTGGAAGGAGACCTCGCCTAGAAGGTGCTGAAGCGGCACCCGGCGGGACCGGGCCTCGAGGAGCCGGGCGAAACGGGCGGCGTCCTCCTCGGCCACCGTCGCATTCCGGTCGGACCAGAGGCGGGAACGGGAGAGGGCGAGCGCGTGGAGCAGGAGCAGCTCCGCCTCGTGGGCCGGCGAGGCGACTCCCGAGCGCTCGAGCGTTTCGCGCGCCTGGGAGTACAGGATTCCGCGCGTGGGCGGCGCGGTCGCGCTTCCTGCGCTCGACCCGTCGGTCCCGGTGCCGCGGCGTAGGATCACGAGCGATTCGGGGCGGTTTCGCCCGAGGCGGCCAGACGCTCCGCCTGTTCCGCGTGGAAGAGCCCGTCCACGACTTCGTCCAGATTCCCCTCCAGCACGTCCGGCAGCCGGTAGAGCGTGAGCCCGATCCGGTGCTCGGTCACGCGGCCCTGGGGAAAATTGTAGGTCCGGATCTTGGCGCTCCGGTCCCCGCTCGAAACCATCGACTTCCGGGTCTGCGCGAGCTTCTTCTCTTGCTCTTGGATCTCCATGTCGAGGAGACGGGCCCGAAGCACCTTGAGCGCCTTGGCCTTGTTCTTGAGCTGGGAGCGCTCATCCTGGCACTGCACGACGATCCCGGTCGGCAGGTGCCGGATCCGCACGGCCGAATCCGCGGTGTTGACGCTCTGGCCTCCCGGGCCCGAGGAGCGGAACACGTCGATCTGGAGATCGGAGGGTTTCAGCTCCACATCGACCTCTTCGGCCTCGGGGAGCACGGCCACCGTGACGGCGGACGTATGAATCCTTCCGCTCGCCTCGGTCTCGGGGACGCGCTGCACGCGATGGACGCCGCTCTCGTACTTGAGCCGGCTGTAGGCGCCCTCTCCCTCGATCGAGACGATCGCCTCCTTGGCGCCGCCGGAGCCCGAGGGGCTCGTGCTCAGCACCTCCGTGCGCCAGCCGTGCCGCTCGGCGTACTTCACGTACATGCGGAGCATCTCGGCCGCGAAGAGCGCCGCCTCGTCCCCTCCCGTTCCGGCCCGGATTTCCACGATGACGTTCTTCTGATCGAGCGGGTTCGGAGGCAGGAGGAGCTTCGGCAGCTCGGCTTCCAGCTTCGCCCGCTCCGCCTCCAACTCTTGCAATTCGGTCTTGGCCATTCCCAGAAGCTCCGGGTCTTTCTCGGTGCGGAGAATCGCCGTGTCCTCGGCGACGCGGTGGAGCACCTCGTCGTAGCGGCGCGCGGCGTTGACCAGGTCCTCGAGCGAGCTCCGCTCCTTGCTTACGCGGCGCAGCTCGCCCGGATTCTGGTGGAGCCCCGGATCGGCGAGTTTCTGGGTGAGTTCCTCGAATCGGGCCTTCGCCCGTTCCAGCGCTTCGCGGATTTTGGATCCCTCCTTAGAGAACCGCGCGGAGGGCGGCGATCGCGACCTCGACCATGTCGCGCGAGGGCTCGCGGGTCGTGAGCCGCTGGAGCCTGAGGCCGGGCTCGCTGATCCATCGTACCCACTTCTTGTCGTAGTGGGCCCCGGCGAATCGGATGATCTCGAAGGAAATGCCGGCGATCACCGGGATGAGGGCGAACCGCAGCGCGCGCGCCTGCCAGGTGTCGGGACGGCCCAAAAAGGCGAACACGAAGAAGCTCACGATGACGACCAGGAAGAGGAAGCTCGTGCCGCAGCGCGGATGGAAGCGGCTGAACGTCTGCGCCGTCTCGGGCGTGAGCTCCTGGCCCGATTCGAGGTTGTGGATCGTCTTGTGCTCTGCGCCGTGGTACATGAAGACGCGCTGCATCTCCCCCCAGCGGCCGACCGCGACGATGTAGATCATGAAGAAGACGAGGCGGATCGCCCCGTCGATCAGGTTGTACAGGAGTCCATCGCGCACGCCGGTCAGATCCGTGAGCTTCAGGGGCAGGTAAAAGAAGATGAGAAACCCGAGCACGAACGAGATCGCGACCGTGACGCCCATGCCCAGGCCGAGAGTCCCGAAGCGCGCTTCGCTCCGGGGCTTGCCCTTGTCGACCTGGACCGCGGCCTCGGCGGAGAAGGCGAGCGCCTGGATCCCGATGCGGAGCGATTCGACGAGCACGACGGCGCCGCGGAGGATCGGAAGGCCGAAGAACGGAGCCCGGCGCGAGATCGAGATGAACTCCTGGGTCTTGACCTGGATCGTTCCGTCGGGCATGCGCACGGCGGTCGCCACCTTCTTGGGCGAGCGCATCATCACGCCTTCGATGACGGCCTGCCCACCGATGGGCGAATAGCGTTCAGGCATCGGGTTGTCTTGGTGCCGGGAGGAACGCGGGACGGGCTAGGCGCCGGCCGGCGATTCGGCTTCGGCCGGTTTGGCCGGCGATTCGGCTTCGGCGGGTTTGTCCTTGATCCCGTACTTGCGCCGGAAACGCTCGATACGCCCCGCGGTGTCCACGAGCTTCTGCTTGCCGGTGAAGAACGGGTGGCAGTTCGAGCAAATTTCGACGTGCACCGTGTCCTTGACGGTCGCGCGCGTCTCGATCACGTTGCCGCAGACGCACACGATCTTCGTGTTGTAATAACCTGGATGGACCCCTCGTTTCATGGCGGACGCCCCCCTTACGTGTTCATCATCGCCAGGAATTTCTTGTTCGTCTTGGTCTGGCTCATCTTGCCGATCAAGAATTCCATGGCTTCGACAGGGTTGAGTTCGTTCAGGAATTTCCGGAGGATCCAGACCTTGTTCAGCTCCTCTTGACTCATGAGCAGCTCTTCCTTGCGTGTCCCCGAACGGTTGATATCGATGGCCGGGAAGATGCGTTTGTCCGCGAGCTTTCGGTCGAGGACCACCTCCATGTTCCCTGTGCCCTTGAATTCCTCGAAGATAACGTCGTCCATGCGGCTCCCGGTCTCGATCAGGGCGGTCGCGACGATCGTGAGGCTCCCGCCGTTTTCGATGTTGCGGGCCGCTCCGAAGAACCGCTTCGGCTTCTGGAGCGCGTTCGCGTCCACGCCTCCCGAGAGGATCTTGCCCGAGTGCGGAACCACGGTGTTGTGGGCGCGCGCGAGCCGCGTGATCGAATCCAGGAGGATCACGACGTCGCGGTTGTGCTCCACGAGCCGCTTCGCCTTTTCGATGACCATATCGGCGACCTGGACGTGCCGTTCGGCCGGCTCATCGAACGTGGAGGAGACCACCTCTCCCTTGACCGAACGCTCCATGTCCGTGACTTCCTCCGGGCGCTCGTCGATCAGGAGCACGATGAGCATCACCTCGGGATGGTTGTCCGTGATCGAGTTCGCGATCTTCTGGAGCAGGACCGTCTTCCCCGCGCGTGGAGGCGACACGATCAGGCCGCGCTGCCCCTTTCCGATCGGGGTCAGGAGATCCATGATCCGCGTCGGCATGTCTTCCGCCCGAGATTCGAGCCTCAGCTTCTCTTGCGGATAGAGCGGCGTCAGGTTGTCGAAGAGGATCTTGTCCTTCGCGGCCTCCGGAGGCTCGAAATTGACGGCCTCGACCCGGAGCAGCGCGAAATAGCGCTCGCCGTCCTTCGGCGGGCGGACCTGACCCGAGACCGTGTCGCCCGTCCTGAGATCGAAACGCTTGATCTGCGACGGCGAGACGTAGATGTCGTCCGGGCCCGGTAGATAGTTGTAGTCGGGGGAGCGTAGGAATCCATATCCCTCCGAAAGAATCTCCAATACTCCTTCCGCGAAGATGAGACCGTTCTTCTCGGTCTGCCCTTCCAGGATCTTGAAGATCAGCTCCTGTTTCCGGAGGCCGCTCGTGCCCTGCACATTGAGCGAGTGCGCCAGCTCCATCAGCTCTGCGATCGTCTTGCTCTTGAGCTGAATGATGTCGAGGCCCTTCTGGGGGGGCGACGGCGGAGCGCTACTCGGAGCGGGGCTGGGCGGTGCTTCTGTTTGCTGTTCCATGTCGTTCTGCGGCTCCTCGGTATTGATCGTCGTGGCGCTGGGCGTATCTACGCCGCGTCGCCGTGTGGGGGTTGTAGTTGAACGGGACATTGTGCCAGCCGAACTGAGGTCCTCAAGGTAGAGGGAATCTAGGACTTCTAGTGCTTCTTAAGAGGGTTGTGGTGTTTCCGGTGTGGCTTGCCGCGCGACCGCAACAGGCGATCCAGATTCGGGGAACTTACTCAGGGCTTGGCTGCGGCCCTAGGACCCCCTGGTTGGTCCGTGACACTTAGACTACCGATCCCCCCGGATGGTGTCAAGGTCATTTCTGGAAGGCGCTAGCTAGATTTCTTCGGGGGAAAGGCGCCTTTCGAGAAAATCTGTCCCTCCATGAAGGTGAACGATTTTCCCTTCGACCAGAAGAACCAGGTCTCGAAGGTCTTGTTCTCTTCGCTGTAGGTGTAGACCTCTTCGGGGTAGCCCTCGGTCTTGAGCACCGTCTTGAGCTGGTTTGCGGCCCCCAGACGGTTATCGGCGGAATCGACCCAGACCTTGGGATCTTTTTTCGTGCCCTGGCTCAACGCCTTGTAGATCGTGTATTCGGCGACCGAGTTCTCCTTGTCTCCGAGCTTGTTCAAGGCCAGGAAGAGGAACTGGTGGTTGTCTGAATCTTGAGGATCGAGCTCGAGCGCGTGCTTGAGGGCAGCCACCGCCCCCTTGTAGTCGTTGGTCTGGAATTTGGTCTGGCCCGCGAGACTCCAGATCTGCCTGTTGTTGGGGTAGAGCGCGCCCGCCCGATCCAGGATCTCGATCGCCTTCGGGTACATCCCCTGATTGGCGTAGATCACGGCCGCGTTGTAGAGCGCGTCCTGCTTGACCGAATCCGAAGCGGTGGGGTGCGCCACTACGGCGGCGTAGCCCGTGGCCGCGCTGTCGTAGGCGACTTTCTGCTCCGGCGTGCCCTTCCCCTGCGCATACGCGTGTTGGTACCACGCGTCCGCGATGCGCAATTGATACCCGGCCGCGCTCGTGGGATCGCTCTGCATGGCGCCGTAGAAGGCCGTGATCGCCTCCTTGTATTTCTTCGCTTTGAAGAGGCGTTGGGCCCGCGCCATCACGGCCGCCCGGAGATTGTTGTGCAGCCTCTCGTCGTTCGGTTTGATCGTGAGCCCCCGCTGGGCTGCGCGCATGGCGTCGTCGGTGCGCCCGAGGAGACTCAGGGCGTAGGCGAGGTTCTGGTAGGTCTCGACCGACGTCGGATCGACATAGGACGCCAGCTCGAAGTCATAGGCTGCCTCTTCGACGGTGGAGATACCCGAATACGGCGCGAAGGCGATTGTGTCCGTGACCGCTTTCTGCAGATCTCCGAGACCCTCGTAGGGCTTGTAATCGAGCTTCTTCGCTTCGTCGGACCCCGGAGCGAAGTAGAGTGTCATTTTGGACTCGGGGTAGTACCAGTACTCGTGGATGCCGCTCTTCTCGGTGATTCGAACGTTCTCGCTCGGCGCGCCGTATTGCTTCTCGGCCTTCCCCTGGGGTGAGGATTCCTCGCCCGAGGTGCGCTCGCTGCTGGCCTCGATGCTCCCCGCGCGGTTGAGCGCGCCGATGCCCGCGTTGAAGAGCTGGGCGTTCACGGCGAGGCGGTTCCGCTCGAAGTCCTGGATTTTTTTCAGGTCGTTCTTCTTCTTGGAGGCGTCGATCCCCAGCTGGAAGGCGGCGCCCGCGGAGACGTACTGGCGCAACTGCGCGCGAGAGAACGCGAGGAGCGACAGGACGTCGACATTGGCGGGCTCCCCTTTCCTCGCGCATTCGAGGAAATAGGCGGCCTTGTCATAGACCTTCTGCTGGACGTAAACCTTGCCGCTCGTGAAGCAGACGCTCGCGGAGGCGGTGTGGGCCGTGAGGAGGGCGAGCATTGCTACCGCCAGAGCCCCCAGGGAACGCTTCAATGTGTTGAGAGAGAAGTGCATCCGCCCTCCGAGCATCGCGAGACTTCCATGGATCCCATCCTATATACCCGCACGCGGGAGCGCGCGTTCCTCAAGTTCTCTCGATTAGAGGCTTCGCCGGGGGGCCTGTCAAGCGGCTTCGCCGGAGGGAACATTCGGTGCTCTCATTACAAGTATGTGTAGTACCGTCACTTACAACACTTGCCTGGGATCCACGTCCACGCTCACCCGAATCCCAAAGCGCCGCCTCCCACGGAGCGCCGGGAGGGCGCTCTTGAGGAGCGTCTGCAAGGCCTTTCGCGACCCGCATCGCATCAGAATGTGCCACCGCTCGACTCCTTGGATGCGCGAAATCGGTTTTGGGGCCGGCCCCAGGAGCTCCACCTCCAGGCCGCGCGCGAGTTTCGCGAGCGACTCGTGCAGGACTCCCGCTTCACGGATGACGCGCTCCTTTCGCGCGCCGCGCACCTCGATTTCCACGAGGTGGCCGAAGGGCGGGTACCGAAGCTCGCGCCTCTCGGCGGCTTCCTGCTCGTAGAACATCTCGAAATCCTGCGCCGCCGCGCATCGGAGCGCCGGATGATCGGGATCGTACGTCTGCAAGATCACCTGCCCCGCACGCTCTCCCCTCCCGGCGCGCCCCGCCACCTGGGTCAGGAGCTGGAATGTCCGCTCCGCCGCTCGGAAATCGGGCAGGTAGAGCTGCAGGTCCGCAACGATGATCCCGACGAGGGTGACCAGCGGGAAATCGAATCCCTTCGCCACCATCTGAGTGCCGAGGAGAAAATCGGTCTCTCCGGCGCGGAAGGCGCCGAGGATCGAGGCCGCGGAACCGCGCTTGCGGGTGGCGTCGAAGTCGAGCCGCGCGATCCTGGCCTGGGGGAAGATCCGCGCGACCTCGCGCTCCACCCTCTGGATGCCCACCCCGCCGAACCAGAGATTCGTGGCCCCGCAGCCTGGGCATCCCGGTAGAAGCTTTCGCTCGGCGCCGCAGTAATGGCAGCGGAGCGACCCGTCCGCGAGGTGCACGGTGAATGAGACGTCGCAGCGTTCGCACCGCGCCACCTCTCCGCAGCCGCGGCATTGCAGATAGGTCGAGTGGCCGCGGCGGTTCAGGAAGAGGATCCCCTGCTCGCGGCGCTCGAGGGTTCTCGCCATCGCCTCGACGAGCGGCTCGCCGAGAATCCGCGATCGCGAGGCCGTCCCGCCCGGAGCCGGGCGATGCCGGAGATCCGTGATTCGGACTAAAGGCAGCGGCCTTCCGTCGATCCGCCGCGGGAGTCGCAGGAGGTCGCAGCGCCCGTGCTTCACGCGCGCGAACGATTCCATGCTGGGGGTGGCGGAGGCGAGGACCGCGACTCCGCCGAGCCTCTGTGCCCGCACCAGGGCGACGTCGCGGGCATGGTACCGCGGGGCATCGTCCTGCTTGTAGGCTCCATCCTGCTCCTCGTCCACGACGATCAGACGGAGGTCCCGGAAGGGAAGGAACACGGCCGACCGGGTTCCCACGACCAGATCGATCTCCCCCGCCGCCGCCGCGCGCCAGACGTCTGCGCGCTCGCGCGGGCGGAGCGTGCTGTGGTAGAGCGCGACGCGCGCGAAGCCGGCGCGGCGAAAGGAATCGAGCGTCTGGGGGGAGAGGGCGATCTCGGGCACGAGGATGAGCGCCTGCCCGCCTTCCTTCACCGCCTCGGCGGCGGCGTGTAGATACACGGCGGTCTTCCCGCTTCCGGTGACACCGAAGAGGAGGAACGCGCGGAACGCGCGCGCGCCGAGCGCCCCCTCGAGGGCCGTGAGCGCCGCTCGCTGTTCCTCGTTCAATTCCTCGCGGGCGGGTGGCGCCACCGCGAGCCATGCCTCCTCTTCCTCGGCCGCCGCGCGCGGAGCGCGTCGCGTGAGGCCGCCGGGGGAGGGCACGGCAGCCTGGAGCACGTCGCTCAAGTTTGCGGCGTAGTAGTCGGCCACCCACCGGCAGAGGTCGAGGAGCTCGGGCGTGACCACAAGGCGGGGCTCGGGGATTCCGGAAACCTTCCGCACGCGAAATCCGGGCGCCGTCGCCTCGACGCCCAGCACGGTGCCCCAGACGCGACGCGGCCCGACGGGAACGAGCACGCGCAATCCTATCTCCGGGGCTTCCTCCTCCGGGATTTCATAGACGAGCGCTTCTTCGCGGGCGAGCGGGATGGGGACGGCAACACGCACCAAGGCCATGAGGGAGGCATGGTATCACTCGCGGAGGGAACGCGGATCGGCGGACGGAACGCGGATCGGCGGAGGGCTCACCCGAGTCGAGGGACTCGCGCACAGCGTCCCCCCGAGCCCTGCGTCGTGGAGCCGGGGGGCCTACGCCGAGCGGGTCGGTCGTTCGGTGACGGTCTGGCCGAGGAGCTGATTGATGCGCTCGACCAGCTTTCGGGGGCTGAACGGCTTCGTGATGTAATCGTCCGCGCCCACGTCGAAGCCCAGCTTCTGGTCGACGTTCCGCCCCTTCGCGGACAGGAGGATCACCGGAATGTGCTGGGTTGCGGCGCTCGACTTGATGTTCTTGCACACTTCGTATCCGTCCAGCTTCGGCATCATGATGTCGAGCACGATGAGGTCCGGCTTTTCGGTCTTCACCTTTTCGAGCGCCTGCTCTCCATCGAGCGCAGTGACGACCTCGTAGCCTTCCATTCCGAGACTGAAGTCCAGGATATGGACGATGTAGATCTCATCGTCGACAACCAGGATTTTCCCTTTGGACATCCGACTCACCTCCTCTTTCGGCTAGGCATCGTTCCTATCGGCCCTTTAGGCCGCTTCTCCAGCCCGAACTAGCTTCGTATTCTCCTGGGGCTCAAATAGTTGCGCGAAAGCTTCCACGACCTTCGGATCGAACTGCGTCCCCTTGCACTGGCGAAGCTCTTGGAGCGCTTCGGCATGGGTCATGGCCTGCCGGTACGGCCTCCCGATGGTCATGGATTCGTAGGCATCGAGGACCGCGATGATCCGGGCTCCGATCGGGATCTGTTCCCCCTTGAGCCCGCGCGGGTATCCGCGCCCGTCCATCCGCTCGTGGTGCGCGAGAATGATTTCGGTCACTTGCTCCTGGAACTCGATCGGTTTCACGATCTCGGCGGAACGCAGGGGGTGGAGGGACACCTCGGCCCAGGCCTCGTCGTCCAGGGTGCCGGGCGCCTGCAGGACCGAGAGGTCGATCTGCCCCATGCCGACGTCGTGCACGCTCGCGACGTACGCGAGCACCTCGACGTCCTTTTCTGGTAAAGCGAGCTTCCGTCCCAGCGACACCGCGCGTCCGGCCATGGAGCCCGAATTGAGCTTGAGGCGGCTGCGCCGCGCGTTATTGATGATCGCCGCCAGCGCCTTCGCGGTCTCCTCGGTCCGGTCGGAGGAGCGCTCGTGATCGGAAACGCGCTGCCAGGCCAGAGCAACCCGGTCGGAGAGGGACGAGAGGAGCGCCCGGTCGTCTTCGGTGAAGGGCGTGCAGGAGATCTTGTTGTTGATGTTGATCACCCCGACCACGCGCCCGTGGATCTTGACCGGGACCGAAAGCAGCGACTTGGTCTCGTACTGATGGCCGTTCGGACGGCCGAACCGAGGATCCTCCTCGATGTTCGTGACGAGGAGCGGCTGGCCGTGTTTCGCCACCCACCCCGCGATCGAGTCGCCGATCTTGATCCGCGTGCCGCAGACCACTTCCTCGCGGAGCCCCCGCGCCGCGCGTATGTAGAGCTCGGATCGTTCGTCGTCCACCAGCATGAAGGACGCGGTGCGCGCGTTCATGACCTCCGCGATCATCTCCACCGTGAGCCGGGTCAGATGATCCGAGACGGACCGGGACGGGCTCCAGGTGGCGTGGGTGATCACGTTGGCGTCGCCCGGCGTGACGGGCAGGAGCACGGTGAAGCGCGACCCGACGCCGGATTCGCTCTCCGCGAGGATCTCGCCGCCGTGCCATTCGACGATGCTCTTCGAAACGGTCAGCCCCAGGCCCACGCCCGGGTACTCCCGCGAGAGGGAACTGTCGATCTGGTAGAACTTGTCGAAGATCCGCTCGAGCTCCTCTTTCGGGATCCCGATCCCGGTGTCCTCGACCTGCACCCGGACGACGCGCTCTTCAGTGGTGGTCCGGAGGGTGACCGTCCCCCCCTCGTGCGTGAACTTGATCGCGTTGCTGCCCAGGTTGTAGAGAACCCGCTTCACGAGCCCGCGGTCGGCTTCCACCACGACCTCGGGGGCGGCCGACTCGACCTGGACCGCGATCTTCTTCGCCTCGGACATGGGGCGCAGGAGCTCCACCACCTCGCCGGTCAGCGTGATCAGATTGAACGGCTCGCGGCTCATCCGGAAACGCCCCGATTCGAGCTGGGAGAGCTCGAGGATGGAGTCGATGAGGCGCCGGAGCTTCAGGCTCTGCTCATCGATCACCGCTAGGAACTGGCGCTGCATGTCCACGTTCGTCGAGCCCACGTTCTCGAGCAACGCCTCGACGTACGCCCGGATCGCGGTCAGCGGCGTCCTCAGCTCGTGGGACACGGTCGAGACGAAGGAGGATTTGAGATCATTCAACTCCTCGGCGCGCTCCGTGGCCTCCTCGAGCTGCACCATGCTCTGATTCAAGCGCTCGTACAGGCTCGCGTTCTGGATCGCCACGACCGCGTGGGTCGCGAGGATCTCCAGAGTCTCGATGGTTTCCCGGGTCGGAAGCCTGCGGTCCACCGGATCGTCCACCGAGAGGTAGCCGATCACCGCTTCGTCCTTCGTGTAGAGCGGAACGAACAGCACGTCCTCCTGGTGCCACTCCCCTTCCTGGCGCGCGCCCAGCTCCGGCGTGTACCCCTCCTCGTCCACCTCGCCCCAGAATTTCCGCTCGTGGTTGATGAAATAGGAGCGGCTGACCCGGAACTCCTCCTTGAGCCAGCTCTCGAATTCGGAACGCGGGATCCGATGCTGCTCGAGCTTCCGGATCGCATCGCGGTTCAGTCCGGCGAAGGCGCGGGCCTCGAACTCGCCGTGCGCCTCGTTCATAACTCGTAGAAGCACGATCCGGAATCCAGCCGCGTCCGAGACGGCGTGGACGATCTCGTGGAGCACCTTGTCGAGGGAGAGGTTCGAGTTGATGCTCGTCGCGATCTCGAGCACCTTCTTGATCCTCGCCGCCTGCTTGCGGCTCGTGAGGAGCTGGTAGCGGTAGAGGTCGCCCATCTTGTCGCTCGCCTGCGTCAGCTCGTCGTTCCGGTGGATCACGGCGTCGTAGGACGTCCGGAGCGACCTGAGCTCATGCCGGAGCGAACGGCGGTGACGCACCTGCTCCACGAGGAGGAGCACGGCGGCCGCGAGCGCCCAGATCAGCTCGACCGACGGGATCATCGGGTCACCCCGGTTCCGGGGGTGGCGCGGGAGGCGGCGCGGTCCGCGCTGCGCCGGGCCAGAAGCCGCTCGAACTCCTCGACCACGCGCGGATCGAACTGGGATCCGGTGCAGCGGCGGATTTCGGCGAGCGCCTCCGCCTCGGGGATCGAATCGCGGTACGGGCGGCCGAGGGTCATGGCTTCGAATGCGTCGACCAGCGCCAGAATCCGCGAGGCGAGCGGGATTTCCTCGCCGGCGAGTCCGCGGGGATAGCCGTGGCCGTCGTAATGCTCGTGATGGCTCAGGATGATCTCGTTCACGCGCGAGGCGAATTCGATCGGCTGGAGCACCCGGACCCCGTCGCGCGGGTGCGCTTCCACGCGGCGGCGCTCCTGCTCCGTCCAGCGGCGGCTGCTCAGGATCAGGTCCTCGCCGACGGCGAGCATGCCGACGTCGTGGACCCGAGCCACGTAGCCCAGGACTTCCAGCTCGTCCTCCGGGAGTCCGAGTTTCCGTCCGAGATCGGTCGCGAGCTTGAACGCCCGGCGCGAGCTCCAGAGCGCGTAGCTCCGCTTCGCGCGGATCACGGTCCGGATCGTGTTGAGGGTGGTATAGACGTCCCCCGACACGCCGGCCGCACGCACGCGCTCGAGCGCGGTGCCGACCCGCTTCGAGATCGCCACGAGGAGGCTCAGATCGTCGGGATCGAACGGGAGCCCGGTCGCCTTGCTGCTCACGTTCACGACGCCGACGACCTCTCCGGCGATCCGCAGCGGCACGCAGAGTAGCGATTTCGTCTCGTACTGCGGGTGATTCAGCTTACGGAACCGGCGGTCGTTCTCGATGTCGTTGACCAGGAGGTTCTCGCAGGTCTGGGCGACCCAGCCGGCGATCGAGGCGCCGGTCTTCACCCGCGCCCGCGCCACCATGTCCGGATCCAGGCCGTGCGCCGCACGAATGTGAAGCTCCGTACCGTCCTCGTTGAAGAACATGATCGAGACGTTTCGGGCCTCCATCACCTCGGCCACCATCTCCACCGCGCTCGAGAGGATCGTGCGGAGCTCCGGGGTCTCGAAGAACGGCTCGAGCGAGCGCATGAGGTTCCGGAACCCCCGCTGGACCAGCGGAAGCTCCACCACGAACCGGCTCCCCTTGCCGAGCTCGCTCTCGACGCGAACCGTGCCGCCGTGAAGCTCCACGACGCTCTTCACGATCGCGAGGCCGAGCCCCGAGCCGCCCACCCGCTCCGCGCCCCCCTCCTCGACGCGATAGAAGCGCTCGAACACGCGGCCCAGCTTGTCGGGCGGGATCCCCATGCCGTGGTCCTCGACCACGATCTGCATCCGCTCGCCGGCCGCCATCGCGTGGATCATGATGGGGGAACCCTCGCGGGAGAACTTGGCCGCGTTGTTGACGAGATTGACCAGCACCTGCTTCAGAAGATCCGGATCGGCTTCGACCGGCGGAAGCTCCGGAGCGAAGGCGCGGGCCACGCTCAGGCGTTTGGCCAGGAGCTGCGGCTCCACCGTCGGGAGCACCTCGTCCAGCAGACGGCTCAGGTCGACCGTCTCCGATTTGAGCCGGCGGCGGCCGGAATCCATCCGGCTCAGGTCGAGAACGTCGTTCACGATCCGGGTCAGGCGGTCGCATTCCTCGTTGATGATGCACAGGAACTTCTCGTGCATCACGAACGAGGGATTCGCCACGTTGTCGAGCAGGGTCTCCGTGTACGCCTTGATCGAGGTCAGCGGAGTCCGAAGCTCGTGCGATACGACCGAGATGAGCTCCGATTTCATCTCGTCGATCCGCCGCAGGGAGGCGCTCGCTTCCTCGAGCCGCGCCGTCTTCTGCTCGAGCTCCGCGTGCGTGCGGATCCGGTCGACCGCGAGGCCGATCTGATCGGCCAGGAAGAGGATCGCCCGGCGTCGCCGCACGCTGGCCCGGAGCGGCCGGCGGAATCCAAGGAGCGCGACCCCGAGGAGGGACGTCCCGACGATGATCGGCACGCCGACGAGAGCCGCGGGCGGGTGATCCTCGCGGTGGAGCTCCCTCCAATCCGCTTCGTCCAGGCTGCCGGCGTCCTCCACGATGAGCGTCTCCCGGCGGAGCACCTGCGCCAGGAAGCTGCCCGGGCGGGGCGTGACCCGGCAGCCACCCCGCGGGCCGGGGGTGCCGCGCTCGAAATGGTCGCCCGTGAGCTCGCCGGTTTCGTAGTCGAGCAGGAGGAGCGAGAAGCAGTCGGCGCGGGCGAGCTCCATCACATGCTGGGCCACCGCCGAGACGAGGCCGGGCGCGTCGAAGGCGGATTGGACGGCGAAGCTGAGACTCGAGAGGCCCGGAAGGAGGCGCAAGGCGGATCCCTGAGGGCGGCCGGGGGTTTCGGCGGCGCGGCTCGGCATCAGGACGATTCCGGCGGCTCGGCGACGGGAAGGTCGAGGGCCGGCATGATCGGCGTGCCGTCCGAGCGACGATCGGGAACCACGATGCTGCCCTTTGTCGCCTTGCCCCGCTTCTTGAGATCCTTGGCGATATCGCTCACCTGGACGCTGTGCTGGATGTCGCGGCCCACGTTGCTCACGATCAGGATCGTGATCGACATGACGTCGAACTTCGTCACGCCCCCCTGGCGGCTCGAGAGCACCGCGATGTGGCCGCGCTTCAGATCCTGGTCGTCGTAGTGGCTGGAGATCCGCGCGTCGAAGTTCGAGTGGATCCCGTCGGCGATGAGACGCGCCCGCTCGGGCATCGTGATCACGACGAAATCGTCCCCGCCGATGTGCCCGACGAAGTCCCCCGGCATCCCGAAGCGCTCGATCTGCTCGTGGAGCAGGGACGCCACGAAGCGGATGATCGCGTCACCGCGCGCGTAGCCATAGTAGTCGTTGTACGCCTTGAAATAGTCGAGATCGATGTGCAGGAAGGAGAACTTCTCCCCCTGCGCGATCCGCCGCGAAAGCTCCGTCTCGATGAGCACGTTTCCAGGCAGTCCGGTGAGCGCGTTCGACTGGAGCTGCGCGCGGCGTGTCTTGAGCTGATTGCGGACGCGGAAGAGAAGCTCGTTCTGCTGCCACGGCTTCGTGATGTAATCGTCCGCGTAGAGCTCGAGGCCGTGGATCCGGTCCTCGAAGGTGGACTTCGCCGTGAGGAAGATGATCGGGATGCGCGAGGTGAGCGGATTCGACTTGAGCTGCCGGCACACCTCGTAGCCGTCGAGTCCCGGCATCATCACGTCGAGCAGGATCAGCTCGGGAGGATCGCGCCTCACTTCCTCCAGCCCGCGCACGCCGTCTTCCGCCGTGCGCACGTCGTAGGCCGCGTCCTTGGCGTCGGTGAGCTGTTTTGCGAGTATGAAGCGAAGCTTGGGATCGTCCTCGATCACGAGGATCCGTCCCGTCTCGGGCGCAGATGCGGCTTGGCTCACGCGTGACACCTCGAATTCCGTTCAGGTGTAGCGGCTTTCGCGCGCGGATTTCGGAACCGCCAAAGGGCGGAACTTGATACCGCTCTTGAAATTGTTCGGCTCTCGCGGGGTCAATCTTGAGCCGCGGACAGGAAATACGGAGGATCACGGGGTCGGCGGGCGCATTGCAATTTGCACG
>DASXQO010000104.1:0-2575 GCA_036507115.1 Candidatus Eiseniibacteriota bacterium | reverse complement strand
GGCTCACGCTCGATTCCGCGGGACGGAGCCGTTCCGTCGTCCACGGGCCCCGCAATCCCTTCGCGAGCCGGGACCGGGAGGGTCGCATCCCCGATATCACCATCCCGGTCGATTTCCAGAGAATCCGGCAGAAGAACGCGGTCCAGATCTCGCTCCAGGGACAGGTGCGGACGATCCGGCAAGGACGGTGGAGCGACTGGTATTCGATCCAGTTCCACGTCGCGCCGCTCGTCGCCGTTCGCGGGATCGCGCGCTTTCACGTGATCGAGGCATTCCCGGAAGTGCGGATCTACCTTTCGCCCATCAATCTCGACCCGCGCCGGCCGCCCATACCGATCTCGAGCCCGCCCGCCTACAGCGCGCAGCTCGCGCGGAAGCTCGGCCTCTACAAGACCCTCGGCTGGCCCGAGGACACGTGGGCGCTGAACGAGGAGAAAATCGACGAAGAGGTCTTCTTGCAAGACCTGAACTACTCCTTCGACCGCCAGCGCGCCCTCGTGCTCGACGCCTTGAGCTCCATGAATCCGGACCTCTTCGTGACGGTGTTCCAATCCACGGACAAGGCGCAGCACATGTTCTGGAGGCTCATCGATCCGCAGCACCCCATGTACAACCAGCGCCTCGCCGCCCGCTACGGCGACGCGATCGACCGCGTGTACATGCGCGCGGACACGCTCGTGGGGACGCTGCTCGAGCGGTGCAAGGACGGGCGGACGACGCTCCTCGTCTGTTCGGATCACGGCTTCGCGAGCTTCCGGAAGGCGGTGAACATCAATACGTGGCTCGTTCGAAACGGATACATGACGCTTTCCCGGCTGGATCCCGTACGCGATCGGAATCTGGAAGATCTATTCGGGCGCGGGACCTTCTGGCCGAACGTGGACTGGTCCAAGACGCGCGCGTACGCGCTCGCCCTCGGGCAGATCTACGTGAATCTAAAAGGGCGCGAGCGGCTGGGGATCGTCGAGCGCGGCCGGGCCTACGAGAGCGTGCGTGGGGAGCTGGTGAAGCGGTTCGGCGCGCTGCGCGATCCCGACACGGGGGAGCCGGTCGTGCGCAAGGTGTACACGAGGGATGAGCTCTACCGCGGGCCCTATTTCAGCGAGGCTCCCGATCTCGTCGTGGGTTTCGAGCGGGGATACAGGGTCTCCTGGCAGACCTCGCTCGGAGGGATTCCGCCCGAGATCATCGAACCAAACGAGCGGCGCTGGAGCGCGGACCATTGCTCGGTGGATCCCGATCTCGTGCCCGGCGTACTGTTTTCCAGCAGGGCGCTCGACGCGGTATCCCCCGCGATCACCGACATCGCGCCCAGCGTGCTCCGGCGCTTGGGAATCACGCCGCCGGTGAGCATGGACGGCCGCGATCTAGGGCTGCGCTAGCCCGAAATCAGGAGATTCCGTGGCGCGACAGATAGCCCTCTACTGGGAGCTCGCCCGCCCCTTCACGCTCTTAGCACCGGCCTTGGGCATGTTCACCGGAAGCGTGATCGCGCTGGGTGCCGAGCCCCCGGTGCCGCTCGGCCCCTGGGTCGCCGTCAAGATCGCACTCGGTACCTTGATGGCCGCGGTCCTGAACGCGGCTTCGAACGTCCTGAATCAGGTCACCGACCTCGAAGCGGACGCGATCAACAAGCCGGGCCGCCCCCTGCCGTCCGGACGGATCGGCGCCGCGGAGGCGATCCGGTTCTCAGGCTGGCTCTACGTGGCGGCGTTTCTGCTCGCGACGCCCATCGGTCCCCAGTGCACGCTCCTTGCGGGAACGGCCGCAGTCCTCACGGTGGCCTATTCCGCGCCTCCGTTGCGCTGGAAGGCGATCCCCTACCTCGCGAACCTCGTCATCGCGATACCCAGGGGGGTCCTCCTCAAAGTCGCGGGCTGGTCGTGCGTGCGGGATTTCGGGCGATTGGAACCCTGGTACATCGGCGCGATCTTCGGACTCTTTCTGCTCGGCGCCACGACCACGAAGGACTTCGCGGACCAGAGAGGGGATGCCGCGGCGGGTTTCCGGACGCTGCCGGTGGTTCACGGCCCGAGGCGCGCGGCGTGGATCATCGCGCCCTTTCTCGTGCTTCCATTCCTGCTCATCCCCTTCGGCGTGGCGTGCGGCTACCTTACCGGGAATCCCGCCGTGCTCTACGCGTTGACCGCCCTCCTCTGCGTTTGGGGTGCGTACGTCGTCTACCTCATGGTGCGGCGCCCCGGCGACCTCGCGAGGACCGAGAATCACCCCTCCTGGACGCACATGTACGTGATGATGTTCGTGGCCCAGATCGGCTTCGCCCTCGCGTACGTCGCTCGCTGACACCTTCCCCGGTCGGATGAAAAATGAAAGGGCGGCGTCTTTTGGACGCCGCCCCGGAAACCGGCAAATCAGAGGGGGGAATGAGATGCGTTCCTTCGCTCCTCTCAAGGAGCGGGGCCCGCAGGGCCGTTAGTTCACGAGCGGCGAGTTACAATCATGGTTGAAGTGCGACGTGATGAAATTCAGGTCGATGGTGTTGACGTCCCCGTTGCCGTCGAAATCCTGGTTGTATATGTACGACCCATTCCCGACCGTGGTCTGCACCGGGTTG
>DASXQO010000103.1:0-5123 GCA_036507115.1 Candidatus Eiseniibacteriota bacterium | reverse complement strand
GGCGGTCTCCACCTCGGAGCCGATTTGCGCCTCCGCGGCCTTCCGGCGGTATTCCACCTGCTCCACACCGGCGCGGGCCTCGCGTTCCGCGGCCCCCAGGCGGCCGAACTGGATCGGAAGATTGAGCGAGACTCCCGCGGAGGGCATCACCTCGGGCGCCTCCCAGTACCGGTCGTAGCGCGCCGAGAACGTGAATTGCGGGAGCCGCTCTCGCCGGGCGAGCGAGAGCGCCGCCTCGCGCGAATCGCGCTGCGCGGACCAGCTCTTGAGCTCCGGGCGCAGCGCGCGCGCCAGGGCGAAGAGCGAATCGGATCGCGCCGGCGCGGCGGGAAGTGCTAAATCCGCCGGCGGCTCGGGCAGCGGGCTACCCGGATCGCGCTGGAGGAATGCGTTGAGCCGCGCGCGGGCGGCGCGCCGCTCCCGTATGAGCGCCACTTCCTCGTGGTCCAGCATCGCGATCTCGACGTCGGCTTGAAGCGCGTCCTCGAGACCCACGGTTCCTGCCGAATACCTCGCCACCGCGGATTTCCTGAACTGGGCGAGCAGATCCTTGATCTCCGCGTTGACCGCGCGGCCCCGTGCGACCAGGAAGTACTCGTAATACGCACGCCGCGCCTCACGCTGGATATCGAGACGCGCGGTCCGAAAATCCTCCCCCATCGCCCGCGCGTCCGCCCGAGCGACACGTGCTTTGAGCCCGCGCTGGCCGAAAAGGGGAAGACGCTGGGAAATCGAGGCCATGTAAGCGGGATCCACCGCATCGCTCGACCAGCTCCGCGGCGCCGTCATCACGTCGAGCATCGGATCCTCCAGCGCGCCCGCCTTGTCCGCGGCCGCTTCCGCGGCGCGCCAGGCCGCGCGCATCGCTCCGAGCGTGGGATTACGGTCGAGGACGGCCCGTTCGAGCAGGCGAAGATCGAGCACGGGCGCGCGAAGGAGCGAGTCGAGCGCCGGGGACGCGAGCCCGGACTCCGGAGATTGCGCCGCCGCGGGTGCGACGGTTCCGGCCGGCGCGCCCGCGAGAAGAGCGAACGCGAGCAGAGTGGCTAGCAACGGAAATCTGAGCGTCATGGGACGAGACCACCTCCCGGAAACGGGATTCAGGCTCCGCGTCGCCCAATAGGGACGCGGCGGGAACATCACCTGTGCCGGCAGCGAACGATCGCGCGCGTGGAAATCACGCGGCGAAAAGCGAGCCGGGTGGTCTGCTAGAGGCGGAGTGTGTTGCTACGCGTTATCGGCGAATCGGTACTTCGAGGCGGTGAGGGGTGAGCGCTTGCGAATGCGGCAGCCGGCATCGTGATGGCGTTCGCGTATGCGGGCAACGAAGCGGGCGCCGCTGTGAATTCCTGGGCGCGTTGAATCGCTGGGAGGGTGCCCGGCGCCGCCGACCTGGGTGAGGCGGCCTCGAAGCGGCAGCAAGAGCCGGCCGAGACAGTGGCCGCGTAGCCTGGAGGGCCTGCGATATCGCATCCCCCGCAGAGGACGGCCATGGCCGGGAGATCCATCCGGCAGGGTTTGCCCGCCACGAGAGGCGAGGCTTGGCCCGCGATCAGGATCCCCAGAACAAGAAGGCTGATGAACCGTCGTGTCACTTACGCTCTCCCAGTGTAGACGCACAGTAAAACCCCGGACGCATCCAGATTGCTCCCGGCTGCCCGCGAGCGCAACTTATTTAGATTCCAGGGGCGGGCGGCCAGGTGCCCAAGAACCATCGGTCCGCCTAACTCAAACATTGACCAAAGAGTTACGTCGTACGATCTTTTCGCGAGCCTGCCTGGGCAAACGGCGTCCACGAATCGAGGGGGTAGCGCCATGGACCGGATTTCGAGAAGCGCGTGCGCGTTCGGACTGGTTTTCCTGGCCCTGGGCTGGGCGTCGCCAAACGATGCGTCGGCCGCAGTACTCCGGCACGCGAAGAATTTCGTCCTCCCGGGAGCGGAGACGATCCATGACGACCTCTACGCCGCGGGGAGCGTCGTGGACATCCAGGGCACCGTGGACGGCGATCTCGTCGTGGCCGGGCAGACGGTCACGATCGGAGGCTTCGTGACCGGGGACGTGATCGCGGCTGCGCGCGACGTGACGATCTCGGGAAGCGTCGGCGGGACCGTGCGCGCCGCGGGGAACGCCGTCACGATCGACGGCACGGTTGGCCACGACGTCGTGGCGGCATGCGGAACTTTGGTAATCGGGCCTAACGCATCGGTGGGCCGGGACGTGCTCGCGGGCGCGGGAAATTCCTCGTTCGGAGGCAGGATCTCGCGCGACGTGAGGGCCGGGGCGCGGTCGGCGACCTTTTCGGGCTCGATCGGGGGAAACGTCCATGCCCACTCGAAGGAAATCCGCCTGACCGACGGCGCCGTGCTCGAGCGCGACCTCATCTACACGAGCCGGAATGCGCTCGTGAAATCGCCCGGAGCGACCGTGCGGGGCCGCACCGAGCAACGGATGCCCAAGGAGCGCGAGGGCGGGAAGGGACCCTTTTACAGATCTCCCGTGCTCCGATGGCTGCAAGGGCTGGTCGGCCTCTTGATCCTCGGACTTCTCTTCTTCCTTCTCACCGGCGCGGGGCAGCGGACCCTGGAGGCGCTCCAGCGTGCCCCGTGGCCGAGCCTCGGGCTCGGAGTTCTACTCGCATTCGGTGTGCCCTTTGCCGCGGCATTCCTGTTTTTCCTGGGACTCTTCTTCGGCGGGTGGTGGATCGCGCTGGGGGCGCTCGTGCTCTACTTTTTCGCGCTGGCCCTGGGATACGTGGTCACCGCGACCCAGGTCGGACGCTGGATCCTCGCGCGGGCCGGCCGCGGTGGATCGGGTTTCGGCTGGGCGCTCTTGGTAGGTCTCGCGGCGCTGGGGCTCGTGACGGTCATCCCCTACCTCGGAAAGCTCGTCGGATTGTGCGCGGCGCTCCTGGGATTGGGTGCTCTCGCTCTGGCATGGTACCGCGGGCGGCGCGGAGTCGGCGCCACGCAGCCGTCCCCCGCTCCGGCTACTTGAGAAGCTTCGAGAGGCGGCAATCTGCGTAAAGTTTGCCGCCCGTCTGGCAGCCGGGGCAATAGAACATTTCGTGATCCGCGAACGAAACGCGCGCGATCGTGGTGCTACAGCGCGGACAGCGCGTCCCGGCGTGGTCGTGGACGAGATAATGCTCCCGGGGCTCGCGCTGTGGTAGCTCCCCTTTCGTACTCCGACGTAACGTTCCGGTCTGGTCCGAGACGACGCGCAGCACGGCCGCGTGAAGCGCGCGCGCTTCCTCGTCGGTGAGGGACCCTGTGAGCCTCATCGGCGAGAGGCGCGCCTCATAGAGAATCTCGTCCGAGAGGCCGTTTCCGATTCCGGCGATCATCCGCTGATCCGTGAGGAAGGTCTTGAGCCGGCGGGATTCGGCGCCGAGCGCGCCCGTGAGCCGCTCGAGTGAAAGCTCTCCCCGCGACGGATCGGCGCCCAACCGTCCCAGCTCCGGCAGGTCCGCCAGGTCCTCGACGACCCAGAGCCTGGCGCGTTTTTCCTTCCCGTGCTCCACCAGGCGCAAGGCCGTGCCGTCGTCGAATCCGATCCGGGCTGAGATCTTCTTCGGCGCCGTAGCCGCACCCCGCGCCCGCGGTGGTCCTCCGGCGGCCTCCACCTCGATCCTTCCCGCGCGCATGAGATGGATCACGATCGCTCGGCGCGATTCGGTCTCGAGCACGAGATACTTTCCGGCGCGCGCCGGAAGACTCAGGAACTCCCCGACGAAGCTTTCGGCTGGAGGCGAAGCGGTTTGAAGCAGGGCGGGTTGGCGGATCAGGAACGATTCGATCCGCCGCCCCGAGATCCGGGCCGCCAGGTTCTCGGCGAGGATCTCGAGGAACGGAAGCTCGGGCACGAGCTATTCGAGGCGCGTGGCGAGAATCAGCTTGGAGCGGAAGGGACCGCCGAGCGGGCGGGTGAACCGGATTCCGAAACCTTCCTGGGTGAGCCAGTCCGAAATCGTCTCCGCTGGATAGGCGCGGCCCCGGTCGAAGAGCACGTACATGAGCAGCGAGAACATCGCGGCCCCGGGCGGTTTCGCCTCGTCCGGCTCGGTCATCACGCCGTGGACCAGGAGGGTGCCCCCCGGTCGAAGCGCTTCGCGGGATTTCGAGAGGATCACACGGCCGATCTCCTCGCTTTCCGTCTGAAAGAGATTCGAGAGCAGAATCGCGTCGACCGGACCCGGGAACGGGTCGCTCCGGTAGTCCCCGGTCCGATACGTCACCCGGTCTTCGAGCCCTTCGGAGGTCAGGATCTCGTGCGCCGCCTCGATCGTCGGCGCAAGATCGAAGAGGACCGCCTTGAGATCCGGCGTCGCGCGCGCGTATTCCGCGCCGAAGATGCCCGACCCGCCCGCCACGTCCAGCAGGGTCGATCCGGGAAGCAACGGCGCCATCTCGACCACGCGCCGGGCGGCCTGGCGGCTGTTCGTGTGGACCGCGCGGATGTAGCTCCGGACCTTGAGCGGATCGCCCCCCAGGAGCGCATCGCTCGAGAGCCTGTGGAGCGGGACTCCTTCTTTCACGCCGCGGGCGAGATCGCGCCACGTGCTGTAGAGATCGGCAGAGAGATCCAGCATCCCGGTCGCGTCGCCATCGACACCGGGCACCACGTACGGAGCGAGCTCGCGCGGGAGCACGTAGGTCGCCCCGTGCTTGTGGAGCAGACCGAGCCCGACGAGCGAGTTCAGGAGGCGCTCGATCCCACGTGGATCGCCGTTGCAGCGACGCGCGACGTCTTCGGCGACCTGGGGCTTTGCATGGATCGTGGCGAACACGCCGAGCGAGTGCGCGGCGAACAGGGCCGCGGATTCCTGATACGAATTGAGCGTCTTCATGAAACGCGCGATCGGTGACTCTTCCGGAACCGGCGCGGGTCGCGGAGGCCCTTCCCCGGCGCTCTGGACTCCGACCCGGTTCAGCCTCCGGGGACGATCGTGCCTTCGTTCCTCGCGTCCTACGGGGCGCTCGTGCGGGCGCGGACCGCGGTGCGGCGGGGCCTGCGGGCGGCCACCCCGCGGGTGCGGATGCCGTTGCTGATTCTGGACCAGGAATTCCAGCTCTTCGGGCGGGATTCGGTTTCCGTATTGAGGATGCTCTTTGATCACGGGC